>NZ_CP047569.1:1288750-1615000 GCF_009903625.1 Microbulbifer sp. ALW1 | reverse complement strand
AGGCGGAGTCACCGGAGTGCACGCCACACTGTTCGATGTGCTGCATGATCGCGCCGATTACCACGTCCTGGCCGTCGGATACCGCATCGATATCCACCTCAATGGCGGAGTGCAGGAAATGATCCAGCAGTACCGGTGCATCTTCGGAAACTTCTACCGCTTCCTTCATGTAGGTCTTGAGTTCGTCTTCCTTGTAGACGATCTCCATGGCGCGGCCGCCCAGTACGTAGGACGGGCGCACCACCAGCGGGTAACCCACTTCTTTCGCGCGCTGAATCGCTTCGTACTCGGAGCGCACGATGGCATTCTGCGGCTGCTTGAGGCCGAGGCGCATGATCATCTGCTGGAAGCGCTCGCGGTCTTCGGCGCGGTCGATCTGTTCCGGGGTGGTACCGATGATCGGCACACCTTCGTTGGCCAGGTAGCGCGCCAGGTTCAGCGGCGTCTGGCCACCAAACTGGACGATCACGCCCACCGGCTTTTCCTTGCGTACGATTTCCAGCACGTCTTCCAGGGTTACCGGCTCGAAGTAGAGGCGGTCGGAAGTGTCGTAGTCAGTGGAAACCGTCTCCGGGTTACAGTTGACCATGATGGTCTCGTAACCGTCTTCACGCATGGCCAGTGCCGCGTGTACACAGCAGTAATCGAACTCGATGCCCTGACCGATACGGTTGGGGCCACCGCCGAGTACCATGATTTTCTTGTTGTCCGTCGGCTCGGCTTCACACTCTTCATCGTAGGTGGAATACATGTAAGCGGTGCTGGTGGCGAACTCGGCCGCACAGGTATCCACACGCTTGTAGGACGGGAATACACCCAGCTTGTGGCGGAATTCACGCACGGTTTTCTGGCTTACGCCCAATAGGTCGGCCAGGCGCTTGTCGGAGAAGCCCTTGCGCTTGAGGAAGCGCATGGTCTTGGCATCCAGCGCAGAAGTCGGCATGGACTTCAGCGGCTCTTCGATATCCATCAGTTCCTTGATCTGCACCAGGAACCAGGGGTCGATACCGGAAAGCTCGTAAACCTCGTCGATGCTCAGGCCCATACGGAAGGCATCGCCCACGTACCAGATACGCTCGGCGCCCGGTACGGAAAGCTCTCGGCGCAGGTTCTCCATGGAGCCCACTTCTGCCGGGTCGAGTTTCGGCTCGAAACCGAAGGAACCCACTTCCAGACCGCGCAGGGCTTTCTGCATGGACTCTTGAAAGTTACGACCGATCGCCATCACCTCACCCACGGATTTCATCTGGGTGGTCAGGCGGGCGTCAGCTTCACCGAACTTCTCGAAGGTGAAGCGCGGAATCTTGGTAACCACGTAATCGATGGACGGCTCGAAAGACGCCGGGGTCGCACCGCCGGTGATGTCGTTCTGCAGCTCGTCCAGGGTGTAACCCACCGCCAGCTTGGCCGCGACCTTGGCGATCGGGAAACCGGTGGCCTTGGAGGCCAGTGCGGAGGAACGGGACACCCGCGGGTTCATCTCGATGATCACCATGCGGCCGGTTTTCGGATCCATACCGAACTGCACGTTAGAACCGCCAGTCTCAACACCGATCTCGCGCAATACCGCGATGGATGCGTTACGCATCAGCTGGTATTCCTTGTCGGTGAGGGTCTGGGCCGGGGCCACAGTGATGGAGTCACCGGTGTGCACACCCATGGGGTCGAAGTTTTCGATCGCACAGACGATGATGCAGTTGTCGTTTTTGTCACGCACAACTTCCATCTCGTACTCTTTCCAGCCGAGCAGGGACTCGTCGATCAGCAGCTCGTTGGTCGGCGACAGGTCGAGGCCGCGTTTGCAGATTTCCTCGAACTCCGGCCAGTTGTAGGCCACACCACCGCCGGAACCACCCATGGTAAAGGACGGGCGAATGATCACCGGGAAACCAAATTCCTCCGGCACCTTTTTCGCTTCCTCCATGGAGTGCACGATCTTGGCACGCGGGGTCTCGAGGCCAATGGCCTTCATCGCCTTGTCGAACAGGTTGCGGTCTTCCGCTTTTTCGATGGCGTTCTTGTCCGCACCGATCAGCTCACAGCCAAACTCTTTCAGCACGCCGTGCTTGTCCAGCGCCAGCGCACAGTTCAGTGCAGTCTGGCCGCCCATGGTAGGCAGGATGGCGTCCGGGCGCTCTTTCTCGATGATCTTGGCAACGGTTTTCCACTCCACCGGCTCGATGTAAGTGGCATCCGCCATGGCCGGGTCGGTCATGATGGTGGCCGGGTTGGAGTTCACCAGGATCACCCGGAACCCCTCTTCGCGCAGGGCTTTACAGGCCTGGGCGCCGGAGTAGTCAAATTCACAGGCCTGACCGATGACGATGGGGCCGGCACCGATGATCAGAATGCTTTTAATGTCTGTGCGTTTTGGCATCTTTCTTCCGTATCTAGCCGGCCGCAGCCGGTGGATAAAATTCTGGTCTTCGTTTCAAGTAGAGGCGGCTTAGCGGCGCGCTTCCATCATCTCGATAAACTGATCGAACAGCGGCGCCACATCGTGCGGGCCGGGGCTCGCTTCCGGGTGTCCCTGGAAGCTGAAAGCCGGCTTGTCTTTCAGGCGAATGCCCTGCAGCGTGCCGTCAAACAGGGACTTGTGGGTGATTTCCACATTCTCCGGCAGGGTGTCCACGTCCACCGCAAAACCGTGGTTCTGCGCGGTGATCATCACCTTGCTGGAGTTCAGGTCCTGCACCGGGTGGTTGCCGCCGTGGTGGCCGAATTTCATTTTTGCGGTCTTGGCGCCGACTGCCAGGCCCAGCAACTGGTGCCCCAGGCAGATGCCGTAAGTGGGCAGGCCGGTGTCGAGGATCTCTTTGATCGCCTTGATGGCGTAATCGCAAGGCTCAGGGTCACCAGGGCCGTTGGACAGGAAGACGCCGTCCGGGTTCATCGCCAGCACTTCAGAGGCCGGGGTTTCCGCCGGTACCACGGTGATGCTGCAGCCGCGGTCCACCAGCATGCGCAGAATGTTGCGCTTCACGCCGAAGTCGTAGGCCACTACCTTGTGGGGCTGCGCCGCCGGTGCCGGCTTGTGGCCCTGGCCCAGTTCCCAGGTGCCTTCGTTGAAGTCGTACTTCTCTTTGGTAGAGACGACCTTGGCCAGGTCCATGCCCTTGAGGCCGGCAAATTCCTGGGCCTTTTTCAGGGCTTCGGCTTCGTCGATGCTCTCGCCTTCACGAGCACCGGCCACGATGCAGCCGCTCTGCGCACCCTTGTCACGCAGAATGCGCGTCAGGCGGCGGGTGTCGATATCGGCGATACCGACAATGTTGCGCGACTTGAGGTAGTCCTCCAGCGACTGCTCGCTGCGGAAGCTACTGGCCATCAGCGGCAGGTCGCGAATCACCAGACCGGCAGACCAGATCTCGGCACACTCTTCGTCTTCAGAGTTGGTACCGGTATTGCCGATATGGGGGTAAGTCAGGGTGACGATCTGGCGGGCGTAGGATGGGTCTGTCAGGATTTCCTGATAACCGGTCATGGAGGTGTTGAATACCACCTCGCCTACGGTTGAGCCTTCGGCGCCGATGGCGCGGCCGTGAAAAACACTGCCATCAGCGAGCACCAGCAAAGCCGGGGTAGTGCTGGGCATCAAGGATTCCGGCGTGGGAACAGCGTTGTTCAATTCAATCTCCAATCGTCAGAACAGCTTCCGGGCGGGGTGAGAGGGCCTACAGTCAGCAGCAGTTTCACCTGCAACTTTTTTACCGGGTGCCTTTTATAAAAAAGCGAGATGAAACGTCTGCTTCATCTCGCTTTTTTATAAATTTATTCACGCGCGGTTTTTAAAGGGCTCACTTGGGCTCTCACTGCGTGTGCGGTGCTTGCCACCGGCACTTATCTTGGCGGGAAAGCCTCAGGCCCAGGACACAGAATGGCATCAAAATGCACTTTTCGGCGCCGGGCGACTGCGGAGGGACCTTTCCAAGCCGGGCGCAGATTCTACGGGAAAACAGCCCCGGCCGCCAGTACAAATATGCGCCAAACCCGACCACAGCGACAGCAAACCGAGAGATGCCCCGGGCAGCACAAAACCTGTCAGTCAATTCACCTGCCGACTCAGCCGGAACAGGCTGTTGCCCATTTTCAATTCAGCCCGCTCCAACCGGGTCTTATTTAGCTGCAGCGCCATATTGCCGCCGCTACCGGCAAACTCGACCATACCGCCCAAGGCCGCAAAACGGCTGAAATCGCTCACTGTCAGTACCGGGAAGAATTCCAGTGCTCCCACCGCCTTCAGCAATTGCTCAGCAGTCATATCGCCCATGACAATGATCTGGCAGCGGCGCGCGCGCAGCATTTCACCGTCGTGGACTTCCTCCAGCGCCACCAGACGCCCCTGCACCCGGTGCCGGTTGAGCCGCGCGGTCAGCGGGGCTACCAGTTGATCCTCGCCCATGACACAAATCCGGAAGGGCGCGTTTGTCCCGTTGAAAACATCAATGGGCCACTGCAGGTGATGGGCGAAATGCACGATATAGTCCACCATCACCTTGCGCCCGAGATCGCTGTCTGACAGGTGCTCGCTGGCAGCGGCCTTCAGCGGAGACAGACACACGAGCATGACAAGAAACAGGAAACCGAGACGATCGGGACGGAAGCGGACGGGTATGCGGGAAAGTCCCCCCGTCGCAGAAACGGCCAGCGGATTGGCGGCAGGAGCTTTATTTTCTGACTTCAACATCTTTTGGGGTCACAACTTGGGATCACAAAGTGTGAAAACCTGAACCGGGCGGTGCACCCCAAAAGACTAGTACCGGCCAACCGCAGCCACCAACGGAAAGGCAGCAGCTGCGCGCCAGAATCTAGCGCCGGAACTGACCGCTTCTCAGCAGTCAGTTCCGGACTTCTCAGCCACAGGTCAGTGGCGAATCACTCGCTGTCTGGCAGCTCCACCGGCTTGATGGTGGGGCGCCACTTCAGCGCTTTTTCAATGGCCATGATCATGGACCCGGCCACGTCCTTGCGGGTGGCGCTTTCAATGCCTTCCAGACCCGGAGAGGAGTTCACCTCCAGCAGTAGCGGGCCTTTCTTGGAGCGGATAATGTCCACGCCGGCGACTTTCAGGCCCAACACCTTGGCGGCCTTGATCGCCAGCTTGCGCTCTTCCGGCAGGATCTTGACCACCGAGGCGGTACCACCCTGATGGATGTTGGCGCGAAACTCTCCTGGCGCCGCCTCCCGCTGAATCGCAGCAAACACTTTGCCATCGACCACAAACAGGCGCAGGTCCTTGCCCTGGGCCTCGCGGATGAACTCCTGCACCAGCAGGTTCACTTTCAGGGATTTGAAGGCGTTGATTACGGATTCCGCGGCCTTGCGGGTTTCCGCCAGGACCACGCCGCGCCCCTGGGTCCCTTCGAGCAGTTTCACGATCAGCGGTGCACCGCCCACCATGTCGATCAGCTCGTTGGTATCCATCGGCGAATTGGCGAAACCCGAGATTGGGATGTTCAATCCGCCTTCCTGCAGCAACTGCAGGGAGTACAGCTTGTCCCGGGACTGGCTGATGGACTGGGAGCCGTTCAGTGCGAAGACCCCCATGCTTTCAAAGTGGCGGGTAAGCGCACAGCCATAAAACGTCTGGCTGGGACGAATACGCGGAATGATCGCATCCAGGTTGTTGAGGATACGGCCATCCCGGTAGTGCACTTCCGGCTCCGCCGCATCCAGCTTCATATAGCACTGGCGAATGTTCAGGAAGGTCATACGGTGACCGCGCTCGGCCCCCGCTTCCATGATCCGCTGATTGCTGTAGAGGTCCGGGTTGGATGCGAGTACCCCGATACGCAGCCCGGTGCCGGCAATATGGTGCTCGTCGCGGTAGTACTCCTCCAGCTGGCTCGGCGGAATTTCACCCAGGCAGAAGCTCTCGGAGGGATCCACCAGCATCCGCCCCATCATTGCCTCGCGGCCGAGCAGCATGCGGTAACCCATGGTGTCGCGATTGGTCAGGGTCAGTTCAATATCCCAGACGCTGCCACCAATGCTGAGGCTGGTTTTGATGACGATGCGCTTTTCCGCATCGCCGGATGAACTGCGCACGGTGCGCTTGTCCAAAACCCGCGCCTCACAACGCACCCGCGGACGACGCAGGTTCTGCAGCGGATGCGCCTCAAAGCTTACCCAGGGTTCGCCATTGCGATTGAACGGCTGGATATTGTAAGCGTGCAGACTGGAGGTTTTGGCACCGGAGTCCACTCGCGCCTTGATGGCGGGAATACCCAGCCCAGGAAAGGCGCACCACTCTTCACTGCCAACAATGATTTTCTTTTCCAACACAGACTCCTAAGCAGACCCCGAACAAGGTGGTCGCCTTTGTTTGAGGACCAGATTATTTAAGGGCCAGAACGTCGCGCATGTCGTAGCGCCCCGCTGCACGGCCATGTAACCAGACCGCGGCGCGTACGGCGCCACGGGCAAATGCCAGCCGACTGCTGGCCTTGTGGGTAATTTCTATGCGCTCGCCATCGGCAAGGAAAGATACCGTGTGCTCCCCCACCACATCGCCGCCACGCACGGTGGCAAAGCCGATGGTTTCGCGTGCGCGCTCGCCGGTTTGCCCTTCACGGCCGTAAACCGCCACTTTGGACAGGTCCCGCCCCAGGGTATCCGCAATCACTTCACCCATGCTGAGCGCGGTGCCGGAGGGTGCATCCACTTTGTGACGGTGATGGGCTTCGACAATTTCGATATCGACATCGTTGCCCAGAACCCGCGCTGCAGTTTCCAGTAAGTTAAAGCACAGATTCACACCGGTGGAGAAATTGGTTGCGAAACACAGCGGGGTCTTGTCACCGGCACTCAGCATCTGCGCTTTCTGATCTGCTGTGAAACCGGTAGTTCCGATGACGATGGCTTTCCCGTGTTCGGCGCAATAAGCCGCGTTTTCAAGGGTTGCCTGGGGAGCGGTGAAATCGATCAGCACATCAAATTCCGCCTGCTCCAGGCTATCGACGATTGCCAGGCCGTTGCGACCGATACCGGCCACTTCACCCGCGTCCGCGCCCACCAGAGTGGAGCCCGGGCGAACAATCGCAGCGCTCAGTCGCGCCTTGCCATCCTGCTCAGCCTGTACCAGCGCTTCCGCCAGCACGCGCCCCATACGGCCGCCAAATCCTGTGATTGCTACTTTTACCGCCATGTCTCTTCTCCTTCGGCCGGGCTGTGAAAGGCGCGGATTCTACCCCGGTTTTCCCGGTGGGCAATACCGTATTCAGCCGGGGGCTCCATCACCAATCCCCGCAGCAGCACCCGCAGCCGGACTCTCTCCGCGACTGCACACAACATAACAGACCAGTGACTGCCGGGTATGCCTTGCGGCGCGCAAATCCTCTACTAGGCTTTAAATATCCCGATGTACGGAGCGCCAAGCATGTCCCCGGAGTCTCGCAATCCTTTCTGGTCTTCCCTGTCCGCCGCCCTGTTTGCCCTGCTGCTGTTCACCGTGGTCTCCACCGGCAAAGCCGTGGATAGTACCGGACTCGGCGACGACTTCTGGGAGAAGTATGACGATATTACCGACTGGGTCAGCCTGCGACTGAAACTGACCCCGGAACAGGAAGACAAGGCACTGCCACTACTGGACAAAAGTTTCGACCTTAAACTGATGATCCTCAAAGACTATGGGTTTGCCGACGGCAAAATGCCCAAGCTGACGCGGGAACAGAAGGAGGAGCTGGACGCGAAGATCATCGCCACCCGTGCAGCCCTCAGGGCGGAGATGGTCCCTATCCTGAATGCGGAACAACTGGAAGAACTGAAAAAGCTCCAGAACGAATTTCACGATGAGTTCCGGCGCCGCCTTGCAGAGAACTGACAAAGCAGGCGGATAGACAGCAAAAAGTAAAAAGCCCGAATCCAAGGATCCGGGCTTTTCGCGCTAACGAAAAATCGTATAGCTTCAGAGTTTCATATCGCCGAAGAAATTCTTCACTCCCTCAAACCAACCGGTCTGACGGGGGGAGTTTTTCTTTTCGCTCAAGGTATTGGCAAACTCTTCCAGCAACTCTTTCTGCTTGGCAGACAGATTGACCGGCGTTTCCACCACTACCCGGCACAGCAGGTCACCGGGAGCGCCACCGCGCACCGGGGTTACCCCCTTACCGCGCAGGCGGAACAGCTTACCGGTCTGGCTTTCCGCTGGAATTTTCAGTTTGACCTTGCCATCCAGGGTGGGCACTTCCATCTCGCCGCCCAGTGCCGCGGTGACAAAACTGATCGGCACTTCGCAGTACAGGTTTTTGCCATCGCGCTGGAACAGTTCGTGTTCACGCACCATCACCTGCACATAGAGGTCGCCCGCAGGTCCGCCGTCCGGACCGGCTTCGCCTTCACCTGCGAGGCGGATGCGATCACCGGTATCCACACCCGGCGGCACTTTCACGGAAAGGGTCTTGGTTTCTTCCACCCGGCCACGGCCGTGACAGCTGCCGCAGGGGTCACTGATTACGGTGCCGCGTCCACGACAGTTGGGGCAGGTCTGCTGCACAGAGAAGAAGCCCTGCTGCATGCGCACCTGACCAGCACCGCCACAGGTGCCACAGGTCTGGGGCTTGGAGCCAGCCTTGGCGCCGGAACCGTGACAGGTGCCACAGTTGGCCAGGGTCGGCACCTTGATCTTGACCGTGGTGCCGCGCACCGCGTCTTCCAGGTCCAGATCCAGGTCATAGCGCAGGTCGGAACCGCGCTGGGGACCGCGACGGCCGCCACCGGCGCCGCCACCAAAGATATCGCCAAACACATCACCGAAGATATCCGAGAAGCCACCAAAGCCGCCGGCACCTGCGCCGCCCGCCTGGCCGTCTACACCGGCGTGACCAAACTGGTCGTAGGCCGCTTTTTTCTGCGGATCAGAAAGTACTTCGTAGGCCTCGTTGGCCTCTTTGAATTTATTTTCCGCCTCTTTATCGTCGGGGTTGCGGTCCGGGTGAAATTTCATCGCCACCCGGCGGTAAGCTTTTTTCAGCTCCTTTTCATCCGCGCCCTTGCTGACGCCGAGGACTTCATAGTAATCGCGTTTGGACATAGCTCTGTGTGTTCTTTTTAAAACTGCAGAAGGCGCGAAAGCTCAATTGAGCCCCGCGCCTTTTTTATTGCCCCTGAGAAGCCGGGCTACCGGCTCCCCGAGGGCTGAGACAAGTCGTTGTTACTCTTGCGGAGTTACTTGTCTTCTTTCTTGTCGTCTTTGACTTCTTCGAACTCAGCGTCCACTGCGTCGTCACCACCGGACTGGGCCTGCTCCGCCTGTTCCGCGGCCGCTTCGCCGGCCTGCGCCTGCTCCGCGTACATCTTCTGGGCTACCGGGCCGGAGGCTTCGGTCAGTTTGGTGGTAGCGGCTTCCATGGCCGCCTTGTCGTTGCCTTTTACCGCTTCCTCGGCTTCTGCCAGAGCGGCGTCGATTGCGGCTTTCTCTTCCGCAGTCGCCTTGTCACCGGCTTCTTCCAGGGTTTTCTTGGTGGCAGAGATCAGGCCGTCGAGGGTGTTGCGGGTGGTGACCAGCTCCTCGAACTGCTTGTCCGCTTCGGCGTTGGCCTCGGCGTCCTGTACCATTTTTTCGATCTCTTCATCGGACAGACCGGAAGAGGCCTTGATCACGATGGACTGCTCTTTGCCAGTCGCCTTGTCTTTGGCGTGCACGTGCAGGATGCCGTTGGCATCGATGTCGAAGGTCACTTCGATCTGCGGCATGCCGCGCGGCGCCGGCGGGATGTCAGCCAGGTCAAAACGACCCAGGGACTTGTTCTGTGCCGCCTGCTTGCGCTCACCCTGTACCACGTGAATGGTCACGGCAGTCTGGTTGTCATCAGCAGTAGAGAACACCTGGGACTTTTTGGTCGGGATGGTGGTGTTCTTGTCGATCAGAGGAGTGGCCACGCCACCCATGGTTTCGATACCCAGGGTCAGCGGGGTTACGTCCAGCAGCAGCACGTCTTTCACGTCACCGCCCAAAACCGCACCCTGGATCGCTGCACCAACGGCAACCGCTTCGTCCGGGTTCACATCTTTACGCGGCTCTTTGCCGAAGAATTCAGTCACCTTGGACTGTACCAGCGGCATGCGGGTCTGACCGCCCACCAGGATCACTTCGTCGATGCCGGAGGCAGACAGGTCGGCGTCAGCCAGAGCCGTTTTTACCGGCTCCAGGGAGCGGGTAACCAGATCTTCCACCAGGCTTTCCAGCTTGGCGCGGGTCAGTTTCACAACCAGGTGCTTGGGACCAGTAGCGTCTGCGGTGATGTACGGCAGGTTCACTTCGGTCTGCTGGCTGGAAGACAGCTCGATCTTGGCTTTTTCAGCGGCTTCTTTCAGACGCTGCATGGCCAGGGGGTCGCCTTTCAGGTCGATGCCCTGGTCTTTCTTGAACTGCTCGGCGAGGTAGTCGATCAGGCGCAGGTCGAAGTCTTCACCACCGAGGAAGGTGTCACCATTGGTGGACAGCACTTCAAACTGCATTTCACCGTCAACGTCGGCAATTTCGATGATGGAGATATCGAAGGTACCGCCACCCAGGTCGTAAACCGCGATGGTGCGGTCACCACCTTTCTTGTCGAGACCGTAAGCCAGCGCAGCCGCAGTCGGCTCGTTGATGATGCGCTTCACGTCCAGACCGGCGATGCGGCCGGCGTCTTTGGTGGCCTGGCGCTGGGAGTCGTTGAAGTAGGCCGGTACGGTAATTACCGCTGCGTCTACTTTCTCACCGAGGAAATCTTCCGCGGTTTTCTTCATTTTCTTCAGCACTTCGGCAGAGATCTGCGGCGGTGCTTTCTTGTCGCCCTTCACTTCCACCCAGGCATCGCCGTTGTCGGCTTCAACGATGGAGTAAGGCACCATTTTGATGTCTTTCTGTACTACGTCGTCTTTGAACTTGCGGCCGATCAGGCGCTTGACGGCGTACAGCGTGTTGGTCGGGTTGGTCACGGACTGGCGCTTGGCGGACTGGCCAACCAGTACTTCGTTGTCGTCGGTGAACGCAACGATGGAAGGCGTAGTGCGATCGCCTTCGGCGTTCTCAATAACGCGCGCTTTGTCGCCGTCCAGTACTGCCACACAGCTGTTGGTAGTACCCAGGTCGATGCCGATGATTTTTCCCATTGGTTTGATTCCTCACTTTGCTGCGCGCCGGATTCTGTCCTGGCGGCGCACGTTTGTATTCGGTTGCTGCTTATATTGGTGCCGTCGTTTTGTTTTCAAGGGCACCCAGCGCAGGGATTTCTATTTCTGCCTTACGGCGCCTTGCTGACCACGACCATCGCCGGTCGAACCAGGCGGCCGTTCAGGCGGTAGCCTTTCTGGAAGACCTCGAGCACGGTATTTGGCTCTACATCGCCGTTAGGCACCTGGGCCATGGCCTGGTGCAGCTCCGGGTCGAAGGGTTCACCCGCCGGGTCGAGCACTTCCACGCCCGACTTGGTCAGGGTGTCGATAAAGGACTTCTGGGTCAGCTCAATGCCTTCGACCACCGCCTTGTGGGCTTCGTGTTCGCTGTCGATGGTGGCAATAGCGCGCTCGAGGTTGTCCACCACCGGCAGCAGATCCTTGATCAGCTTCTCCACGCCAAACTTGTGGGCCTTTTCCACGTCCTGCTGGGCGCGGCGGCGGGCATTCTGCACCTCGGCCTGGGCGCGCAGCACCATGTCTTTGTGATCTGCCAGTTGCTGGTGCAGGGAGGCGATTTCCTCTACCAACGCACCTTCTTCACCAGCTTCACCTTCGGCGGCCAGCTCTTCCGCCAGAGCCTCCTCGGCGGCGTGCTGCTCTTCTGCACTGGGCTGCTCGATTTCGGCCTGCTCGCCGATCTGTTGTTCTTCGCTGCGCTCTTTGGCCACTGCTTTCTCCGTCTGTAGTCCGTCGGTCTACTGCCAATAGGTCAAATGAGTAACTCGCCGGTACGGCCGCGCCGAACCGGGGGTGAAGGGCTATATGGGGGCGGCCCGAGGCACTTCAAGTGATACCGCTGCAGTCCGGAATCAAGGCCCTCACGCGGCGGAGCAAACCACAGGGTAAGGTGGCAATGCAGCTGTGGCGAGACCAACCCCCGGGAATCGATCGCCGCACAAACAGCGCCCGGGGTGATTGAAACCGCGCCCCCAAATACTGTATAAACAACCACTACTCCGATAGCCATGAAAATAATCCCATGTTGCTGCACCTGTCTATCAGCCAATTCACCCTGGTCGACCAGCTGGAGCTGGAATTCGGCCCCGGCACCAGTACCCTCACCGGCGAGACCGGGGCGGGTAAATCCATCACCCTCGATGCCCTCGGCCTCGCCCTAGGCGACCGCGGCAACGGGGAACTGGTGCGCGCTGGCGCCAAACGTGCCGATATCCACGCCACCTTCGACATCGGTGAACACCAAGAGGCCCGCGCCTGGCTGGAAGAACAGGAGATGGACGCCGGCCGGGAAGTGATCCTGCGCCGCACCATCGGCGTCGACGGCCGCTCCCGCGCTTACATCAACGGCCAGCCGGTCACGCTGATGCAGCTGCGCACCCTCGGCGAACAGCTGATCGATATCCACAGTCAGCACGAACACCAGTCGCTGCTGAAAAAAGAGACCCACCGCCGCCTGTTGGACGAATACGCCGGTGCCGAGGCGCAAAGCGCCGAAGTGCGCATTCACTACAAGACCTGGCAGGACCAGTACCGCCGCTACCGCAAGCTGGCAGACAGCGCCGAAGAGACCCAGGCCCGCCGCGACCTGCTGGAGTACCAGCTGGAAGAGCTGGAACAGCTGGACCTGAAACCGGCCGAGCTGGAAGAACTGGAAAGCGAGCAGCGACAGCTGGCCAACGCCGGCGAAATCCTGAGCGGCAGCTACCAGCTGGCCGCACTGCTCAATGGCGGCGAGGGCGATATCGCCGAGCAACTACACCGCGCCCTGCAGCTGGTCGGCGCCATGCCGGAGCAAAGCACCGCACTTTCAGAAGTGGCGCAGATGCTCGACAGTGCGCGTATCCAGGTGGACGAGGCCGCCAGCACCCTGTCGCGACACATCGACCGTTTTGAAATGGACCCGGAGCGGCTGGCGGAAGTGGAAGAGCGCCTCTCCGCCATCTATTCCATCGCCCGCAAGCACCGGGTACAACCGGATCAACTGCCGGAACTGCAGCAGCAGTGGCAGCAGGAGCTGGAAGAAATCGGTGCGCCGGATGCCCTGGATAAACTGGCCGCCGAGTGCGAACGCCTCGAAAAAGCCTTCCGCACCAGCGCCGGCAAACTCAGCAAACTGCGCAGCGCGGCCGCCAGCAAACTGGCCAAGGCCGTCAATGCGCAGCTGGCTGATCTGGCGATGCCCCACGCGCGCGTCGAGCTGGCGCTGACAGAGCTGGAAAAGCCCACCGCTACCGGCCTCGAAGAAGTGGAAATCCTGATTGCCACCAACCCCGGCCAGCCGGCGCGGGCGCTGGGCAAAATCGCCTCCGGCGGTGAACTGTCCCGGGTCAGCCTGGCGATCCAGGTGGTTACCGCGCAGACTTCCCGCACCCCCACCCTGGTGTTCGATGAGGTGGATGTGGGTATCGGCGGCACCACCGGCGACGTGGTAGGCAAGCTGCTGCGTCAGCTGGGTGAGCGCGGCCAGGTTATCTGTGTCACCCACCTGGCCCAAGTCGCCGCCCGCGCCCATCGCCAGTATCTGGTGGAGAAACACAGTGACGGCAAGGCCGTATTCGTGGCCCTGCGTGAATTAAAAGATACTGAGCGCAGCGTGGAAGTAGCGCGCATGCTGGGTGGGGAGACCACCGCGCAGTCCCTGGCCCACGCAGAGGAAATGCTGGGCAGGGCCTAATCGCCCGGCCCGGAGCAAGTCCCACCAGTCACAACTAGGCGGCCCACAGACCGAAATTGACCGAAAGCGGCAGGAAATTCATTTTATACTGCCGCGCCCTGGGACAAAGCGCCAACTACACTGACGGGCAAAGAATTCGGTCTTATCATGCAAACAACGATTTTCAACACTCCCATTCTCACCCCCTGCCTGCGACTGCTTGCACGCCTGTTGCTCAAGCTGCACGGCTGGAAAGTGGTGGCCGACGAGCGCGCCCTCAAGCTGAAAAAGTATGTGCTGCTGGCCGCCCCCCACACCTCCAACTGGGATGGCTACTTTTTTATCCTCGCCGCCCTCAAGCTGAAAGTGAACCCGCAGTGGATGGGCAAGGACAAACTGTTCCAGTTCCCGCTGGGCGGCACCATGCGCTGGTTTGGCGGCATTGCGGTGGATCGCAGCAAGGCCAACAACCTGGTGGAAGCCACCGTCAACCAGTACAACACCCGGGATGAACTGGTCATTGCCGTGCCGCCGGAAGGCACCCGCGGCAAAGCCGAGCGCTGGAAAACCGGCTTTTACCACATCGCCCGCGGCGCCGCGGTGCCGGTGGTCTGCGGTTTTATCGATTTCGCCAAGAAGGAAGCGGGTCTGGGACCGGTAATGGAGATGGGCGAAAACCTCGCCAAGGAGCTCGCTCGATTCGGCAATTACTATGCGGGCAAGGTGGGCAAGTACCCGCAAGACTACACGGCGCCCGTCTAAGTACTGGGTATCGGAACGCATAAAAAAGGGGAGCCAGTGGCTCCCCTTTTTTGTCGCTCTGATTTTCGGCCTGTGCCCAAAATCTGAACGTTGCTCAGCTCTCTTTCTTTTTCACGTAGAGCACCAGGCTGTGGCCGGTAAGCTCGTAGCCGTGCTCTTCAGCGATCTGGTGCTGCAGCTCTTCGATCTTCTCGTTGTGAAATTCGATCACCTTGCCACTATCGGTGCAGACCATGTGGTCGTGGTGATCGCCACGGTCCAGCTCGAATACCGAGTGGCCGCCGTCAAAGTTGTGGCGGATCACCAGGCCGGCGCTCTCAAACTGGGTCAGTACCCGGTAAACGGTGGCGAGACCCACATCTTCCCCGGCTTCCAGCAGCATCTTGTACACATCCTCTGCACTCAGGTGCTGTTCACTGGCGCTCTCCAGCAGTTGCAGAATTTTGACTCGCGGCAGGGTGACCTTGAGGCCTGCTTTGCGCAGTTCCTGATTTTCGTTCGACATGGGTAATTGCTTTCCGGATGTGTGTGCTCGTAATAATGGTGTAGCGCCTGTCGGCAGGCGAACAGTTCGGGTATTATCCACGCCCAGCGAAGGTAGCGGAACCCCAAGGGGGCAATCGGTCCGATAGATGGCCTTGCGCCTGCACCGCAGAGCACAGCCGGTAAGTGACTGTTCACTTTCTGGGTTTGCCTTGCGGAAAATAGGGAGGTGGCGAAACGCCTTTGGGAACTTTATCGGCAAAATAGCGACTATTCTGTCGATCGGTGTGGTGATTCAACCCGGGTACGATCCCGGCTTAGGCCCCTACCCAACCCGGATGCCGAACCGGCACCGAAACGGTACCGCTACCAAATACGGACCTAATAAAAATTCAGATGGAGCATTCAATGCCATCAGTTGTACGAATTCTGATCATTGCCGGGCTGTGCAGCCTGGCCACCGCCTGCAGCCTGTTCAAGTTTCCCGGTGTACACCGTATCCAGGTGCAGCAGGGCAATATCATCACCCAAGAAATGGTGGATCAGCTGAAACCCGGCATGACTCGTCGCCAGGTGCGCTTCGTGCTCGGCACCTCGCTGCTGGAAGACACCTTCAATCCCAACCGCTGGGATTACATCAACCGCGTCCGCTCCCCCAAAGGGGAAGAGACCCAGAAGCGTTTCTCGGTTTACTTCAATGGCGATCTGTTGATCGCAACCAGCGGCGACTGGCAGCCTGCCGGCTGGCCCTGATCCAGGCCCGCCACCGCGCGGGTAGCCACCAACCCGGTTATTCGCCCTGCGCTTGACGCTTTGCTTTTTCCGCGCGCTGCTTGCGGGCCTCTTTGGGGTCCGCAATGAGTGGCCGATAGACCTCCACCCTGTCCCCCGGCTGCAGTACATATTCCGCCGCCACCGCCAACCCCTTGGTGCCCAGGGCCTGGCCAAAAATCCCCAGCTTCGCCGTTGCCGGCTCCACTTCCGGATACTCCCGGGGAATGCCGGACAACTCCAGCGCCTGTAACGCAGTGGTACCGGGCGGCACCAGCAGGCTCATCAAACGCTGTTCATGGGGCAGTGCATAAACCACTTCCACTGCGATTGTTTTCTGGCCGCTCATCAATTCTCTCCATAAATCTGTTTCGCACGCTCACACATGGCATCCACCATCTGATTGGCGATTCCGCTGAACAGCTTGCCCGCCGCCGCCCCCAGCAAACGATTTTGTGCACGGAACTCCAGGGTAAACGCCACTTTGCAGGCATTTTCCGCAAGTGGGGTAAAGGTCCAGCAGCCATTGAATTCACTGAAGGGGCCGTCCACCAGCACCAGCTCCATTTTTTCCGGTCGCTGTAGACGGTTGCGCGTTATAAAGCTCTGGCTGATACCCGCGCGGCTAAGATCCAGCCGCGCCTCCAGGGTCTCTCCATCCCGGTGCAGGATTTCCGCACCGCGGCAGCCGGGCAAAAACTGTGGATAACTGGCGACGTCATTCACCAGGTCAAACATCTGCTCGGCACTGAACATCACCAGTGCGCTGCGTTCAATTTTTGTCATTGTTCCACTTTTGCCATTACTGCTTAACGGGTTCAAAACGGGATCATTGCCTAAACCCTGCCCGGTACAGGCAGTTTTATTGCCTATCCTGTGTTTCACGGGCCGATTTTGCCCGCGACGCTACTCAAGGCGGATAAATCCTGCAACAATCTGTTACCAAATGCGCCCGCACATTTCCGGGCCGGGCCCTTGTTACCGTCAATCTCGGACTGCAAGGGTCGCCATCATTCAGACGACAAGAATAAAAGGCAAGCGAGAAAACTATGTCTGCAACCCGAGAACATTTCGGCTCCCGTATCGGTTTTATCCTGGCAGCCGCCGGCTCCGCGGTCGGCATCGGCAACCTGGTGTCTTTCCCGGTAGCCGCCACTAAAAGTGGTGGTGGTGCCTTCCTGCTGGTGTACGCGCTCTTCGTATTCCTCATCTGCTTGCCGGTGATGATGGCGGAACTGGCCCTCGGCCGCAAAACCAATAAAGACCCGGTAGGTGCATACCGCCAGCTTTCCGGTGGTTCGAAACTCTGGCGCATTCCCGGCTGGCTGGCCCTGTTTACCCCCTTTATGATCGCGGTGTTTTACATGGTGGTCACCGTCTGGGTACTTGGCTACCTGGTAGAAATCTTCAAGGGCAACCTGACCTCCCTCACCACCGAGGCCTATTTCGGCGAGTTCATCAATTCCAAAGCGGTCTTCCTCTACCTAATCGTGCTGATGCTGATGATCAACGGCGTGCTGTCTCTGGGCGTGAAAGACGGTATCGAGCGCGCGGCCAAAACCCTGATGCCGATGCTGTTTGTGATGCTCGTCGGCCTGGTACTGTTCGTCCTTACCCGGGAAAACGCCGTGCTGGGACTCAAGTACTACCTGATCCCGGACTTCTCCAAGATTAGCGCTGAGGTGGTGAGCAAGGCCATGGCCCAGGCCTTCTTCTCCCTCTCCCTGGGGATGGGCATCATGATCACCTACGGCTCCTATATGAAGAAGCGGGACTCGATTCCCGGATCCGCCAAGGCCGTGGCCCTGACCGATACCCTGGTGGCCTTCACTGCTGGCCTGTTGATTCTGCCGAGTATTTTCCACTTCAACCCGCAGATAGACCCGTCCACCCTCAGCGACTCCTCTGCCGGCATGATCTTCCTGTTCCTGCCGAAGATCTTCCTGTCACTGCAAGACGGCATCGGCTACTTCGGCGCCAGCGCGGTGGCTGCCATCTTCTTCTTCCTGGTCTTCGTGGCGGCGCTCACCTCATTGGTATCCATCATCGAGGTCCCCATCGCCACCCTGCGGGACGAGCGCGGCATGAGCCGCAAGAAGGCCATCTACACCGTGGCCGCAATTCAGTTTATTCTGGCGGTCGCCTGCGCCATGTCCTTCGGTATGGCAGACTGGCTGACCCAGCTGATCAGCCTCGCCGGCAGCGACAAATCCTTCTTCGATCTGGTAGAAATCATTTTTTACGATACCATCCTGCCCCTGAATGGCCTGCTGGTGTGTATCTTCGTGATCTACAAGTGGAAGCGGGCCAATTTGGATGCCGAACTCCAGGAAGGCGACAGTGGCTTTGCCGGCACCCTGTCGCAGAAGTACGTTAACTTCTCCCTCGGTACCTTTATTCCGGCAATCCTGCTGTTGATCTTTATCAACACGGTTGCGCTGAAGTTCTTCGGAACCAGCTTCATTTAGACAATATTTGGACACCCGCCTGTCACAGGCACTTAAGTAGTATTCATGGCAAAAAAGAAGAAAGCCCCGGCTTCCAACACCATCGCCCTCAACAAGAAGGCCAAGCACGACTATTTCATTGAGGAAAAGTTTGAGGCTGGCTTGGAGTTGCAGGGCTGGGAAGTCAAATCCTGCCGCGAAGGCAAGGCTCAGCTCACCGACAGTTACGTCCTGTTCAAAGATGGCCAGGCGTGGCTGCTGGGCTCCCGTGTCCAGCCCCTGGCCAGCGCCTCCACCCACTTTGTCACCGAACCGGACCGCACCCGCCGCCTGCTGTTGAACAAGCGCGAGATTGCCAAGCTGGTGGCCGCAGTCAACCAGAAGGGCTACGCCTGCGTTTGCACCGCGCTCTACTGGAAACAACACCTGATCAAGTGCGAGATCGCGCTGGCCAAAGGTAAGGCCGCACACGACAAGCGTGACACCGAGAAAGAGCGGGAATGGAACCGGCAGAAGCAGCGCCTGATGCGCAGCGACAACCGCTAACACCTAATTTGCCACCAAGACCAAATCTCAACTCAGCAAAAGAATAATTACAGGATTTACCATGAGTGCACCGCGAGGACAGTTCACTTCCAACCTCGGCTTCCTGATGGCCGCCGCCGGCTCGGCGGTGGGCCTCGGCAACATCTGGGGTTTCCCAACCAATGTGGCCGCCAATGGTGGCGCCGCCTTTGTAGTGTTCTACCTGATCATGGCGTTCCTGCTGGCTTACCCGGTCCTGATGGCAGAACTCACCCTTGGCCGCCACGCGCGCCGGAACATGGTGCAGGCGCTGCGCGGCATTTCCACCGGCCCGATCAGTAAGGGCGTCGGCACCATCGCGGGCTTTTCCGGCATTGTGGTCGCCTCCCTGATTCTCAGCTTCTACGCGATTGTGGCCGGCTGGATGGTTGCCCACCTGGCAGATCCCTTTGCCGAGCTGTTCGGCGCCGAGCAAACCGCTGCATGGCTCACCGGTGACAGCACCTCTCGCAACTTCACTTTTACCGCCATCTTCAGTGGCCTCACCATGCTGATCATTGCCAGCGGTGTGGAAAAAGGGATCGAGCGCTGGTCTACCCTGCTGATGCCGACGCTGATCATCCTGCTGTTGATGCTGATTGCCTATGTACTGACCCAGCCAGGTGCCATCAAAGGCCTTGAAGCCTACCTGATTCCCGACTTCAGCAAGCTCTCCCCGCAGCTGCTGCTGTCGGCCATGGGCCAGGCGTTCTTCTCACTTTCCCTGGGTGTAGGCACCATGCTGATTTACGGCTCCTACCTCAGCAAACAGGAAAGCCTGCCGCGCCTGGGCGCGCTGGTGACCCTGATCGATGTGGGCATCGCCTTCACCGCAGGCCTCCTGATCCTGCCGGCCATGTACGTGGCGCAGGAAGCCGGCACCCAGATTTTCTCCGCCAGTGGCGACCTGATTGCCGGCCCCGGCCTGATCCTGCAGGTACTGCCCGCCCTGTTCGACACCATGGGTACCAGTGGCCTGTTCGTGGCCATCGCCTTCTTCGCCCTGATGGTCATCGCCTCCCTCACTTCCTCCATTTCCATGCTGGAAGTGCCGGTGGCCTTCTCTATCGAAAACCTGGGCCTGAAGCGCCGCCCCGCCACCCTGCTAATGGGCCTGGTGATCTTCGCCATCAGCAGCGTGATCATCTTCAACTTCGACACCCTGTTCGGGCTCGTGGTCTCAATCAGCACCGAATACGGCCAGCCATTACTCGGCGTGGTCCTGTGCGTCTTTGCCGGCTGGATCTTCCGCAAAGACCAGCTGTTGAGCGAGCTGAAGGAAGGCCACCCGGATATCGAAAAGACCCTGTTCTGGAAGATCTGGCCCTGGTATGTGCGCATCGCCTGCCCGCTGCTGATCCTGGCCGCCTTCGTACAGACCATCATCTAAGCACTCCCTGTTGAGGCCGCGGAAATACCGCGGCCTCTTTGCTCCGCCCCCCTTTTCCCGCCTTTCTCCTCCCCTATTTCACCGCCTATCCCGGCCATACACGCGCATTTCTGTGCGCTGCGGACTATCATTGGCGCCCTCGCGACTCGCGAATTCCACGATCAACCAGAAGCCCGCCCCGGAAGCCCTAGCCACGATGCCATCCAGACGCCCGCCATTCCCCCGTAACAAGGCCCGAACCAGTTCTCAAAGCCGTGCCCAGCCCAAACGCCCGGCCAAGCCCTCCAGCAGCACACCAACCGTAACCATCGACGCCCTCAGCCACGAGGTGCGCGGCATCGCACGCCTGGACGGCAAGACCCTGTTTGTGGATAACGCCCTGCCCGGCGAGACCGTCAAGATCCGCTACCTGGCGCAACGGGCAAAATTTGATGAAGCGGTCGCCATCGAGGTGATTGAAGCCGCACAGGAACGCCAGGCACCGCCCTGCCCCAATTTCGAATTGTGCGGCGGCTGCGCACTCCAGCATATGCAACCGGACGCCCAGATCGCCGCCAAGGAAAAGATCCTGCTGGACCAGCTGCAACGCTTTGCCAAAGTCAGCCCGGATGAGGTGTTGCCGCCGCTTTCCGCCGACATTGTCGGCTATCGCAGCAAGGCGCGCCTCGGTGTTCGCTATGTCAAAGAGGCGCATACGAAAGGCGCAGGCAACAAACCGAAGCTGGTATTGGGGTTCCGCGAAAAGCGCTCCAACAACCTCACCGACATTCGCGAGTGCCTGGTGATGCCGGAATCTTTTTCCAGCCAGTTGCCGCAATTGCACCAGCTTATCGACCAGTGCCGCGAAGGCCGCCACATCTCGCATATCGAAGTGGCCGCGGGCGAAGAAAACATCGCACTGGTGGTGCGTCACCTGAAGCCATTGCCAGAAGGCGATATCCAGCGGTGGCTCGACTTCGTTCAACCGCGCGGCTGGCACCTGTACCTGCAGGCGGAAGACACCGCGCACAAAATCTGGCCCGCAGACGGCGAGGAAAGGCTCAGCTACACCCTGCCGGAATTCGACCTGACCCTGCACTTCCATCCCCAGGACTTTGTGCAGGTGAACTTCGCCATCAACCGCCAGATGGTGCACCGCGCCATTGAACTGCTCGACCCACAGCCCAGTGAGCGCGTACTCGACCTCTTCTGCGGCCTGGGTAACTTCACTTTGCCGCTGGCCAAACGCGCCGCCCAAGTGGTGGGCGTTGAAGGCGCCCTCGACCTGACCCGCCGGGGCCGTGAAAATGCCGAGCACAACCAGCTCAAGAATGTGCAATTCCAGGCCGCCGACCTCACCGATGACTTTTCCACAAGCCCCTGGGCAAGAGGCGGTTTCGACAAAATCCTGCTGGACCCGCCCCGCACCGGCGCGCTCGAAGTAGTACGCAACATCGCGCACTTCGGTGCCCGGCGTATCGTCTACGTCTCCTGCAACCCCGCCACCCTGGCCCGGGATACCGCGGAACTTCTGCAACGGGGCTACCGTCTAACTAAGGCGGGCGTAATGGACATGTTCCCCCACACTACCCATGTGGAGTCCATCGCCCTGTTTGAACGTAAGTAACTGAATAGTCACAAAATTGTGCCACCACCCTATGGCGGCCAGAGACCTTCAGGTATACTGCGCGTTACGCAAATGCGTTTCGAACTGACCAGTGAACAGCATCTGTCCACTGAGTTGATTCCGGGGATGACTTGGATTCGACGTTGGTTGCGAAACCATGGGTGCATGCCGTGAGGGTAGCGAATCACGTAAATCCAAAGCTGCATTTTATTAGTTGCCAACGACGACAACTACGGTGCCCAACTGGCTGCGTAAGCAGCCCGTAAAGCACTTCTAAGGGTTCGCCCTTAGCGGCCTTCAGCAAGGTTCCAGTACCGCGCTGCTGGCTGTCATACAGAACTGGATCGTCCTGAAGCGCGCCTGACGCGGATGGCCTAAAACTTATTCAGGTTCGCTCTCCACGTCCTGCCCGCTGGGCTGTAGAGAGTTAAATCAATAGGCGGAACTAAGCATGTAGAGCCTCTGGCAGAGTGCTGACGGACGCGGGTTCGACTCCCGCCATCTCCACCAAATTAAAAAGGCCCGTTACCGCAAGGTAACGGGCCTTTTTAATTTGGCGAGCTGACGCGAGTGGAATGTAACAGCGCCGGGTTCGATCAACGCGCAAAGCGCGTTAAGACGGCCGAAGGGCCGCCCCGAAGGGGTGAGGTGCAAAGCACCGAATCACTCCCGCCTAATGAACTGCCAGCTCCCATATAACTCCCCTTCTGCCGCTGTTCAGCTTCAGTAAATTTCTGTACAGACATCCGGAACAATACTGCGTCAAATATTTTTCTTCTCTCATTTATTCAGCAAACCCTTAAACTTGAATTAATATAAAATTGACTAATTTTAAAGCCAAGACAGATCCGTCGCTTCAATCAGATTAAGAAAATTAATGAAATATAACTAACAAAAATTGGTTTATTCTGTCCTTTCCCAGCAAATCCTTGTGTTACGATATGGCTCAACTTCAAATGAAGAATAAAAAGCCACAAAAAGCCAAATTATTGAGCCCACAATGAGCACCGAAGCATCCGAAAATAGCAAAGAATTATTGAGTAATGAAAACTCGAATGAGAAACAGGAATCGGAGGGGCCAGCACAAAAGACAGCCAACCCTATAGCTACGGCAATGAATTCCTTTATTCACTCGATTAAAGATTCTGAGGAAGTTGTTTACAACTTTGTCCCGCTTGCAGCTCGGGTCCACAACAAACGCATCTCAAAAATAAAAGAAAATGAAAAGCATGCTCTTGAACTCATAGAGGGAGAAGACAAACAAAACCAGGCTCTCGGGACAAAAAAATTATTCGACGTAATGCGCGAATATGATCGGATTGCTAATGCTAATGTCCCAGAAACTATAGAAAAATCACTTTTCCTTAACCTGTTCAGTAGCTTTGACACATTCATGGGAGAGCTTATTACTGCAATATATGAAGTTCGCCCTGACCTGTATAGTTCCCTCAACAGCCAAATCACTGTATCTGAAATACTATTATTCAGTAGCTTTGATGAACTAAAGCTAAAAGTTTTAACTGACGAAATTGAAACCCTGAGAAGAAAAAGCTACGTCGAACAGTTTTCAGACCTAGAAAAAATGTTTGGCATCCCTCTTAAAAACTTCAAGAACTGGCCACTCTTTGTTGAAATCTCTCAGAGGCGTAACATTCTAATGCACTGCAATGGAATTGCCTCTGAACAATATATATCCATCTGCACCAAAGAAGGATATAAATTTGACCAAGCAATATCGCCAGGAACTAAATTGCTGGCTGATTTCGACTATATTGAAGACGCTTTCAACATAATTGCTGAGGTAGCCATTAAGTTAGGCCACACTCTATGGCGAAAGACACAGCCAGAAGACCTAGAGCCTGCCGACGAACACCTTTCCGAAATTATTTATGACTACCTTCATGATAAAGATTGGAGTAAGGCTATATGTCTAGGTGAATTTTCGGTTTCACAAAGGAAAATTTCATCTGAATTAATGGCCAAGATAAACACGATAAACTTCTCCATAGCGCACAAAATGTCTGGCAATGAAGAGACAGCAAGAAAAATTCTATCAGAGGTAGATTGGAGCGCCTCGACCAATGACTTCAAACTTGCACATGCTGTACTCTTGGAGAATTATGAAGATGCAAAGTCAATAATGCTAAAGCTAGGCCCAGACGGTGGCGAATTAATTACGGAGAGCGCATATCACAATTTTCCGCTATTCTCTAAATTTAGAGAATCTGAAGAGTTCTTAGAAGGATACGAGGAAGTTTTCGGTTATTCATTCATTTCGGAGTTAATAAGGAACAAAGATGATAAAGAAGACGAGAAACCAGACGAAATCAAGGCGTCGCTAAAAACGACATCAAAGGACGAAGAAGCGAAAGAAATTGTCCACTGACGTGAAATAGCACTCGATCATCGCAACAACTGAAGACCACATTCAGTTAACACCAATATACCGAGCGAACGAGTTTTGTGACAGATTCATAAAATTGAGAAATCAGAAATAGCTATTAAATCAACAGATCAGAGCAATTTTTCGACTCCCACCATGTCCATCAAATTTACAGGACTCAATACCGCAAGGTAACGGGCCCTTTAAATTTGGCGACTTGACACAAGTGGAACGTAACAGCGCCGGGTTCTATCAACGCAAGTTGCGCGTTAGGCTGCCCTACAGAGAGAGGCGCACCTACGAATCATTCCCGCCACTCAAAATTCCAGGCCACCAAAAAAATTAGCAAAAAGAGCCTTTTTCGACAAACCAAAAAGAAGTGAATACGAAGTGGGCGCGCATCCAGCGTGCACCCTTCTTATTTACTTTATCTGCTACTAACTTCCAAACTCATCCCGCTGCTCAACCAAAAAATCAATCAACGCCCTTATCTTCGCCGGCATCTGCGCTCGCGAAGGCACATACAAAAAGAATCCCGGAAAAGGCTCACACCAGCTCTGCAACACCCTCACAAGTGAGCCATCGGCCAAATACTGCTGTACGCACAGATCCAAGTGCTGCACGACCCCCACACCATTAAGCGCGGCACGCAGCATACTTTCGTCATCATTGAACACCCCGTTGCCCTTCGGCTCGAACACCAGTGTGCGTTTATCAGCATCCGGCGATGTGAAGGACCAGCGGTCGATGTTGCCACTGGAGGTGAAACGAAAGGCGAGGCAGTTGTGCTGCAACAAGTCATCCGGCGTTTCCGGAGTGCCGTGCTTGGCGAAATATTCCGGGGAGCCAACGATCGCCATCGACATCGGCGGTGTTATCGGCACAGCCACCATATGCTCAGCGAGACTTTCCCCCAGGCGAATGCCTGCGTCCATACCACTGGAAATGATATTGGAAAGGCCATCATCCAGGATCAATTCCAACTTTAGTTTGGGGTACCACGCCAGGAATGTTTCCATCTTTGGCTCCAGCAATAACCTGGCTGCCACCCTCGACGTATTGATCCGTATTACACCGGACGGCTCTGCCTGCGACTCCCCCACCTCAGAGACTGCCCGGTCGACCGACTCAATGGCCGGGGTAAGAACGTCAAACAGCCGCTGCCCCTCCTCTGTTAGCGACATGCTGCGCGTACTGCGATTCAGCAAGCGCACATTCAGCTGCTGTTCCAGCGATTTCAGGTGCTGCGACAGGGCTGCGCGTGATACCTCCCCCTCCTCCGCGGCCTTAGTAATGCTGCTGTGATGCGCTATACGCACAAACCACACTAGAGATGGGTACAGCGAGGGATCGATGGCCATATTGTTAACCTGCACTTAACACTGATTTAAGTTTTAGCACGTTTTTCCAAATAAGGCCCGCCATTAATATTTCCCCTGTCTGAGCACAACGGCTCAGAAAAACACTGAGACCGAAGCTACCAACATGAAGGGCACCATCATGAAAAGCATCAGCATCAAGAACCTCAACGGCCAAGGCGTCACTATCGCCGCCAACGTGTACTTCCCTGCCGACTTTGATGAAAGCCAGCAGTACGCCGCAGTCGTGGTATCCCACCCCGGTGGTGGTGTGAAGGAACAGACCGCAGGCCTCTATGCCGAGCGACTGGCAGAGAGTGGCCTGGTCACGATTGCTTACGACGCCTCTTACCAGGGAGCGAGCACCGGTACCCCGCGTCAGCTGGAGAACCCCTACATCCGCACCGAGGATGTCAGTGCCGTGATCGACTACCTGACCACATTGTCATATGTCGACAACGACCGCATCGGCGCCATGGGTGTCTGTGCTGGCGGCGGCTATTCCGCCAATGCCGCGATCACCGACCGCCGCATCAAATCCCTGGCCACCGTGAGTGCGGTAAACATCGGCCAGATGTTCCGCAACGGCTGGGAGAACACCGTCAAGGATGCCGACGCACTGCCGTATGTTGTGGCGGGCTCCGAAGCGCGCACCAGTGACGCCAACAGCGATGAACTGGGCACCCTGCCTCTGGCCCCAATGAAGGAGGAGGATGCGCCCAATGAAGAGCTGCGTCAGGCATGGGAGTACTACCACACCGACCGTTGCCAGCACCCCAATGCACCCGGTTTTATGACCGCTCGCAGCCTGAACCAGATCATCACCTATGACGCCTACAACCTGGCCGAAGCCTTCCTGACACAACCGGTACTCACCGTTGCCGGCGACCAGGCGGGTAGCAAATGGATGAGTGATGACCTGATCGCACGCGCCGCCAGCAGCGACAAGACCATGCATGTTGTGAAAGGCGCGAACCACATGTCGCTGTACGACGTGCCCGAGTATGTGGACGAAGCAGTATCCGTACTGACGCCGTTCTTCGCGCGCACGCTGAAGTAACTGAATTCAAGGCAATTAATGTCGGGGCACAATCTGTATGTGCCCCGATTCAAAATTCGAGGTGATGTAAATGAGTAAGGTAAACGTACAAAACGTTAATTATCAGAACCTGGGATGGCAGTCGGCAGCTGACCTCTACCTGCCGCCAGAGTTTGATGACACTAAACAATACCCGGCCATCGTCAGCACGCACCCGATCGGAAGTTGCAAGGAACAAACCTCGGGCAATATCTATGCGAAGGCATTGGCGGAGGCTGGCTATGTAACTCTCGCTTTTGACGCCAGCTTTCAGGGCGAAAGCGGAGGTTCCCCGCGGTTTGTCGAGGACCCGTCGATTCGCACATCCGACATCCGCTTTGCGATCGATTACCTGGTGACTCTGCCCTATGTGGATCCAGAGCGTATCGGCGCCATCGGGGTTTGCGGCGGAGGCGGATACACCATTCACGCCGCGATTACTGATCACCGTATCAAGGCACTGACCTCCATTACCGGCGTGAACTTCGGACGCCTGATTCGCGAAGGCTTTAGTGAATTCGACCCCGTGTCTGCCCTGCTGGCCATGGGCAAGCAGCGCACCGCCGAAGCACAGGGTGCAGAACGCCACGTGATTGACTATCTGCCACCTTCGGTGGAAGAAGGCCGGGCCAATGGCATCACCGACAGGGATGTGCTGGAAGCGACGGACTACTACAAAACTGCGCGCGGCCAGCAGCCGAACGGGGCGACCAGCGGCCTGTTTTCGTTTAACAGCGCCGCCATGGGCTGGGATGCATTCCTCAACGCGGAAAGCCTGCTGACACAGCCGCTGCTTGTGGTCATCGGCGATAAACCCGGCGCTTTCGGTGCCTATCGGGATGGCTGGGAGATCTACGGACGTGCCGCGTCGAAAGACAAGCAGATCCTCGTGGCCGAAGGCTACTCCCATTACGACCTCTACGACCAGCCCGAACCTGTGGCACTGGCTATGGCCGAGATACTGCCCTTCTTCGAGCGGCACCTCTAACGGTAGCAGAGTGGCTTGAGTAAAAAGTGAGAAATGCCAGCCGACATGGCTGGCATCTTCATCAGACTCACTGGAGATACACGCGCAGACATACCGCCGGCTCTCCCGAATGTGGCAAAACAATCTATGAAAAATGTACTCGTATTGGGCGCAAACGGACAGATCGCCCGCTGGGTTATCGCTGCGTTAACCGATCGAAACGACGTGTTTTTGACGCTGCTACAGCGCAATCCGAACAAGCTTACCGGGTGGGAGCCTGCCAATGGACAGGTTGTCATTGGCAACGTACTGGATCGTAAGTTATTGCGCGCAGCAATGACTGGTCAGGACATTGTATATGCCAACCTCATTGGCGAGGACCTGGATATACAGGCAACGCGTGTGATCGAAGCAATGCAGAGCGCGGGTGTAAAGCGCCTGGTGTTCGTACTTTCGCTGGGTATTTACGATGAAGTGCCGGGCCAATTCGGTCAGTGGAACAATGCAACGATAGGAAACGACCTGCAACCCTACCGTAGGGCCGCAGATGCGATTGAGCGTTCAGGCCTGGATTACACCATCTTGAGGCCTGCCTGGCTGACCGACGAACATGAGGTGGACTACGAAATCACGACTAAGACAGACCCCTTCAAAGGAACTGTGGTATCACGCAAGAGTGTGGCAGACCTTATCGGGAAAATCATTACGTCCCCCGATCTGCACCTGGGCGGGAACCTGGGAGTAAACAAACCCGGCAGTGACGGTGACAAGCCGCACTTCATGTAAGTAGTAAATGGTTAAAGCCACCATTTTATTGTCACGTTCAGAAACCAGTCACTTGTAAAACGGAGGCACCTTAAATGTCACTTGAAATTGCAAAGACCAAGATTGGTGATGCCGAATTAATCCAGGTCATCGAAATGGATATCGGCCATCATTTCGACTGGTTTCTGCCGGACAATAACCCGGAAGCGATCCGCCAAATCACATGGCTCGACGAACCCTATCGCACAGCTGCTTACCGCCTGAACGGCCTCTCGCAGAGTTTCATCATCAAGCGCGCAGGCCGGATACTCGTTGTCGATACCTGTATCGGTAATGACAAGACGGTAGATGAGATCGAAGAGTGGAATGCCCTGCAGATTGATTTCCTGGGGCGACTGGAACGAGCCGGAATAGACAGGGAGAAGGTGACAGACGTGCTCTGCACGCATTTGCATGTCGATCATGTCGGTTGGAATACGCACTTGAATGACGGGCTTTGGCTGCCGACTTTTCCCAATGCAAAATATCATTTTGCGCGCGCTGAATACGACTTCTGGCTCGATGCGCTAAAGCAGGATAAGGAGGGAGGCATGCAGTCTGTTTCTTTCCAGGAATCCGTTTTACCCATCGCTAAAGCGGGCCTTGCCAATTTTATCGATCCACCGACGGATTTGGGGGATGGCATTACGGTTATACCTACACCCGGCCATACACGTGCACATGTCGCCGTAGTGGTGGAGGCCGACAGTAAACGTTTTGTGATTGCCGGTGATGCCATACATCACCCATGTCAGATCGCGCGGCCGCACTGGGCCACCGTTGCCGACTACGACAAGGATCAGTCGACCGCGACTCGTCGGAAGCTATTAGGTGATCTTGCCGGAACACCGACGCTGGTGGCAGGTATTCATTTCAACGTACCTTCCTTCGGTCGCATAGAGGCCGCGGTCGACGAAGACGGCTTTGTCTTCCTTCCGTACAAAGAATCGCGTTGAAACCAGTTATTTAAAGGAAAGCACTACATGGCAATGCTTGGCCAGAGCTTTGGCCACGAGGCTGGCGATTCCCAAAAAGTAGCAAATTGCTTTTGGTATTAGCCGAGCAAACAGCGTTGCCGCCCCACATTGTTCTCGGTCGCGTCGGGCTTGAGACGGTCAAAGCGGTTGAGGGTGTGCGTGCGGCGACCCGTGACGCATGGCAAGCGGTGGGCGACTGGATCGATTTTGATGTGACCGGGGAATTACCGCCGCTGCCTAATGGGCAGGCGTAGACAACGCCGCACAGGCAACCGACAAGAAATTCCGAATCGTAAGAGAGGAGATTCACAATGAGCCGTATTTGGTTTGTTACCGGTGCCACGCGTGGCATGGGTGTCGAAATCGTAAAAGCTGCGTTGTTGCGTGGTGACAAGGTTGCCGCTACCGGGCGCAATCTGGAAAAACTTCGTGAGGAATTCAGTGAAGTGCCGCCAAGTGGTATTGCACTGTTGCCGCTGGATGTTCGGGAAGAACAACAGGCAAAGGACGCGGTAAAAGCCGTCTCGGAGCGCTTTGGTCGTATCGACGTTCTTGTCAACAACGCGGGTTATTGCCTCCTTGGGCGCTTCGAAGAAGCCAGTGCGACCCAGATTAAGGAGCAATTCTCAACCAACGTCTTTGGCATGGCCAACGTGTTACGTGCCGTGCTACCAGTAATGCGTGACCAAGGTAGTGGGCACATCATCAACACCTCCTCCATCGCGGGGGTTAAAGCAGTGGCCAATGCCACCTTCTACTCCGCATCGAAGTTTGCCGTGGAAGGCATGACGCTGGCGCTGGCCGACGAGGTCGCGCCACTGGGTATTAAAGTCACCGCGATAGAGCCGGGGTTCTTTCGCACTGAATTCTTGAGCGACAACTCGGCCCAGTATGGCGAAAGGCAAATTGCCGACTATGCGCCATACGGCAATGCCCGTTCCTTGCTGGCATCCGCTGATGGCCAACAACAGGGAGACCCCGCGAAGCTGGCACAGGTTGTGATGCAGTTAGCCGCCATGGACAACCCACCGAGACAGCTGCTGATTGGCAACGATGCGGTGGACTTTGTCATGCCCTCATTACTGTCCCGCATTGAAGAAACACGCAGCTTCGAGTCCTTGACCAAGACGACCGATTTTTAATTCTCCCGCGAGACCTCTCGCCCGTTCCAAATCTCGCGCGTTCCAAATGGTGGTGAAGACAATGTCATTTCTGCACTGGATTGCTTTAGCTCTGGCACTGGTTGTCGTTGCCATAGTTGGTGTGTTGTTCAGCGTTACCCGCATAGAAAACTACCAGGCCCGGCATCTGAAAACTGTCGGGCCAGGCATACCGGCCGCATCGGACTCCAAGAGTGTTGCCGTCGTGTTTTTTTCACGTTCGGGTAACACCGGGTTGGCCGCCCGTCACCTGGCTAAACAGCTCGATGCGCATCTGGTGGAACTGCAGACCACGGAATACGAGTTGGGAATGGCAGGTCTTGCTAACGCGCTCAAAGATGCCAACGCATTAAAAGGCAATCATCAGGCGCTGCCCGATATCCAGCCCCGCACTGTTGACCTATCGTCTTTTGAAACCGTTTACCTGGGGTCACCGATTTGGCTCTATTCACCGGCACCGCCGATTTGGGCGTTTATTGAAAGCAACCGTTTTGATGGGAACCATGTGGTTTTATTCAATACGTTCAACAGTAACTTCAGCCAGGAGCGAATTGAATCCTTCCGCAGCAAAGTAATGAGTCGGGGAGCCAAGTCCTTCACACATCTTCAGTTCAAGCGCGGAAGGATGACACAGCAAAAGACTCCAGAAGAGATGTTGGAGTCAATCGATACACAATGGATGCCGGTTATTGAGCGCCCCTAGGGTTGCATATGTCGGGGTAAATAAGCCGCGGCCTTGGCAAGGCTGCGGTGGTGAGCGATATGGGCGATCCATGCCAGGGAGGGAAGAAGCGACGGGTCCATCAGGCAACCCGGTTGTAAAGTTTCACTTACCACTATTTTCACGATTAGCACCTTTTTCAGCCCCAATCAGATGCCTATTATTCGTTCACCAACTGCAAGTCGCCGGTTGAGGCCCACGTCAGCTGGGCAATGCGTCAGCGACCACCCCAAACCGTAATTGGAGAAGACTATGCAAACGGTCATGATCAAGACCCAGTACTGGGACATCGCAGCCAACATCTACTTTCCCCCCGGCTTTGACGACCAGAAGCAATACCCGGCCATTATCAGCGCTCACCCCATCGGGAGCTGCAAGGACCAGACAGCGGGCAACGTTTATGGTGAAGCCCTCGCGAAGGAAGGTTTTGTCGTCATTGCTTTCGACCGCAGCACACAAGGGCAGAGCGGCGGTGAGCCCCGCTATACGGAAGACCCGGCGTTGGCCGTAGAAGACTTCAGCCGCGTAACCGACTATCTGGTGACTCTGCCGTACGTGGATGCCGACCGCATCGGGGTGCTGGGGATCTGCGGCGCCGGCGGCTATGCCATCAATGCGACCATGATCGAGCGCCGCATTAAGGCCCTTGTCAGCATTACCGGTGTCAATTTCGGCCGCCTATGCCGTGAAGGCTTCAGTGATTTCGACCCCATCGGCCAGATGGAAGCGGTGGCTAAGCAACGCACCGCCGAGGCCAGGGGGGAAGCACTCAAGGTCGACCTGTTCGTACCCCCTTCCCTGGAGGCGGCAGCCGAAGCGGGTATTACCGACGTCGACGTGCTTGGTGCCACCGACTACTACCGTAATCACTGTGTCAACGACAATGCCGGCACGCGCGCATTGTTCTCCCGTCGCGCCGCCTCCGCTGCCTGGGATGCCTTCCATCTGGCCGAGACCCTGCTGACAACGCCGATGATGGTGGTGGTCGGCGACATACCTGGTGGCTTTGGTGCCTATCGCGATGGCCTGGAGATTTACGCGCGCGCTGCGTCGAAGGTCAAGGAACTGGTGGTCATCGAGGGTTACTCCCACTACGACCTGTATGACCAGCCGGAGCCAGTGTCTCAGGCTCTGGCCAAGTTAATTCCATTTTATAAGGAACACCTGTAGCTGCAGCGTGTGGGCGTGGATTCACCGCGCCCTATTCGGCAACCGCTTCAGACACTTGTGAATCGCTTATTTCGGCAAACGACACCATCGGAGTTATTCAAGATGACAGTCAAACATTCCGACACAGTATTTGAGTCTTTTACCTTTAAAAATGGCACAACCCTACGCAATCGAATTGTGATGGCACCAATGACGACTTGGTCCGCCAACCCTGATGGGAGCGTTTCCGATCAGGAGCTTGACTACTATCGCCACCGCGCCAACGGCGTCGGCATGGTGCTGACAGGATGTACCCATGTAATGGAAAACGGTATTGGCTTCACGGACGAGTTTGCGGCACATGATGACCGATTCATCCCGAGTTTGCGGAGTCTCGCCCAAGCCGCAAAGAGCGGCGGTGCTCCGGCCATCCTGCAGATATTTCATGCGGGTAATAAGGCGGTCCCTGACCTGGTACCCGACGGTAAAATCGTGAGTGCAAGTGCATTGAAGGCGCAACCAGGTCCATTCAACAGCGGGGAAGTTACGAGCCACGCACTGACTCATGAGGAAATCCTGGAAGTAATTCGGGCATTTGGTGAAGCCACTCGACGTGCCATCGAAGCCGGATTTGATGGTGTTGAGCTACATGGCGCACATGGGTTCCTGATCCAAAACTTTTTCTCGCCCATGTTCAATCAGCGTACCGATGAGTGGGGTGGCTCTCTGGAAAATCGCATACGCTTCCCTTCAGCCTTGGTTAAGGAAGTACGGCAGGTCATCGAAATGCATGCCGAGCAGCCGTTCCTGCTTGGGTATCGAATTTCGCCCGAAGAGTCCGGGGAAGGCGCACTGAGGATTGACGACTCCTACGCACTCATTGATCGCCTGATCGAGAGCGGAGTGGATTACATACATGTTTCGTTAGCGGACATTCTGAACGCGACACCAGTCAATGCCACGGCAGATCAGCTGACTGCCGAGTTGATCACTGAACATGTGGCCAACCGCGTACCTGTTATCGCAGCAGGTAACGTTCGAACGCCTTCAGAGGCTGAAGAAGCACTGAACCTTGGCCTGTCACTGGTCGCCGTAGGAAAGGGACTAGTGATGAACCCCGACTGGGTTGAGCTGGCACAAAGTCAGCGGGCCAGTGAGATTGATACGGAGTTGGCGCCTGAAAAAGTGTCCGGATTCGTTATCCCTGACAAGTTGTGGGGTGTGATCGAGGCTTCCAGGGGAAACGGCTGGTTTCCATTCCGTGAAGACGATCTCGTTGAGGCTTAACCCGCCTCTTGAAGCACTGGATGGTGGAGCGTGCCTGTTCGAGTTGCCGTGGAAGTAAAGAAGGCAGCATGGATTTTGCACAACCTGCAGCGGACACTGGCGCCCTCCTCTGGATGGGGAAAGGCGCCTTGTTTTGTAACACTAGATGTAACACCAAGCAGCACAACACGCCCAAAGTACCCGCCGATAATGCCCGCGGACGTATGTTGACTTCCGCCGTTAATCTAACGCTCTCAACTTAACTGTTCAGGGCCAACTTGCACCACAAGCTTCCCAAAGTTCTCACCTTGCAATAAGCCGATAAAGGCCGATACCGCGTTTTCAAGGCCCGTGACTTTGTCCTCTTTATATTTGATCTGACCCGACATCAACCAAGACACCATGGCTTGTTGAAACTCATCATAGCGATGGCCATAGTCATCAAAGACGATGAAGCCCTGCATTTTAATCCGTTTGACCAGCAGGTTACTCATTAACAATGGCATGCGATCTGGGCCTGCCGGTAAATCCGTTGCATTGTATTGAGCTATCAAACCGCACAGCGGAATGCGCGCTTTCGGGTTTAATAATGGCAATACCGCATCAAACACCTTGCCGCCGACGTTTTCGTAGTAAATATCAATCCCTTTCGGACATGCTTTAGCAAGTTGCTGATCCAGGTCATCGGCATGGTGATTAAGGCATTCATCGAAACCAAGCGCATTCACCGCGTAGTCGCATTTTTCCTGACTGCCCGCTATACCAATCACTTTACAGCCCTGGATTTTGCCAATTTGGCCAACCAGGCTGCCCACAGCGCCTGTCGCGGCTGCCACCACTAGGGTTTCACCGGCTTTGGGATCACCAATGTCCATCAGCCCCATGTATGCGGTTAGCCCCGGCATACCCAATACACCCAGGCCATAGGATGGGTTTGGCATTGCTTTATCGAGTTTGATCACACCTTCGCCATTCGACAGGCTGTAGTCTTGCCAGCCGCCAAATGCCACCACCAGGTCGCCTTTTTCGAAGTCTGCGTTCTTTGATTCTTCAACGCAGCAAATACTGCCACCAACCATCACCCCGCCAATGGCTACGGGTTCTGCGTATGATTTCGCGTCGCTCATACGCCCACGCATGTACGGATCGAGTGACAAGTAGATGGTTCTGAGCAGGATTTCGCCTTCATCCGGGGTTGGCACCGCGGATTCAACAAGTTTGAAATCATCTGATGTAGGCGCGCCATGAGGGCGAGATGCCAAGGTAACCTGGCGGTTAATATCGCGGCGTTGATTCATATAGGCACCATCGTTCTGCTCCGATGAACCCCGATGCACTGTGGCACGGGGGTCATGAGCGGGTTGATAACCGATCTAGCGATCTTTTTCCTTCCGGACTTCCTCGATAAAGTCTACGGCAATTTCTGTGATTCCTCGCTCGCGTGCCGCAGCTTCCACCTTCTTCTTAACGGTACCGCGTACGAATATGGGCACAAAATCCATCGACAGTTCCGCGGTCAAATTCCACTTGATCTCAGACTCACTCAGCGCTCAGCTCACTTAACAGGTAAATAGTCAGGTTAAATTGATCACCGAGCCAGTCTGCTCCACCTGGAAGGACGGGCGCGATTTCACCTATCAAGCCATTGAGTGGCCAGCTTTACCTTGTTGTTTGTCAAAAATGTGGGTGATTCCCCTAAGTATCGAAAATAATGTGGACTCAATACTACTGCGCTTCTTGCTGGATCCGGCTTGCGAGCTGATCACCAAGGGGGAAGTTATGGAACACAGCTACTGACTGGCAAGTTCCCATTTGCGCCGGCCATTCTACCTCTCAACTACAGTTAGGTATGGGATGCCACCAAATGGGGCAGAAGAGAAATATTGGAATGCTCAGAGTTCGGTGCCCAAAAGAGTTGACCACTACACGTCCCCCTTTCCAGCCCCCGTAGGATCCACTGATAAGAAATGCTTTGACTTAGCCCACAGGGGGGCATACAGTGGCCCTAGTTAAAAAGTAAGTCTCTTGTTTAAATCCTCAGTTTCGTCGTAGTCGTTGTTCTTCGTCCTGTAGCATCTAAATTCCAGTCTTTTTTTTGCTATTCATGCCTCATGAAGGCGTACCCCTATTTGTTTACAGGAAATTATCATGTCTAACACAACTACCGGCGTTGTTAAGTGGTTTAACGAATCCAAAGGCTTTGGCTTTATTGAACAGAAATCTGGTCCTGACGTTTTCGCACATTTCAGTGAAATCGTAAGCTCAGGTTTCAAAACCCTGGCCGAAGGCCAGGCTGTTGAGTTCTCCGTAGCGCAAGGCCCGAAGGGTCCGCAAGCTGAAAAAATCGTTTGCCTCTGAGCGAATACGCTCACACCTGTAGTGAACCAGACTCTGGTTTGCTGCTGAGTGGCCGTCAGTGCCACTCTGGTTGCGCCACCCCCTTGGGTCGCGCAATCTGAAAGTCGGGCGTCCACACTAAATCTGGTGTGCATGCCCTACCGCAACGTCCCTCAACACTGTTGAGTCATATCCGCCTGCATATCTTGCCGAGTAACACCTGATCTGTCCTGACACACCACTCCAGTTTTTACCAAGCGCAATCTTATTGGCGGTTTTCCCAAGAGGAAATCATGAGCAAATCCCCAATAGCTACGTTTAATCCACTGGACGCTGAGAAATACAGTAATCCCATTCCCGCACGCGAGTACATCATGAGCTTGCTGGAAAAGAACAAGAAAAATCTCGATCGGGAGCAACTGGCAAAAGTCCTGCATCTCTCTGGCGATGAGCAGAAAGAAGCTCTGCGCCGCCGTTTGCGCGCCATGGAGCGCGACGGGCAAATTCTTTTCGATCACGGTAAAGGTTACAGCCTGGTGAAACCGGAAGATCTGGTAAGCGGCCGAGTCATCGGCCACCCGGATGGCTTCGGCTTTCTTACCAGTGATGACGCCGACGAATACCTGTTTTTATCCGATAACGAAATGCTGAGCGTCTTCGACGGCGACCGCGTGCAGGCCCGCATCAGCGGCACAGACCGCCGCGGCCGTAAAACCGGCGTTATTGTTAGTGTGCTGGAACGCAACACCACACACCTGGTGGGTCGGTTACAGTTTGAGGAGGATCACTACTTCCTCAAGCCGGAAAACAGCCGCATTACCCATGAAATTGACCTCGACCGTGACGAACTGATGGGCGCACAGCCCGGGCAGTATGTGTTTGTCGAGATCACCGAATTCCCCAACCGCCGCTACAACGCCTTCGGCCGCGTGACTGAATTGCTCGGCGATTCCATGGGGCCCGGCATGGAGATCGATGTGGCGATTCGCAGCCACAGTATCCCGCACAGCTGGCCAAAGGATGCACTGCACCAGGCGAAGCGGCTGGGCAGCCAGGTACCCGAGGCAGACAAACTGCACCGCGCCGATTTGCGAGCACTGCCGTTTGTGACCATCGATGGTGAAGATGCCCAAGATTTCGATGACGCCGTGTACTGCAAAAAAGACGCATCCGGCGGCTGGCGACTGTTCGTGGCGATTGCCGATGTGTCCCACTACGTGTCGCCGGGCAGTGCGCTCGACCAGGAAGCGCAAACGCGCGCGACGTCCGTGTACTTTCCCGGCCGCGTTGTGCCGATGCTGCCGGAATCGCTGTCCAATGGTTTGTGCTCGCTCAATCCCAAGGTAGACCGATTGGTTATGGTCTGTGAGATGACCATTAGCAAGTCCGGTGAAATGACTGGTTACACCTTTTCTGAAGGGGTGATCCACTCCCATGCCCGGCTCACCTATAACCAGGTGAACGCGTTCATCACCTCGCCGGATTCGCGATCCGGGCGGCAGGCTGTCCGCCACCTCAACGGCACAGATGCGCACATCCAGGCGTTGCACCAGCTGTATTCGGTATTGAAAAAGGCGCGCACAAAACGCGGGGCCATGGACTTTGAAAAGCCGGAAGTAAAATTCCACTTCACCGAAGACCGCAAGATCGAACGTATAGTCCCGGTCATTCGCAACGATGCCCACAAGATGATTGAGGAGTTTATGCTGAGTGCCAACGTGGCGACCGCAGACTTCCTCAAGAAACAGAAAATGCCGGCGCTCTACCGGGTGCACGATGGCCCCAGGGATAAAAAGCTCACCAGCCTGCGCGTATTCCTGAATGAACGGGGACTCAAGCTGGCCGGCGGCAACAAGCCCTCGCCCGCACATTACGACCGGCTACTGAGCAGTATTGGGCAGCGCACCGATGCCCAGACCATCCGCACCATGATGCTGCGGTCACTGAGCCAGGCGGAGTACAGCCCGGAAAATCGTGGCCATTTTGGTCTCGCTTATTCCGCCTATGCGCATTTTACCTCGCCCATCCGTCGCTACCCGGACCTGCTGGTACACAGAGCCATTCGCTCGGTGATCCGCCAGGAAAAGCAGCGCAACCCATTCCGTCGCGCGCTTAAATTTGTGTTCGGCGCGGGCAGCGCACCGGTGCAGCGCTTCGAGAGCGCCGAACCCCTCTCCCCCGGGAAAAGTTACCCCTACGACAAGCCGGCCATGCAGACGCTCGCGGTACATTGCTCCAACGCATCGCGCCGCGCGGACAAAGCCAGCTGGGACGTGGAAGCGTGGCTGAAGTGCGAGTATATGCAGGACTTTGTCGGCAAGACTTTTCACGGGCTGGTGGGCAGCGTCACGCACTTTGGTCTTTTTGTTGAGATTGAAGATATTCAGGTTGAAGGCCTGATACATATATCCGCGCTAAAAAATGACTACTACAACTTCGACGCCGCCACACAACGGCTTACCGGCGAGCGTGGCAATACCAGCTTCGCCATCGGCGATGCCATCAAGGTGCGCGTAGCGGGCGTCGATATGGAAAGGCGCAAGATCGAATTTACGCTGGCTCATTAAAACTCCGGTAAAAACAATGCCAGCACCCTCTATTGCCTAAAATTAAAAAGGCCCGTTACCACAAGGTAGCGGGCCTTTTTTGTATGCCATACACAAAGAAATTCGGGCTATGTATAACGGTTACGAAACTGCCGAGCCGACGATTGGCGTTGGATCTCTATGAGAAGACCGGTCATTTCAGGCACTGGAAAGTTTCATCAGCACCAATCCCGTAACAATCAGGACTGCGGCCGTGATTCTCATTGCATTCACTGGTTCGGCAAAAACAATAATCCCGACAAGAAACGCCCCGATCGCGCCAATACCGGTCCAGATGGTGTAGGCAGTACCAAGTGGAATAGTCCGCATGGCGATGGCCAACAACCAGAAGCTGCCGAGCATTGTGACCAGGGTGATGAGGGAAGGTGTTAGCTTGGTGAAGCCATGGGACTGCTTCATGGAAAAAGCCCACACAACTTCCAGGGCTCCGGCGACGAGAAGGTAAAGCCAGGACATTGACTGCTCCGCTTCAAACAGGGCCAGGTCGTCCTGGGATCAATACCCGCAATGGGGGAGGTCGTCCTCCTTCAGTAGGCGGCACAATAACTCACCATAATTATTCACGCAAGTTGCAGCCCGCCTGTACCCACATGTGCGAATCCTTTCATTGCAGAGCCACCAAAAGCGACACATGTAGTGACTGACTGAGAAGTCCACGCCCCCCGCCCTATCCACCACTCGGCTACAGTTAGGTATGGGATAGCCCAATAACTTCCACTCGCGCGGAGCATACTGTGAAACTTAACGCTGTTCTGACAGTGAATCTCATCCTGCTATGCGCCTCACTGCATGCCGAGGCGCAGGAAGCCATAGATGCCCGGACTGGCAAACTGAGATTTGAGCGTGGCTACTCGCCAGAGGAGACGGCTACAACCCGACGCCTTTCATGAACGAATTCATATCCTTTCTCGCGGTTTTGGCACTGTGTGTGATCGTGGCATCACTGCCACATTGGTCTACCTTTCAACGAAATTCCCACCCTCCAATATTGAGCGTCTCCGCAGGAATAGGGGTTACCTATGTTTTTCTCGCTCTACTTCCAAAGTTGGCAGAGGTGCAAGCGTCACTAAAAGTGAGTGAAGACAAAACATCCATTCTGCCGGTAGAACTTCATGCATATTTGGCCGCTCTTGCTGTATTCGTTATTTTTCTATTGATAGCAAACAAGGGAATCTTCGAAGATTCCAATGCAAGTAGACGCAGGACTTCATTTGGTGAATTCTTAATATTCGGCGTTTTCGGCATTTATTATGCACAGATTGGATTTTCACTGGGTGACTGGCCCAGTGAAATCATTACGGCCTACTTTGGGCTTGTAACGGCTCTCTCGATGCATTTCGTAGGCATTAACTACCATTTATGGAAACGTTACCCACGCAGGTACCCGATATTCTTTAGGTGGTTTTTTTGCACCTGTCTGCTACTAGGATGGGTAGTATCAGTCTCTACCGAACAACTTACCGGAATAGTGAAAATATCAACCATGTTTGTGGCAGGTGGGATAATCATCACCGCAATACGCGAGGAAATACCTTCACACCAGGACGCGAACACCCCCTATTTCCTAGCGTCTATTTTAGCCACCACGGCGTTCATATTGTTTACAAAAATCTCCCTTCTTAAATAGAGAACAATTACTGAAAGCGTCCATCGACTGAGCAATTAGGTATTTTTTAAACAAAGAACGAGAGAATCAAAGATCCTCCAGGTTGCTCATCAGCTGATAAAAGAATCCTATGGATTTCCCATACTCATCCACTCTGATTCTTTCATTCACCCCGTGAAAGCCGGCAAATTCCGCCATCGACTCGAGTTGAATACCGGTAATCGTGTACACATTGGGAGCGAAGGGACGCGCCTGAAAATGCTTTGAATCGGAGCCGCCGATCACTAAGAATGGCGAGACAATCAGGTCGTTCCCCCAGGTTTGGCGAATTGTTTTCTCCAACATCTTGTAACCGCTGCCATAAGGGTCCGCAATATTAGTCGGCGGTGTCGAGGCGGAGATATCCTTGATTTGGATGCGATCATCATCAATCGCCTGTTTGACATGGGCGATAACGCTTTCTTTGTTATCTCCCGGGGCGATTCTGAAATTGACTACCGCAGTTGCCGATGGCGGCAGCACATTATCCTTGATCCCGGCGTTAAACATGGTGACCGCAATGGTGGTATGCAGCATGGCGCGCGTTACCTGCTGAGCGGCCATCTCGTCGATAAACTTCTTTTCCAACTCGGTGGTTTTACTGTCATTGCCGAACGCCACCGCTTCATACATCGGCTGATCTTCTTTCGGCAGCTCCGGGCCCATAAAGCGGTACTGGTAGCGCACCGCCCGGTTAATCTTGTAGGGGAACTGGGCGTTTTCGAGCTTAGTGATCGCCGCCGCCAATATGCCAATATTGGAATACTCAGGAGGCTGGGAAGAATGTCCGCCCTCACCGTTAACTGAAAGCTGCAGACTCATGTAGCCCTTTTGCGCGATACCGATAAGAGCGGAATTTTCCTTAATACCGGGAAACACGCCCGGTATTAACGGCGCCGACTCATCGATAACAAAGGCGATTTCTTTGATACCGCGGCCTTCCAGCACATCGACGATATGCTTGACGCCTTCCGGGCCACCGACTTCCTCGTCGTGACCGAACACAAAGTAGATGGTGCGATTCGGCTGGAACCCCTCCTTGATCTTCATTTCCGCGGCTTCCAGGATCGCGTGGATCTGGTTCTTGTCATCCAGCACGCCGCGTCCCCAAATATAGCCATCCACGATTGCACCGGAAAATGGTTCCTGCTTCCACTGGTCACGGGATTCCTCGGCAATGGGCACCACGTCCTGATGCGCCATGAATACCACCGGCGGCAATGACGGGTCCTTGCCTTCCCAGGTGTACAGCAGGCTATAAGGGCGGGGCTTGCCGAGTTTCTCCCTTTTCAGGGTCTTGTGAACGTTTGGATAGGCTTCTTCCAGGAACTTGTGGTACCCCTCGAAAGCCTTTACATCAAAGTCCCCCCTATCCTGATTTGAGATTGTTGAAAACTGCACGGCCTTTGACAGTCGCTTTGCTGCTGCGTCTACATCAATATGAACTTCTACCGGCTCTATATTTTTCATCTGCATGGAAGAAAAATCTTGGCTGGCATAACTTACCTCTGAAAGTACCGCACTCAAAAATACGACGCAGAGAAACCTCGAAAAGTAATATTTGTGCGCCTCCATTATTCCACCTCATAATTTTTTACTAGTTTAATTTAGTGGTGAACAGCGGGTAATGGTTCATTACGACGTAAAAAATTAATGGAAATAGCGCTAACCGATGAATACCTAGGCTTTCAATCCGGAAACAAATAGAAGAATTCCACACTGGTTTTACTGGCGTATTTTCGACAGTTTCAAATTTCCGGCTGACTTCACCTATAAAAGGCGCCAAATCGGCGCACAGCGTCCGTCAACACGTCGACATTCAACTATTACTAAGCTACCCGCATCCCGTTTTTTCCTTGAGCAAGGAAGTGAGTAGCCCATGCATATCCGCCACTATTCCCTGTTGGTTGTCGCACTGCTAGCGGCTTGCGGCGTGGATCACGACCGCGAGGCGGCACAAGATGCCAACGAGAAGCCGGCCGCCGCAGTAACAGAGCCCAGTACCGAAAGCGAGGCAGCAAGTACCTCAAGTGCCGAATCATCTGACGCAACCGATACCGCAGCCGACACCGCAACCGACACCAATGTGAAATCAAACCCAAATCGGGACGTGTATTTCGGCAACTTGCATGTGCATACCCGCTGGTCCTTCGATGCTTACATTAACGCCGCCTGGGTAAACCCCGAAGACGCCTACCGCTGGGCCATGGGCGAAGAGATTCCCGGCGGTGGTGACGTTGGGAAACCATTGAAAATAGAACGGCCGCTGGACTGGTATATCGTTTCCGACCACGCGGAATACCTCGGTGCGCTCCCGCTTATGGAAGACCAACAAAGCCCCATCAGCAAACATCCCCTGGCCGCGGATATCACCGGTGACGACCCGAAAAAATCCTTCGATGCCTATGGCACGATCAGTGACGGCATGTACTCCAATCCGCCAAAAGTAGATCCGATCCTCGGCAGTAAAGAACTCGCCAGAACCCTTTGGTCTGAAGTGGTTGCAATTGCCGACAAGTATTACGAGCCGGGCAAATTCACTACCATGCCAGGCTACGAATGGACTTCCGCACCGGACTGGCGAAATATTCATCGGGTAGTGATTTTTCGCGACAGCGCCAAGGTGCCGGATGCACCTTTCTCTGCACTCGACTCCAGCAAGCCGGAAGACCTGTGGCGCTGGATGGATTCGCAGCGGGACAGTGGCAACGACCTCCTCGCCGTTCCGCACAACGGTAATGCCAGCGACGGAATCATGTTTCCTGTGGATAAATCCTTTGGCGGTAGTGCCCTCGATAAGGAATACGCCGCGGCGCGCATGCGCAACGAGCCGGTGTATGAAATCACCCAGATCAAGGGCACCTCGGAAACCTATCCTGCACTCTTCCCCAACGACGAGTTTGGCAACTTCGAACTCTGGGATTACACCCTCGCTCCCACCGCTACGCCTCCGGAACACAAGAAAGGTGGCTATGTGCGCGAGGCGCTGATTCGCGGTCTCAAGCTCCAGAGTGAGGGCAAAGGTAACCCGTTCAAGTACGGTTTTATCGGCGATTCCGATACCCACAATGGCGTGTCCGCGATCGAGGAAGACAACTACACAGGTAAGTTTGGCTTCGAAATAGACCCCAAACACCGGCTGGAAGGACCGCCCGGCGTGGATGAAAAAGGAGCCAAGCAGGTGCGCCATTTCAGTTCCGGTGGCGTGGCCGCGGTATGGGCAGAGTCCAATACCCGCGATGGGATTTTTGAGGCGATCAAGCGCAAGGAGACCTATGCCACGTCGGGGCCGCGGCCAATGGTGCGCTTCTTCGGTGGCTTCGAACTGTCCGGGGTCTCGCTGGGTTCGGAAGACGGCGTGAAGCAGGCCTATGCGAAAGGTGTTCCGATGGGTGGCGACCTGCCCGTACCACCAGCGGGAGGTGGCAAGGCACCGACCTTCATCGTGCAGGCCCTAAAGGAAGCGGACGGCGCCAACCTCGACCGCATCCAGATCATCAAGGGCTGGATCGATAAGGATGGTGAGCAGCAGTCCAAAATTTACGACGTCGCCCTCTCCGACGATCGCAAACCCGGTCCCGACGGAAAAATCCCACCGGTGGGGGACACCGTCAATGAGAAGGATGCCACCTATCAAAACACCATCGGTGACAACCAACTAATGGCGACCTGGACCGATCCCGAATTCGATCCATCACAACCGGCCATGTACTACGCGCGTGTTCTGCAAATCCCCACGCCGCGCTGGTCCACCTACGATGCGGTGAGAAACAATCTCAAGCGGCCGGACGACCTGCCGGTGAGCATTCAGGAACGCGCGTGGACATCGCCAATCTGGTATACCCCGGACGCGCAAACGCAGTAAATAAACACTTTACCGGCGGCATCGGCATTATTCGGGAAAAACCTTTTCCCGATTGCCGCGTCGCAGGCGACTGAAATACTGCAGCTCCCAGGGGCGTAACGCCACCAACAGGCTGGAACCGTAGCGCTCGTCCAGCGCCAGCGCGCTGTCTGCGTCGTGCAGTTCGTCAAACTGTTGCAGCAGCCGGTCCATTTTTTTCATCAATTCGCCGTTTGCCGCCCGCGATAACATGCCGGTGCGAAAAACCAGTTTTTCACCAGGGCCGGAGAAGCTGGAACCGAGGAACTCCGGCTGTATTTCTTTCTGGAACAGCTGCTGGATTGGACCGTTGGGGAGCCAGCGAAATTCTTTTGCCACGATCAATCGGTAGCGGTTGAGCGGCAGGAGTTCGATGAGTTTCAGCCGGTCGAGGCGCGCCAACAATTGAATGCTTTCGGCTTCGCTGAGTTCGTAGGTTTCCAGGATCTGCTCGATGGTCCAGTGGTTGAGTACACACACCGCCATCAGCAACAGGCGCGGATCCACAGCAATTTCCCGCTCCTGCTCTTCGCTCAGGGTGGCGATGCCGCGCCTTGCTTCTGTGGCCTTGCGCACCAGCTCGGAAAAATCCAGCCCGGCGATGTGGCACAGGGATTCGAGCCGCGCAACGGATAAGGTGCCGCCGGTGAACATCCGCTTGATGCTGCTTTCTGACAGATCCAGTTGCCGGGCAATCTCCACGTAAGTGACTCCCCACTACTGCGCTTCTTGCTGGATCCGGCTTGCGAGCTGATCACCAAGGGGGAAGTTATGGAACACAGCTACTGACTGGCAAGTTCCCATTTACGCTGGCCATTCTACCTCTCAACTACAGTTAGGTATGGGATGGTCAAAAATGTCCGATCGCGCGGAGCGCCCAGTGAAACATAATTCATCTCTGACAGTGAATTTCATGCTACGAAGGGCTTCACTAAACGTCATCACGCAGGAAATCCAGGATAGCGGGTTTGACCGGCTCAGTGTGGAAAGTGAATACCCGTCAAAAGAGACGGCAGCAACCCGACGTCTTTCATGAACGAATACATATCCTTTCTCGCAATAGCCGTACTGTGTGTGATCGCAATATCACTGCCACATTGGTCTACCTTTAAACGAGACACGCATCCTCCTATATTGAGCGTCTCCGCAGGAATAGGAATCACCTACGTTTTTCTCGGCCTCCTCCCAAAATTGGCGGAGGTCCAAGCATCACTGAAAGTGAGCGAAGATAGCACGTCAATTTTACCCGTTGAGCTTCATGCATATTTGGGCGCTCTCGCTGGCTTCATCATTTTTCTATTAATTATAAATAAGGGATTCTTTGAAGACATCAACATAAATCAGCGCAGAGTCTCTTTTGGCGAAATCCTAATATTCGCTGTCTTCGGCGTTTATTATGCGCAGATAGGTTTCTCTTTAGGCGATTGGCCTAGCGAAATTGTTACTGGCTACTTTGGGCTTGTCGCCGCTCTTGCAATGCACTTTGTCGGGATTAACTACCATTTATGGAAGCGCTATCCTCGAAGGTATCCGATATTCCTCAGGTGGTTTTTCTGCCTATGCCTGCTGCTAGGATGGGTTACAGCAATTTCTACAGAACAGCTTACCGGAATAGTTAAACTATCAACCATGTTTGTGGCAGGAGGGATAATCATTACCGCAACACGGGAAGAAATACCTTCAAGCAAGGATGCGCACATTCTTTACTTCCTGGCATCTGTCATTATCACGACGGCATTTATATTACTTCTGAAAATTCTTGTCCTTAAGTAAGAAAAAACTCAAAGACTTTCCAAGTTATTAAGCAGCTGATAAAAGAAAGCAATAGCGCGGCCATATTCATCCACCAGAATACGCTCATTCACCCCATGGAAGCCGGCAAATTCCGCCATCGACTCCAGTTGTATCCCGGTAATCGTGTATACATTGGGGGCGAAAGGCCGCGCCTGGAAATGCTTTGAATCAGAACCACCGATCACAAAGAAGGGCGACACAATCAGGTCATTGCCCCAGGTCTGACGAATCGTTTTTTCCAACATCTTATAGCCATCGCCATGCGGGTCCGCGATATTGGTGGGAGGCGTTGATGCAGAGATATCCTTAATCTCGATACGATCATCATCAATCGCTTGTTTCACATGGGCGATCACACTTTCTTTGCTGTCCCCCGGGGCGACCCTGAAGTTGACGACTGCCGTTGCCGATGGCGGCAATACGTTATCCTTGATCCCGGCATTGAACATGGTGACAGCGATGGTGGTATGCAGCATGGCTCGCGTGACCTGTTGTGCGGCCATTTCGTCAATAAACTTCTTTTCCAGCTCGCTGGTTTCACCATCATTCCCAAATGCTACCGCTTCATACATAGGCTGCTTGTCTTGTGGTAATTCCGGCCCCATAAACCGATACTGGTAGCGTACTGCCTGATTGATCTTGTACGGGAACTGCGCTTTTTCGAGTTTTGTGATTGCCGCCGCCAGAATACCAATATTGGACTGCTCCGGCGGTTGGGATGAGTGGCCGCCTTCGCCGTTAATCGAAAGTTCCAGGCTCAGATAACCTTTTTGGGCGATACCGATCAGTGCCGAGTTCTCCTTGATACCCGGAAATACACCCGGTATTAGCGGCGCCGACTCGTCGATGACAAAGGCGATTTCTTTTACACCTCTGTTTTCGAGTACATCGACGATGTGCTTCGCGCCTTCCGGGCCGCCGACTTCCTCGTCGTGCCCAAAAACGAAGTAGATGGTGCGGCTCGGCTGGAAACCCTCCTTGATTTTCATTTCTGCCGCTTCGAGGATCGCGTGAATCTGGTTCTTGTCGTCCAGTACGCCACGGCCCCAGATATAGCCGTCCGCGATGGCGCCGGAAAACGGCTCCTGCTTCCACTGGTCACGGGATTCCTCGGCAATGGGCACCACGTCCTGATGCGCCATGAATACCACCGGCGGCAATGACGGGTCACTACCTTCCCAGGTGTACAGCAGGCTAAAAGGGCGGGGCTTGCCGAGTTTCTCCCTTTTCAGGGTCTTGTGAACGTTGGGATAGGCTTCCTCCAGGAACTGGTGGTACCCCTCGAAGGCTTCTACGTCAAAGTCGCTGCGGTCCTGGTTCGAGATCGTCGGGAACTGCACCGCCCTGGACAATCGCTTGGCCGCTGCCTCTACATCAAACTTGACCTCCACGGGTTCCACGCCGCGCATCTGCATGGAGGTAAATTCATCGTCTGCAAAACTTGCTGTTACGAGACCAATACTCAACAGCGCAGCGGAGATACATTCCAACCTGTGCCATTTCAGCGCCTTCATTTCCTGACCTCCCCTATTCAGATGATCTATTGAATCTAGTGAAAGCTAATCAAAGGGCGCGTATTGCGACGCCAAAAATCAGGTGCGCTTTTTTGATGGCTACAAGGAACCGTCAATTCTTATCGATGATCTCAAATAAAAACTGGGCACGTCGCACACATCTATGCAGCCCCAGAGTTATTGAAGGAATAAAGGAAGTTCGTTAATTGGAACCTTGTTTCAGGCCAGCCGAGTGCGAACCTTGATCTCTGATGTCAACGTACGATGCACAGGGCAGCGATTGGCGATTTCCAGCAACCGATGACGCTGTTCTTCTGTAAGCTCCCCCTCGAGGATTACTTCTCGTACTATTTCATCAATTTTTCCATTGCTGGATTCGCAATCCGCACAGTCTTGCGCATGGATTTTCTGGTGAGAAAGAATCACCCGCACCCGAGCCAGGGGTATCTTTTTATGATCCGCGTACATGCGGATGGTCATACTGGTACAGGCCCCAAGCCCCATCAGAACATACTCGTAAGGCCCCGGCCCGAGATCACTTCCCCCGACATCTTCCGGCTCATCTGCCAGTAATTTATGCATACCTGACGTCATCGTCTGCACGAACTTTCCGTCACCATTTTCTTCTACCGTGACAGTAGTTGACTTGGCATCTTCCATTTTCGTCTTCCCTTTTTTGGTTGATCAGGTGTTTCCGTCGACGGAGCCTGAAAGGCTGTGCAATACATATCTAATACAAGTTTCACCGAAATAGTGGTACGTGATACGTACCAGCGCTATCCGCGCGGCAACAGGATCCAGACCATCCAGGGAAAAGCTTCTTCCCCATCTTGCGCCTGTACAGCGCGCTGGAGCCCCTCTTCACCAAGCAGTGGCGGCCAAGTGAAGTCGAACTCGTGAAGTATTGAACCGGTTACTTCGCAGGCTTCACTTGGGAAAAACCTTTTCCCTGTTGCCGCGGCGCAGGCGACTGAAATACTGCAGCTCCCAGGGGCGTAACGCCACCAACAGGCTGGAACCATAGCGCTCGTCCAGCGCCAGCGCGCTGTCTGCGTCGTGCAGTTCATCAAACTGTTGCAGCAGCCGGTCCATTTTTTTCATCAGCTCGGCATTGGCCACCCGCGATAGCATGCCGGTGCGGAACACCAGCTTTTCACCAGGGCTGGAGAAGCTGGAGCCGAGGAACTCCGGCTGTATTTCTTTCTGGAACAGCTGCTGGATCGGACCGTTGGGGAGCCAGCGAAATTCTTTTGCCACGATCAATCGGTAGCGGTTGAGCGGCAGGAGTTCGATCAGTTTCAGCCGGTCGAGGCGCGCCAGCAATTGAACGCTTTCGGCTTCGCTGAGTTCGTAGGTTTCCAGAATCTGCTCGATGGTCCAGTGGTTGAGTACACACACCGCCATCAGCAATAGGCGTGGATCCACAGCAATTTCTCGCTCCTGCTCTTCGCTCAGGGTGGCGATGCCACGCCTTGCTTCTGCGGCCTTGCGCACCAGCTCGGAAAAATCCAGCCCGGCGATGTGGCACAGGGATTCGAGCCGCGCAACGGATAAGGTGCTGCCGGTAAACATCCGCTTGATACTGCTTTCCGACAGATCCAGCTGCCGGGCAATCTCCGTGTAAGTGACTCCCCTCGCCTTCAGCTCGCGCTTCAGCGTCTTCATCAGTGCCTGTACCTGGCTCATTCCCCGCCCTCCAATCCTGCCCTCAAACCCTGTCCTCAAACCCTGTCCTGCGGAACCACCAAGGTATCACCAGATGACACTTTTTGGTCCGGTTCACGCGACTTTATCGGATTCAGGTGACCCTTGCGATCCTTTGTCGATAGATTCCCCATCGGCGCGTGCGCTTGTGGCACGCAATCCCAATCAGCCCCAGTTGGCATATGGAGGAACCGACAATGCAACGTTTATGGCGCAACACCATCGGCTGGAGTGTGTGTTTACTATTGGGCGCGTTGGCGCCCGGGCTTGCGATGGCCGCGGGCCTGCTGACACCGGCCAACAGCAACCTGCCCCAGTTGGAGATCAAGGAGCACCACGTCAATGTGGTGATCGAGGACGGCTATGCCATCACCGAGGTGGACCAGACATTTGCCAATCCCCACGATCGGGAACTGGAAGCCATTTACTCCTTCCCGGTTCCGGAAAAGGCCTCGGTGGGTGAATTCACCTACTGGATCGATGGCAAACCGGTGACCGGAGAAGTCATGCGCAAACAGCAGGCGCGCGCACTGTATGAACAGGAAAAGTCCCAGGGCCGGCGCACCGCGCTGACGGAACAGGATGAATACCGCAGCTTCGACAGCCGCGTTTACCCGGTATTGCCGAATGACACCGTGCGTATCCGTCTGGTGTATATCCAGCCGGTACATGCGGAACTGGGTATCGGGCGATACGTGTACCCGCTGGAGGAAGGCGGTGTGGATGAAGAGCGCATGGCGTTTTTCACCTATCAGGAACACGTGCAGGAAGCGTTCAGCTTCAAGTTGACCATGCGCTCCTCCTACCCCATCGACCAGTTCCTGATGCCCGCACACCCACAGGCGCAGGTACAGCGCTCCTCGGATCAGGAATGGCAGGTGTCATTCGCAAATTCCGCGGGTGCCACGGCGTTTGCCGATGCTGAGGAACAGGCGCCAACATCGATGGCTGCGACAGCGACGTCCACCGGCAGCGCTTTTACCCTGGACAAGGACATCGTCGCTTACTGGCGCCATCAGCCTGGCCTGCCCGGGGCCGTGGATATGATCAGTTACCGCCCCGAGGGCAGCGATCGCGGCACCTTTATGCTGACGCTGACACCGGGGGATGACCTGGGTGAAATATCCCAGGGCCGCGACTGGACGTTTGTACTCGACCTCTCCGGCTCCATGGCCGGGAAATACCACAGCCTGGCGGAAGGTGTGCGCAAGGGACTGGGCAAGCTGCAGCCGGGAGATCGCTTCCGCATGGTGCTGTTCAATGACCAGGCCCGTGAGCTGACCAACGGCTATGTCGCCGTCAATGACACCAACGTGAACCACTACCTGCAGTTGCTGGAGTCGACCCAACCGAACGGCGGCACCAACCTGTTCGCCGGCCTGAAAGCCGCGTACAACGGGCTCGATTCCGACAGACCCAGTGCCGTCATTCTGGTGACGGACGGCGTTGCCAATGTGGGTGTGGTCGCCAAGAAAGCCTTCCTCGAACTGCTCGAGCAACACGATATCCGTTTGTTCACCTTTGTAATGGGTAACAGCGCCAACCGGCCTTTACTCGAAGGTATGGCGAAGGTGTCCAATGGTTTTGCCATGAGTATTTCCAACAGCGATGACATCTCCGGGCGCCTGGTACAGGCGGCGGACCAGTTGCGCCACGAGGCCTACCGGGATATCTCCCTGCGCATTTCCGGCAACAAGTCCGGAAACAAGTCCGGACTCAAGGTGCGCGATATGAGCCCCGCGCAGATCGGCTCTCTGTACCGCGGCCAGCAGTTGATCGTATTCGGGCACTACTGGGGCGATGGCCAGGCCAAGCTCGAGATCAACGGCAAGGTATCCGGCCGTGACGTGCACTACCGTTCGGACCTGAATTTCCCGTCCACCGATACCCGCAACCCGGAACTGGAGCGACTGTGGGCCTACGCCACCATTGAAGACCTGCAGAACCGCATGGATTACCTGGGCCACGATAGCGACAGCGAAGACGCCATTGTCGATCTCGCGGTGGAGCATGGGCTGGTAACGCCCTATACCTCAATGGTGGTGGTTGAAGAGCAGGTGTTCGAGCAACAGGGTATCGCCCGCAACAACAAGGCGCGCGTAGAACGGGAGAGGACTGCCCGTGAAAACCGCGCCGTAGCACCGACTCAGGACAACCGCCAGGACAGCGCACAACCGGCCTTTAACAGCAACCGCGCCTATCCGCGCAGCAGCGGCGGGTCGACGGGGCCGGTTTTGATTCTGATGTTGTTCACCCTGATCCTGTTGCGCCGACGCGCGCAACGAGCAGCGGCGGGGAATTAATCTGTGAAAATAAAAACCGGGGCTTCACTGGAGTCCCGGTTTTTTACGACCTTCTAAGATTCCAGCAACCGGTTAAAGGCGCACCCTGCTAGAATTTTTTCCGACAGTGCGAATTTAACCTGGTGCACCATGCAAAGACTCATCAAGCTCGTCGGTATATCTGCCGTTTTTATCCTGTTTACCGCCAACCATATCGCCACCGCTCAGTCGAATAACGCCATTCCGTCTTCAATCACCACGCCCGACAAAGTAGAGACGCGTATAGGCACGCTGGAATTTGACGACGGCATGCCCAGCAAAGAAACCCTCAACAAGGTCTACGACAACCTTGATCTCTCCTATGCGGTGCGCGCCTTTACCGACAATCTGCGCGGCGTGAGTATTTATGCGATCCGCAAGGGTCTGCGCGATATCGGTGTGAAGGATAACGAGGTGATTGTCTTTTCAGAGTTGATGGACGCGAAATCACTTTTCCTGACGGCCAATGCGGACACGGTATACGTCATCGGCGGTCTCGACCTCAGCAATGGCCCTGTGGTGCTGGAGGTACCACCACAGGTTCTGGGTACGGTGCAGGATGCGTGGTTCCGCTGGGTCATCGATGTCGGCCTGCCTGGGCCAGATCGCGGCGAGGGTGGTAAATACCTGATTGTGCCACCGGGTTACGACGGCCCCCTGCCCCAGGGCGGCTTCAACATTGCACACGCCAAAACCGTGCACGGCGCCTGGTTTGCGCGCGCCTTTCTGGAAGACGGCAAGGATCCAAAGCCCGTCGCCGAACGCATCCGCCAATTCACCAAGATCTACCCGTATACCCCGGGAGGCGTTGGCACCTCGGTGGCGGAGTTTCTGGACGGCAAGGCCAAGCTGGGGAAGCTGACCAAGCCCCCCGCAACGGTATTCCATGAGGGCAGCGGCAAGGTCATGAATACGGTCCCGCCCAATGACATGTCCTACTACGAGATGCTGAACCAGATAGTGCAGGAAGAGCCCGCCACCTCGCTCGATCCCGAGCTGATGGGGCCGGTCGCCGCCATCGGTATCGTCAAGGGCAAACCGTTCGCGCCGGATGCGCGGATGAAGAAAATTCTCAACGATGCACTGGCGATTGCCAATGCCACGTCACGCAGTCTGCTGATGAGCCCGCGCGCGCCGTCCTGGTTCTATTACAAGAATTCCAACTGGCAGAATATGCTGTTCGACACCGGCTACGAATTCGAAACACCCATTCCCATGATCACCAGGGAAGGGGTCAAGCCGTTCCCCACTACCGGGTATCGAAAACTGGATGCGCGCCAGGCATTCTTTTATGGCGTCACCGGCATTACCCCAGCCATGGCCATGCGACTGACCGGTATCGGCTCTACCTATCTTTGGACCATGGTGGATTCTGACAACAATTATTTCGACGGCGCCAAAACCTACAAGGTGACGCTTCCAAAGAATGTCCCCGCCGAGAAATTCTGGTCGTGGACCCTGTACGACACCATGAGCCGATCCATGCTCGACACGCCCCAGCGCTACCCCCGAGCCGGCAGCCAGAGCTACCCGTCACCAGCGGCGGAAGCGGCCGGCGACGGATCGATTACGGTTTATTTTGCACCCGAGCAGCCCGACGGCGTGGCACGGGGCAACTGGGTTCAAACCGTGCCCGGCAAAAGTTTCTTCCCCGTGTTGCGTCTATACAGTCCGCTGGAACCCTTCTTCAGTAAACAGTGGCAACCAAGCGAGGTCGAACGCGTTAACTAAGAAACCGCCGCTATCAAGGGCGATAACTTTTTAGTTTTCGCCCGCATTAAATTTCGCCCATAAAAATGTACGATAGTGCCACTTGATTGCCGCCTGACTCAGAAACAAAACCCAACGCAAAAATATCGTGAATAATTTAATGCAGAATTTGGATATACCTTCACAGTCCGTTTGATAAAGCCATTCAACAAATCTCTGCTTCTCGACAATTCACCTCATATTAATTGCCTCGCCTCCGGACCATTGATAGTGTTTTCGAGCTACTGAACGGCCTCGCCGATTCAGTCACTTAACAATAACGATGGCAAATGGACGAGCAAATTAATGAAAAAATTTATATCACGCCAAAATGTTTTATCGGGCGCCATTTTATCCGTGATCGCAGCCAGCACGCCGCAAGTAGTGTTTGCGGACGATGAAAAAACCATGGAGGAAATCGCGGTCGTTGGTTCTCGCATTCAGCGCAATGCAGAATTTGAAACAGCGACGCCGATTCAGGTGATGGATCGTGAAGCCATCGAAAAATCTGGCTTTACCAATCTGCAACAAATGTTTGAAAAGAATCCGGCCGCGGGTAACGGCACCTTCTCCACCCGCGGTAATAACCAGGACTCGACCGCCAACGGCGCCGCCGCTGTCAGTCTGCGCGGTATGGGTGCCGATGCCACGCTGGTACTGGTGAATGGCAAACGGGTTGCCATCAGCGCATTTGCCGAGAGCATCACCACCAACTTCGTCGATATCAACAGTATTCCGATCGCGGCGGTTGAGCGGGTCGAAGTATTGAAAGACGGCGCCTCGGCTATTTACGGTTCCGATGCCGTGGCCGGGGTAGTCAACCTGGTACTGCGCAAAGACTTTGAAGGGGCGGAAGTCTCCGCCGACTTCGGTGGTGCCGATGGTTATGACGAGCAGGCGGTTTCCGCGGTTTGGGGGGTTAACGGAGACGATTCAAACCTGACGCTAATTTTTGATCACCGCAGTAACTCGACCCTCGCCAGCGTCGAGCGGCGCGGGCTGGATACCGCCGACCAGTCTTTCCGCGGCGGCATGGATTTCCGCTCTTCCCGCGGTTATCCGGGGCGCTTTATTGTCGACGGTGAAACCACCATCGACCCGGGCTGCCCTGCAGACAGTGCTTCCGGTCAAACCTGTGTATATGACTATGGCCCCTGGACACTGCTGACACCGAAAGCCGAGCGCACCGGTGTGCTGATGCTCGGTCACGCCCAGCTGACAGACAACATCGAGTTCTTTAGTGAGCTGACGGTACAACACAACACCTCCATCGCACAGGGCGCGCCAACACCACTGGACGAAGCCGCCGGGCTCACCGTGCCCATCGACCACCCCAACAATCCTTTCACCGGAGCCAGCAGTATCGATGTGGGCCGCTACCGCACCGTCGATGCCGGCGCACGCCAGTGGGATATCGAAACCGATAACCTGCGCGGTGTGTTTGGCCTGCGCGGCACTATTGCCGACTGGGACTGGGAAGCCTCGGCCCAGCGTTCGCGTAGCGAATCCACCCAAACCGGTGATCGCTCCCAGGGTTGGGTCCGCACCGACCTGCTACAGGATGAAATTGACGCGGGTCGCTATAACCCCTTCGGCGGGGTGCAAAACCCGCAGTCGGTGATCGACGCCATTACCACCAGCCTGGTGCGCCAGGGCAAATCCGAATTGCGCGGTTTGGACTTCACCATCAGCGGTGAACTCTTTGATACCGCCAATGGCGCTATTGCCATGGCTGCGGGCCTGGAGCATCGCGAAGAAAGCGCTTCCGACATCCCCGATGATCAGTTCCAGCGCGGGCTGATTTTCGGTACCGAATCGGTATCCGCTTCCGCCAGCCGGGATATCAATTCCGCATTTGTCGAGTTTGCGATTCCCCTGCCGGCCAACCTGGATCTGACCCTGGCAGGCCGCTACGACGACTACAGCGATTTTGGCAGCACCACTAACCCAATGGTCAATCTGTTGTGGACCGCCAGTGAGCAGCTTTCTCTGCGCGCTTCCTGGGGCACCGGTTTCCGCGCGCCCTCGCTCGCGCAGATAGGCCTGGGCCCGTCGGAGGAATCCCTGTTCTTTATCGACAGCTACGGCTGTGACATCAACGACGCCTACTGTGCCAGCACTGACTACAACATCGTGTTTTCCGGCAACCCGGATCTCGATGCGGAAGAGTCGGAGTCTTATAACCTGGGGGCGGTGGTCAAGCCGATGGACGGCATGCAGCTGTCATTGGATTACTGGAGCATCACCCAGGAAGGCAAGATCGACGAGGTGCCCTTCGGCTACCTGTACAGCCAGTTCTGTAATGATCAAAACAGTACTGTCTGTGTCCGTTCCGCGCCGCTGCCCGGCGAATCCCTCGGTTCCCTGCAGTCGATCAACAGCGGCTTTATCAATATCGGCGAGCAGACGGTCTCCGGCATTGACCTGAGCCTGGTCTACTCTGCGCTGACCGTCGCCGGCGGCGATCTCGGCCTGCGTCTGGATTACTCCTACTTGTCGGAGTTTGAGCGGGTGGAACTTAATTCTGCTGGCGATGCATTCCTGAGCCGTGAACTGGCGGGCGAGTATGAGTACCCCGAGCACCGCTGGGCGGCTTCCGCCGACTGGGCCCTGGATAACTTTGCGTTCACTTTGGGGCTGAACTATATCGGTGAGTTCGAGGATACGCCGGACATTGATTTTGACGGTACCCTGGATTACGACACCAACAGATCCCGCATGGTGGATTCATTCATGACCATGAATCTGCAGGCCCGTTATACCGGCTTCGAAAATATGGTGCTGAGCCTTGGTGCAGACAATGCACTGGATGAGGAACCACCCTTCGCCATCGGTGATGGTGACTCCGATCTCTACGGCTACGTATCCAGCCAGCACGATCCTCGCGGTCGCTTTGTTTACGGCAAGGTGACCTACAACTTCTAAACCGCCGAACAAAAAGGGAGGGCCCAGGCCCTCCCTTTTTTTAAAAAAATTCGTTAAAAACTGACTGGTTAATTAATCACTGTCGCGTGATCACTGCTGCTCGGCAATGGTTACGCCCCTTCCCCACCACGGTATTTCTCCAGCAGCGCCTGCAAGGCATTATGACTCTCACCAGGCTCCGATGTCCGAAGTCCTCTGGTCGCCAGATAGTGCTGGTTAAAAATATTGAAGTAGTGCCGCAGCATATCCGCAGGCTTCTCCTCACCGGCGAGAACCAGGCAGCTGATCGCCGCCTCCGCGGTGGAGAAGCGATCGCTCCTGCCTGAATCGCGCACTGCGTAGGACTTCACCAGTGTTTTCGGCAGGCTCAGGCAGGGAGTACCGTCCAGCCAGCGACTCAAACCCACCATGCGGCTGCACTGTTTCCAGGTGCCGTCGAGTACGATCAGTGTAATTTTTTTGGCAGTCGCGGGCAGCGATTGAACCACCTTCCGCGGGTTCTCCACTGAATCTTCACCGGGGAACACCACAAAGCACTCCCGCTGCGGGTCACGCAGTAGTTCCTTGAGTTCTTCCGGTGCTTCAAGCCGGTTCCACAAATACACCCTTGTATTGGGAAACACATCGACGATCAAACGGCCGGTATTGGTGGGTTTGAACAGCTCCTTGCGGTGCATGAGCAGCACAAATTCTACGGAAGCTTCCTGAGGCCCGCTTTGCACGCTGTCTGCAATCGGACGCCACTCGCACATACAGGCAAACTCACCCATCTGACAGTCGCGACAGCGCTTGACGCTTTTGCCTTTGGCCTGGAATGGCTTGGTGGATTTTGCGAGTTCCTGATCGCGCAGGCGGGTGTATGCGTTGGAATACATAACCATTCTTGATAAAACCTTTGAGGCACCGTCAGGCCCAAGCCCGGCGGTTTCCTCAAATGGAGATTGAACACACTTGAAAAACGACGGATCTCAGCTGCTGGATAGTTTCATCATTACCAGCCCCGCAACAATGAGAATTGCGGCGATGATCCGCATGGCATTTACCGGTTCCGCCAGAAATATAATCCCGACAAGAAAAGCGCCGATAGCGCCAATACCCGTCCAGATGGTGTAAGCCGTACCGAGCGGAATACTGCGCATGGCAACAGCCAACAGCCAGAAGCTACCCAGCATGGTGACCAGAGTGATAAGAGAGGGTACTAGCCGGGTGAAGCCATGGGATTGCTTCATGGAGAAAGCCCAAACAACTTCCAGGGCGCCGGCGACGAGAAGGTAGATCCAGGGGGACATTGACTGCTCCGTTTTCAAACAGGGCCAGGTCGTCCTCGGCATCTTTTCCCAGAGTGGGGGAGGTCGTCCTCCTCAAGTTGGCGCCACAATAACCGATGGCGGAAATTTGGGCAAGTCCCCGAAAGACCGTATCAACCGCAGCGGCCAGGGGTGGGGTACCCGGCCTAGCCCCGGGGTCACCGATCCCCATGCAACCTCGCCACTTCCTGCTACTTTTACTGGTGCTCTCGAATTTTCCGGCAGTTTTCCAAATCAATAATTGCCGCGCCATAACAAAGCTTTCGACCGATAAGGTGACTACCCAAGCATAAGCAGGGTCACTGAGGTCAACCCGTGGCAAACGGGGTTAAACGGAGTTAACCATGAAAAAGCTCAAGTTGGCCGCAACCCTGGTTCTTTTGTTCCCTCTGTTGGCAAAAGCGCAGATTCCTGTTTCAGATGTCGACCTGACCCGCTTTTATGTCAGGGCCGGAGCCAGTTTCGTTTATCCGGATGACAACAATACCACCCTGAAATATTACCTGTTACAGGACTGGGAGCTGTACCGGACCCACTGGGAAATTGAGGGCGATACCACCTGGAATGTCTCGGGCGTGTGGCGTCCACTACCCTATCTCGGTCTTGAATTGCTGTATATCGGGGATTCCGATCACTCACTGCTGCTACAAAATTTTCGTGGACGGCCCGGCCGCGACAATATTCATTTCGGTCGTTTCAGTGCGTCGTCGGCCAACCTGTTCATCAACTGGTACATGACGGATCTGGATTGCCTGGGACAACCCTACATCGGTATTGGCGTTAACTATTCCGATTTTTACGACGACGACATTTACCCGGAATTTAATCACTACCTGTTTGGCAGCGGCATGGCGACACGACCCGCTGCGGCGTTCGGGATGACGCACTCCTGGGGCGCCAGCGCCCAGCTGGGTATCGACTGGCGCCTGGGCCGGGGCATTGCAAGTTCCTGGTTGATCAATGCCGCGATTATCTACACCGATGCCAATTCCGATACGGAAGTGACTTTCCCCACCAGCGACGGCTATGAGCGGCTCTATTCGGATTTCGAGGTCAATCCCTGGACCCTGAATCTGGGCATTACCTATGAGTTCTAAACGCAAAAGCCCCGGGGCGACACCGGCTTTTTCCACCGGGCTCTGGATTGCGATCGGGCTGGCTTCCGTGGCATTCCCTCAGGGCGTTCTGGCGGAGTGTACGCCAGGCAATATCGGCACCGAGGGGCCAGACCAGATCCTCTGTGATGCGGACAACGACGCAGAAGGCGCTGACGTCAGCAGCCTTGGCGGCAACGATATCCTGGACCTGAACGGCGGCACCATCGGCACACTGGATGCCGGCGCCGGCGACGATCAGGTCAATATCGACGGTGCCATAGTAGAAACCAACCTATTTACCGGTGACGGTAACGATACCGTCATCATGAATAACCGAGACTCCGAAATCGGTGGCTTCCTTGGCGGCGGTATGGATACCGGTGCCGGCAACGATCGCGTCGAAATTTACGATGGCATCGTATTCGAGCTGCTGACGGGCGACGGCAACGATGAAGTCACCCTGGACGGCGGCTTTATTTTTAATTTTCTCGACACCGGTAGTGGCGATGACTACATCTACTGGGACGAAGGCATAGTTTCATTAATCAACGCCGGCGATGGCTCCGATTACCTGGAAATCGATGCCTACGCCTATGAGGGCGATGCCACTTTCGATGGCGGCGATGACCTGGATGCCGATGACGGCTATATCGATACCCTCCGGTTCAAACTCGACCACCGGATTGACGGCGGTTTATTACAAAACTGGGAACACATCATCATCAATGGCAGTTCCAAAATTGAACTGTCGGGCGCCCTCGCCGTCGGTGGCGGCACGGTAGGCCGCCAGCGGCTGGGACTGGATATTCGCTTCGGTGGTGTTCTGGCATTTACGCCCGAGAACTACACCATATCCGGTGACGTGGTAAATGCCGGCACGCTTTGGTTGCAGGACGACCGCTTCAATACATTGAATATTGCCCAACACAGCAACGGTCGCTATGGGGACTATACCGGCCGCGATGGCCGCCTGTGGATAGACACCGAGCTGGGGTCCGACAACTCACCCACCGATTTGCTCAACATCGAGGGCGACGCGCGCGGCCATACCTTTGTGCGCGTATACAACCGCAATGGTACCGGCGCACAGACAAGCGGCGATGGAATACAGATCATCACCATCAGCGGTAACTCACCCCGCGATGCCTTTTCACTGGATGGTGAATACATCGGCCAGGACGGCCGGCGAGCGACAGTTGGCGGCGCCTACGGTTATACCCTGCACCACGGCGGGCTGAGCGAATCCAGTATCAACGACGGCAACTGGTATCTGCGTTCGGTCTTGCCCGATCCCTTTGATGGCAGTGGCCAGTTGCTTCCCCGCTGGCAGCCGGGCGCTGTGCTCTACGAAACCTACCCCCAGGCAATCCGACGCATGAACCAGCCCACCACCCTGCGCAAGCGGGTGGGCAACCGTTTCTGGGCCGGCACCAGTTTCAAGGATCGTGGAATCTGTTGTTACGGTAATGCCGTGGAAAGGACCATCGACGGCGGCGGCCTGTGGATGCGCCTGACTTCCGAATACAACGACAATGTGCCGGACGATTCCACCACTCGCGCAGAGTGGCAGCAGGACTTCGGCCAGGTACAGGTCGGCGCCGACTTCTCATTCGACCCGGCGGTACATCGTGGCCGCTTGATACTGGGCGTTTTCGGGCAGTACGCCTATGGCAGTACCGAGCTCGACAGTTTCTTCGGTCACGGTGATATTGATACCGAAAACTTTGGTATCGGCACCACGCTCACCTGGTACGGTAGCCAGGGTAGCTACGCCGACCTGCAAATGCAGTTCAACTGGTTTGACTCAGACCTTTACTCCCACGAGCTGCATTACCTGGGTACCGGCAACGATGCGATGGGATTCAATTTTTCCGTTGAAGCCGGACACAGTTTCAAGCTGTGTGATTTCTTTTCACTCACACCTCAGGTTCAGGTCGCTTATATTGCCGAAGATATCGATGATAATTTCGACCAGTACGGCGTGACCTTTACCGATGCCGAAAACGAGGGCAGCTTTGCGCGCCTGGGACTCGCTTTTGAGCAGCGCCTGAGCCAGAGAATCAATCGCAATATGTACGGCAACCTGCTGCTGGAACGTATTGGCCTCTATGCGATCGCCAATACGTTTTACTACATTGACGATACGACCGATGTGAATATTTCCGGGACGCGTTTGTATCAGGCACGGGATGAATGGTGGGGGCAGGTCGGCGTAGGTGCGACCTACGACCAGTGCGGAGACCGTTGTTCCGTATATGGCGAAATTGACTACGCCAGCAGCCTGGATAACTTCGGCGATAGTGACAGTGTGCAGTTCACCATCGGTTTTCGCTTTAAATGGTAACTGTCAATTAGCTGATCGCGAGTAACTAGCAGTAAATCGCGAAAGGTAAATTGGCGTGATGCACACAGGTGAAAAGAAAACAGGTAAACTGAATTTGACCAGGAGTATGCAGTACTGAGACTAATCTCACCTTACACCGGTTAACGGCGGGAAAAAATTTACCTATACTGGCGCCATGCAAGCAGTCTCTAATCCTTCTTTGCCACAGGCGACGCCCGACCACTGGAACAACCTGCTGTGGGCGCTCCGCAGCCCCGACATCACTCAAAACGCTGCGCTCCCCTGGTTACCGGAATCTCGCCGCCAACGCCTCCACGATTACTTTTCTACGGCGGGCTCGCGGAAATATTTACGCCCGCTTCTACTGCAATCCATCGAAGCCAACACTAGCCGACGGCTGGGTATCTACTTCGAAAACCTGTTTGCTTTCGCCTTCGAGTATCACCCGGACTACGCCCTGATCGCCCGCAACCTCCCCCTGCGCAATCAGGGAAAAACAATGGGCGAACTGGATTTTGTGGTGCACCACCTGCCCGACGACACGGTTGAGCACTGGGAGCTGGCGGTAAAGTTTTACCTGCAGGTGGGCGACCTGTGGGTGGGACCCGGACTAAAGGATCGGCTGGACATCAAGCTGAGCCACACCTGCGATCACCAGCTGCCCATCATTCACAACCCGACTGCTCATGCACAGTTGCAGGCAGAGGGCATTCATATCCAGCGACAGTGGACCCTTATGCCCGGTCGCTTGTTTCACACCCTGCCCCCGGCTAGCCAGCAACTTCAAGCAACAGCGACCTCCGCTGGCGACTACTGGTGGGCGAATCTGACAACCTTCCTCACCACCTTTGCCGGAACACAGTGGCACTGGCACCAGTTGCCAAAGCCCTGCTGGCTGGCGCCACTTGGTTCTAGCCAGGGCACCCCGGAGCAGGCCCTGACCGCAGGGGCGATGGGTGACCACAGCGACGAAATCCGGACCCTGCTACAAGCCCGAGGGCCAATATGTGTTGCTGCCAGCGATCACAGTGGCGAATTGAGCCGCGGCTTTCTGGTTCCCGACGACTGGTATAGTCGTGCCTGCCAGGGAGCGCATTTGCCCCCATCCGGCGCCTGAACGCCTCATTATCTGGCCAACATCTGGCTCGCACCTGAATCCCATCTAGCGAGCGCTAGCACCCATACAGCTCTCCATACTTGACACCGGTCAAATAGCATTTACAATTTTCAGAAATTTCTGAAAGTTAAGAAAAGACCATAAAGAATGAAACTCACCAATCAGGCACAGGCGTTTGTGCTGCACTTCGGCGAGATGGGCAGCCGCTGGGGGTTCAACCGTACCGTGGGCCAGATGTTTGCCCTGCTGACGATCCACAACGAACCGGTAAATGCCGACCAGCTGGCAGAAGCGCTGAAGATCAGCCGCGGCAATGTGAGCATGGGCCTGAAGGAGCTGCAGGCGTGGCGCCTGATCGAATTGCACCACCAGCCCGGTGACCGCAAGGACTACTTCACCGCTGCCGGCTCCATCTGGGACCTGGCGCGCACCGTATTTGAAGAGCGCCGCAAGCGCGAGCTGGACCCCTCCCTTACCCTGCTGCGCCAGCTGTTACTGAACGATCCCCGGGATGAACAGGAAGCTGCAGCCCAGGAAAAAATCCAGGAGGTCTACAGCCTACTGGAAATGCTCGACCAGTTTGCCAATACACTCAGCAAGCTGGATGAAAAAGACCTGCTCAAGCTGATGAAACTGGGCTCCGGCCTCAGCAAATTACTGGAGCTCAAATCCAGGGCAGGCAGTGCCATCAAAAAGGAAACCAAGACCGGAAAAAAATAGTTTGTAACAGGAAGTAGGCCGCTTCAGCATATTCCTTCCGGAGCGGCACGTTTTAACCGAGGTGCTCATGCTGGATACACTGATCCTGTCGCGCATACAGTTCGCGGCCAACATCAGCTTTCATATTCTCTTCCCCACCATCACGATTGCGCTCTGCTGGATTCTGTTCTTTTTCAAATTGCGCTTTGATCGCACCGGAAACCCGGTGTGGATGCGAGCCTACCGCTACTGGGTAAAAGTATTTGCCCTGACGTTTGCGCTCGGCGTGGTGAGCGGGCTCACCATGTCATTCCAGTTCGGCACCAACTGGCCGGGCTTTATGGAGAAGGTGGGCAATATTGCCGGTCCGCTGCTGGGCTATGAGGTGCTCACGGCGTTTTTCCTCGAAGCCACGTTCCTCGGCATCATGCTGTTCGGGATGAATCGGGTTTCCAGCCGCATGCACACCCTGTCCGCATTGATTGTGGCCGTCGGCACCACCCTCTCCGCCTTCTGGATTCTCGCGCTTAATTCCTGGATGCAGACACCGGCGGGCTACGAAATACGCGACGGCGTGGTACACGCCAGCAACTGGCTGGAGATCATTTTCAATCCGTCTTTCCCCTACCGTTTTACCCATATGTTGCTGGCGTCCGGACTGACCGCGGCCTTCTTTGTAGCCGGGCTATCCGCCTACCGGATACTGAAAGGCGACCACAAACAGGCGCCGCGCCTGGCACTGAAAACCGGCCTGGTACTGGCGGCCATCCTGGCACCGGTACAGGCGTTTGTGGGCGACCTGCACGGGCTCAACACTTTCGAGCACCAGCCGCAGAAAATCGCCGCAATGGAAGGCGTATGGGAAACGGAACAGGGTGCGCCGCTGCTGCTGTTTGCAATTCCGGACGAGGAGCAGAAAACCAATCACCTGAGCGTCGGAATTCCCAATATGGCGAGCCTGATTCTCACCCACAAAACCGACGGCACCATCCGCGGGCTCAACGAGTTCGAAGGTAACCATCCTCCGGTCAAGCCGCTGTTTTTCGGCTTCCGTATCATGGTCGGCATGGGTTTACTGATGCTGGCGGTAGCCTGGACCGGCTGCTTCCTGCTCCATCGTCGCAAGGAGTTGCCACCGTGGATGCTGAAACTGCTCGTCGGCATGACGTTTTCCGGCTGGGTAGCAACCCTGGCGGGCTGGTATGTCACCGAGGTGGGGCGCCAGCCATGGCTGGTGACCGGTGTATTGCGCACGGCGGACGCGGTCACTCCGGTGGCAGCGTCCAATGTGGGGCTGTCACTGGCGCTTTACCTGGTCACCTATGTGGTGCTGATGTGGGCCTATATCCACACCCTGAAAGTGATGGCGCTGAAGTCGGTGAAAGTGGAAGAGTTTGAAACCACCGAGCCCGCGGCCGACGGCAGCCTCACCAACCTGCCGGACAACACATCCAGCGAATACGGCTACGACGCTCAGGGAGGTAACCGATGAGCAATTTTGCAGAAATGGCCAATGGCGACTGGCTGCCGGTCGTCTTTATCGGCCTGATGGGGCTGGCAGTCATCGTCTATGCCATCCTCGACGGCTACGACCTAGGCGTGGGTATCCTGCTGCCCATGGACGCGGCCGATGAGCGGCAGCGGGATACCATGATTGCCTCCATTGGCCCCTTCTGGGATGCCAACGAGACCTGGCTGGTGCTGGCCATCGGCCTGCTGCTGATCGCCTTTCCGGTGGCCCACAGTATTGTGCTGACCAACCTGTATCTTCCCGCGGCCATCATGCTAATCGGGCTGATCATGCGCGGGGTGGCCTTCGACTTTCGCGCCAAGGCCGCGGTGGACCACAAGCTGGCGTGGGACCGCACTTTCAAACTGGGCTCACTGCTCACCAGCCTGACCCAGGGTTATATGCTCGGCCAATACGTGATGGGATTTGATTCCAGCTGGCCGGCGCAGGTGTTCTGCGCGCTGAGCGCCGTGGGCGTCACAGCCGCTTATACCTATATCGGCGGCGCCTGGCTGATCATGAAAACCGAAGACGCACTACAGGGCCGGGCAATCCGCTGGACACGCCGGGCCGGCCGCGCGGCGTTTGTGGGTGTGGTTGCGGTTTCCGCGGTCAACCCGTTGGTCAACCCCGGTGTGTTCGACCGCTGGTTTACCTTTCCGCTGGTGATGTTTGTGTTGCTGGTGCCGATACTGTGTTTCTTCGCTTTTGCTGCCAACGAGATATTGCTACGGCGCCTGCCAAAGGTGGACGACCGCCACTGCTGGATTCCGTTCGTGAATGTGCTGCTGGTATTTTTACTGTGCTTTGCTGGCCTCGCCTTCAGCTTTTACCCGGAAATTGTTCCCGGCCAGCTGAACATCTGGGAGGCCGCCAGCGCGCGCGAGTCCCTGCAATTTATTCTGGTGGGTGCGGTGATCGTAGTGCCGGTCATTCTTCTGTACACCGCGCTGTCGTACCGGGTATTTCGCGGCAAGGCCACAGAGCTGCACTATCATTAACAACGTCGTTTAAAACAAAAAAAGCCCGCACTGTATTCATCAGCGCGGGCTTTTTAATTCAGCAAAACCGGTCGATCACGATTTCCATTTGCGGTATTCCTTCAGCGCCTTGTAGGGGCGCTCGGTATACCAGCCGTAACCCGCGCGGCGCTCCGCCGACACCTTGTCTATCTCGAAATACACCTTGCCGTCGCGATCACCGAATACCGGGCGATCGCTGTCGATATCGTAAAACCGTGCCCACAGCGGATCGGCATCTTCCTGCGGTAGCAGCGCGGGTAATTGATCACCGCGACGGTAGCGCAGGCCGTCGATCTGGTGTTTTTCAAACCAGTTATTCGCACGTTCAATGGCCCTGCGGATATTTTCCGGCGGGTTTTTCAGGGTCATCAGAAACAGCATCAGGTCGGCACTTTCACTGGTGGCCAGTGCCACCGGCTCAAAGGCGCGGGCGGCTGTCGGCTCCAGGGTTTGCGCATTGTGCTGGGCGCCCCAGATGGTGGGTTCGCCATCGATCTCCACCTGGGTGGCAACCAGCATATCCAGTGCTTTCTGCAGGCTGTGTTTTGCCTGTGTTTTCAGCTCGTCCGCGAGAAAATTCAATCGCTCGTCACCTTCGGCCGCCGCAGCCACCACTTTCAACAGGTTGGCAATAGCGTCGTCATTGAAGGTAATGTCATCGTGGTATTTACCGCGCAGGGGAAAGGTCTGTGGCCAGCCGCCATTGGGGTACTGGGCCAGCAAGATATAGCGCAGTGCACGGCTGGCGGAATCGCAGTAGCGATCAAGCTTATGCGCATTACAGACATTCACCATCACCCAGAACTGGGTAGTGGTGGCGTAGTTATCAAATGTGGGAACGTAACTTGTTTCGGTACCAAAATGCTGGCCGGGCTTTCGGGGCAAATGCATATCCGTGCGTTTGGACCAGCCACCGGACGGCGTCTGGAAAGTGAGCAGGCTATCCGCCAGGGCCTTGCTTTCTGCACTGGCAATATAGTCGCGGTCGTAGAGCGCTTTTTTGACATCGAAGCCAAACAGCTTGTGCTTGGTGGGCTTGGTGCTTTTTTTCTGCCCGATGGATTCCAGCTCCGCTTGCAGCGCCTTTTCATCCAGTGACCGGAAGTGATCTGAAAGTAGCTGGTATTCCTGCATCGACGTAGCCGGCTGCAGCCCGTCTTTCGCATCTTCTTGCGCGCTGGAATCACCGGAACAGCCCCCAAGCACCAGCAGCGAGACCATGGCGGCACACAGGCATTGGCGAAATTTCATACTAAACCCTGTCAGGCAGATTTATTATTTGGTCATACCAAACCGATGCTATCAGAGTCTCTCCGCCGGTGGAACCCGCTCCCCCCACTGCCCATTCAGGGCTGCCCCCATAAACAAAAAACCCCGGCGCAAGGCCGGGGAAAGCAACAATGAAGGCGGTTAACCAGGGACTGTTAACCAAAGGCTGCTAACGATCAATCAAGGAATTCACAGCGTCCCACTTGGGCACCTGCGGCAACCGCATCCCGTAACCCGCCGGGGAAGCCGGTCTGCTGGGTCACGCCGCCGTTGCACACATGAACCTGGCTCAGGTCGATGTGCCAGGAGAAAGAAGCCCCCGCGAGGCCACCCGCAATCTCCTTACCGGAGGCGCTGATGGAAATCGGGTTGTCCAGCGGCAGTTTGTCCATTTCCACCACACCCTGCTTCTTCAGGAAGTCGGCGAACTGCATCCAGCCGATACCTTCGACCCAGAGACCGCCGGCCAGGCCGAGGAAGAAGCTACCGGCGCGACCGACCATGACAGTGCCGTCATCGCTCATGTCAAACACGGTCAGGGGTACCGAACCCACCGCTTGCGTGATGGCATCTTCGCCGAGGAGTGCGCAGAAATCCCGCCCGAGATAGTTGTACGGCATATCGTGACACCAACGCAGGGATCCGACATTGGTCACCGCGTCTGAGCCCAGGCCCTTCTGCGGGTTCCACACCTGGACGCCGTTCCGCGTCGACAGCGCGACCTTTGTGCCATCGTAGCTAGCCGCATAGGTCTCGTAAGCACCGTAGGCGGTGCCCAGATCCAGCAGCGAGCCACCGTTCACCCAGGCCACGGCTTTGCTGTGCGAGTTGCTGCCGAGAACAACGTTGCCGTTACCGGAGATAGCGTGCGCGCGTACAAACTGGGTTTTGCTCGTATCCAGCGCGGAAGTGTCCAGCTCCTGCATGCCGCCCTTCTCGGTCCACATCCAGGGCACGATTTCGCCCTTGAAGGAGCCCTGGCAGACACCGTCGCCATCCATATCCTTGTAGGCGAGACCAATGGCGGTTTTACCCGCGTCGTCCATATCCCAGCCGCTCGCGGCAGTTACACCGGTTGAACTGCCACCGCCACAGGTGTTGCCATTCAGGTCGCCCAGGGCAATATCCCCTTTCGCACTCCAGATAACTGGTTCCTGAATGCCATTGCCGGTCATATCTTTATGCACCAGCATTTTCTGACCATTGCGGCTCATGGCACCGTTGGCCGGTGTATATTCCGGCGGCAGTACCATAAAGCCACGATCGGTGTACCACATGAATGCGGTGCTACCCACTTCACCGGCGGCGACCTTGCCGCTCTTGGACATATCACGGATAAATGCGGCCACCACCGGGGTCACCTGCACACCTTTTTCAAAGCCGTTGAAATAAAAATCCGCTTCCTTGGTGACGCCGGCTTCCGCAACGATTGGCGTTGCCTCACAGGCATCGTCGGTGAGGGGGTCGCTGCTCTCGGCAAGGTTCCAGTATTCACCAACGGAAGCCAGGCGCTGCGGCGTGGTGGGATAACCACCGGCAACGATTTCTTCCAAATAGAGTACGTAGGACTCACCCGGGGTCAGGTTGCGGATGGTAAAGCGGCCGTCGGGACCAATCTTGCCCTGGGTGGCGGAACCGGTCATATCCGACACGGCGTCGAACATGGGATTGTTGACGTTGCGCGCAATCACGTTGATACCGCTGTATTCGGTCACGCCGTCTTTCAGGCGCAACACACCAGTAATGGTGCCGGTGGTGGAGGCGTAATCCGCGGTCGGATAAATATTGGAAATTGCCGCGCGGTCATCCGGGTGGTCCACGGTGCTCTGTTCCACACCCGCCTGGCCGCTGTGGTCGATAAACGGGAACATGGTTTCAATAATGGCCGGGTTCGCATTATTCGCACCGTAAGCCGCCGGGTAATCGTAGCGGTGCACCGCTTCCACACCACAGCCTTCAATGCCCGGATAATTCGGTGCGTAGGTGTAGCTCATATACGCCATGGAACCGTTGACCTGGCTGTGAGACAGGTTGATGGCGTGGCCGAATTCATGGGTAAACACACCGGCAACCTGGTTGCCTTCGGTATCGTGTTCCCACACATTCCAACCATTCATCACCGCGGTGGCTTCAATAATATTGTTGTCTTCGTCCGCCCATTCCGGGAAGGCGATACCCAGTACGGATTCTTTTGGCACCCCGAAATATTCTTCCAGGATAGAGCCGTCGGTATCGTAGAGCACCCAGAAACCGTAACCGTTTTCCTTGTTATAAATCTCGGCGGCATTTTCGCCGGTAACATCGGCGATACCGGTCATTTTCTCAATGGTGCCGCTGATTTCTGCGGAAAAGGTCGAAGTGGGTACATCACTCCAGTTGGCAAAGGCGTGTGCGGTAATTTCGTTGGCGCGCTGAATAGTCAGAAACGGGGTTTCGCCATCGTAATCAAAGGTAAATGCCTCACCGCCATCGGTATAAACCGGAATGGTGCCCTTGCTGGTATCCCACTTCAGTGGTTGCGGGTTGTCACCATCGGTGGTGTAAAGGGGGCCACCCGCGTGCACGGCATTGGCGGCGACGGCGAGACCAATGGCCATGGTCAGTTTTGATATTTTCATTATTTCATCTCCCCTTTGGCAATCCAGTTTTCCGCGACGGCGCGGCCAACAAGGTCCATAAATGCCGTCGCATTTACGGCACCGGGAGCGGTAATCATGTTTTGCTGCTCGGCGCTCAGCAATTGCTGGTTAATTTCAACACCATCGAACATGCCAGCGTTATTGAATTGATTGACGAGGGTGCCGTTAATCATTTTCAGCTTACCCTGGGCCATACCCGCGGTGGTTTGCAGACCGGTGCGGCCGGCTTTTTTGTACATGAACGCAACCACGTACTCGTCCTTGTGCCAGCGCGGAAAGCCTTCCGGGGCGATAGCCAGCATCTGGTGACCATTGGCGGAGGTGCGTGGCTTCAGCAGGCCGAACTGACGGAAGGTGTAACTTTCGCCCTCTTTTACTTTGCCCTTGGCCACGGAGCCCACCGCGATGGTGACCTCGGTGTAAGGCACACCTGCGGTATCAAGGCCATCGGTCACGTCGGTAACCGTACCCGCAACAATAGACTCAGCGCTCTGAATCAACTGGGTAAGGTTTTGGGTTTTGAGTTTGGTGGCATGCGCCATTGGCACTGACAGCATCACCAGAAGTGCCGCCGCCAGTTTGGCTACGGGCATGCGGTACTGGAGAAGTTTTCTCAACACTTTGCATTCCTCTCGTTGTTGTTGATCGGTGGTCGATAAGGAGAGTCGATGCAGTTTCACGCTTCGACCCGGCCAATAAATTGACCCATCAAACTTAATGAGAGTGCTCGATTACGGGATATAGGGGAAACCCCGATATTCGAGTTAGTGTGAAGTGGTTGTCATATTGGAATAGCACCAAGAAAAAAATTGGTGCACATAACTGTCGCCAAAAAAGTCATGGCACCAGAATGGGTCAGGGTTCGGCAGAAATCATTCCCACCCGAATGGCAAAGCGTACCAACCCGGGGACATGGTGAATTCCGAGCCGCTCCATCAATTGCGCGCGATGGGCCTCTACGGTTTTTACACTGACATTGAGATTGGTGGCAATTTCTCGCGGTCCGCAGCCCTCGGCAATCAGCTGCAATATCTGCCGCTGGCGCGGGGTCAGAATTTCCTGCGCAGAGTGCCCGTTTGGTACACCCTGCACAAAACGCTGCACGGTTTCACTGTCGATGGCAGAACAGAGGTAGTCGCGACCACTGCACACAGCCTGCAGCGCCGCCGCCAGTTCATCGAAGGCAGAGTCTTTCAACAGATAACCGGACGCTCCCGAGCCCAGGGCGCGCGCAACATATTCCGGCCCGGCATGCATCGACAGCATCAGTACCCGGAGGTCCGGATGGGACTGGCCCAGCTGCTGTACCACTTCCAACCCGTTCAATCCGGGCAGCGAAATATCCAGTAACAACAGATCCGGTTCCTCGCGGTGCACCAGTTCCACGGCTTCGAGGCCGTTGCCGCATTCACCAATCACCTCGAAACCTTCGAGCTCATCCAGCAACGCGCGAATTCCTGCGCGCATCAATGAATGGTCATCCACCAGCAGTATGCGTTTTGTCATTTTTATTCCCGCATAAAATGATTCCGGAACTTTTTCTCAAGCAAAATCCGGGACAGTATGGTCAGCCGCGCTCTCGCTTGTTTGCCCGTGCAGGGGAATAACCGCACTGATGCGGCTACCTCTTCCGGGCTCTGCGTCCAAATGTAATTCCCCACCGGCACTGCGCGCCCGCTCCAGCATGCCCAGTAACCCCAGATGCTCGCCGCGTAATACCCGCTGCCACACCTGGTCTGGATCAAAACCGCAGCCGTCGTCTTCGACACAGAGCGACAGTTTTGCGCTGTCGCCACGGAGGTTGACCAGAATGCGCCGGCAGCCCGCGTGGCGCAGTGCATTGTTGACCGCCTCCTGGGTCAGGCGAAAAATGGCGGTGCGTAATTCTTCCGGCACATTGCCCACTTCACCTTCTGCAAGCAAAACAATATCAATCTGGGTGCGACCGGACACCGAGTCCAGGTGGACTTTCAGGGCTTCCACCAGCCCCACTTCATCCAGCAACGGCGGCCGCAATGTGAGGGAAATATTGCGCACTTGTGCAATCATTTTGTCCAGCATCGACACCGAATCACCCAGGCGTGCTTTGCGCTCCTCTGGGTGTGTGGCGCGCCCGACCCGCTGCAGGGACAGTTTGGCGGCCGTGAGGGTTTGCCCCAGTTCATCGTGCAGTTCCCGGGCAATCTGTTGCCGCTGTTCTTCCTTGGCAGACTGCAGCCGTGCGGTGAGATTGCGCAGCCCGGTGTGGGCCTGTGCCAGTTCGCGCCCGCTGACTTCCGCTTTCTCCAGCGCGCGTTCGCGCTCGCGACGGAGACTTTCCAGTGTGCGGTTGCGGCGACGCAGACCGCGCAACCGGAAGTGGTGCAAGGAAAATCCACTCAGCAAAATGATCGCGCCCGCAACAGCGCGGAACCAGCCCGTCATCCAGAACGGCGGCACCACATTGAGCAATAGCGCGGGGGATTCATTCCAACTGCCAAACACATCGCGGCCGCGCACCTTGAGAAGATGCTCCCCCGGTGACAACTCAAGTAGGGTCAGCTCGCGCCTGGGACCGAGAGACTGCCAGGCTTCCGTGGGCCGCAAGCGGTACTGGTACTGATGGGGTGCACTGGCAAAATCGAGGACCGCAAAAGACACCGACAGCATTTCGCCCCAACCAATATCGATACGCTCCAGGGATGTGGCCGGGCGAGTATAAATTCCATTGTCGTCGCCGCTGTCGGCACGGCGCGAGACGTCGACCATGCGCACCGGACTGGCCTGACGTGGCATCATTTCGGTCCCCGCCGGCATGGTCACCAGACCGCCGATTCCACCGAAGTAAAGATGGTGATCATCGCGGGCAACCGCACGCGCATTAAAGTGAGTTACCGGTAAGCCGGTTTCCGCTACATGATGCACCAGCAGTCCATCCTGCGGCCGCAATCGCGACAGGCCCTGGCGCGAACTTATCCACAGTGAACCGTCATCGTCCTCGACGATCCCCATGACGCTGGCCCCCAGCAATCCATCTTCCGCGGTCCAGCGCCGCTGTAATTGCAGCCGGCCTGCGGTATCCAGTTGCAGCTGATGCAGGCCGCCACCATCGGTGCCCGCCCAGATATCGCCCGCGCGATCGCGATAGAGCGCAGTGACATTGTGATGGCCCAACCCCTGCTCGCGACCAAATGGCTGGCACTGCCAGGCGGCCATGGTGCACAAATTCAGGCCGCTGGAGCGCGTACCTACCAGCAACAGGTTGTCCTGCAGTTGCAGCAGTGTGGTGATGTAGTTGCCACTCAGGGAGTGCCCCTGCCCCGGCGTATGCGCGTATCGCTGAAAGCGGTCGCTGCCGGCTGGCAAGCGAAACAGGCCACTGCCACCAACGCCCACCCAGAGGTCGCCGCCCTCCGTTTCCAGCAGGCTGGTCACATACCCCGTGCCCAATCCTTCAGGGGAATCCCCGCTGATCAGGCGGTGGCTATCATCCTGCTCGATCACCCAAAGCCCGTGGTTACTGCCCGCCAGTAACTGGCCGTCGCGGCGCTGGAGAATCGTGAGTATGCCGTCTTTGAAAATCTCGTCGTCCGCTTGCCCGGGGCCTGTCCCCGCACGCTGCCCGGACAGCAGCGGTTGCAGGCCACCACCAAAGGAGCCCATCCAGGGCAGCAGCCCGCGACCGGCGACCACTGCGGTCACATTGTGATGGCGCAACTGCCCCGGCTCTGCTCCCGCGCGCACCCAGCCATAGCCTTCCCGGCGCAAACGCGCCATATACACACCGCTCCCCCAGGTGCCCACGAACAGTCGCCCACCACTGAATTGCAGCGACAGTTGCGGCAGCGCCGGCAACTGCGACTCCTCGCCCAAAGGCTTGGGGTTTGCCGCCGCTACGGTCCCCGAGACAGGGTCATAGACCAGTACGCCACGCGCCATGGTGCCAATCCACAGGCGCCCGTCGGGCCCCCACTCCAGCGTCGGGACCACCGGTGGCAGATCACCGCCCAAATCGATCACCCGCGCTTCGCCACGCTGGATATCCAGCGCCACCAGACCCGCACGGGTGCCCGCAAACAGCAGATCGCGACCGTGGCGTGCGAGAGCAAATACGCTGTTCAGTTCGCCCTCAGCTGCGGTCAGCCGGGAGAGATCAAAGTGGTCAAAGCCACTGGCGCCGCTGCGCCAGCGATTGACGCCGCCGCCAATGGTGGCCACCCAGATCGCATCCCCCGCGGGCTCCGCCAGCACATCGTAGACATAGTTGTGCGACAGCGAGCGCGGCTTTGCCGGGTCGTGCCGGAAGCGCGTTACCTGTCCGGTTACCGGGTCTAGCCGGTTCAGGCCAATCTGACTGCCCGCCCACAGTTGCCCATCGGCGTCTTCTGCCATGCCGTAAATGCTTTCGTGGGAGAGTGAATCAGGGTTGGCGGACTGGTGGCGAAAGTGAGTAAAGCGATCCTCGGCGGGCTGGTAGCGGGTGAGCCCGCTGGTGTTACTGGCAATCCAGATATTGCCGGCGCGATCTTCATACAGCGCGCGGATGTCATTGTCCGGCAGTCCTCCGTCGCCGACCTTGAGGGCAGTGGCCTGATAGCCGTCGAACCGGTACAACCCCTCCCGCGAGGCGACCCACAGCAGGCCATTGCGATCGACCAGTACCGAGGTGGCCACCTTGACGTCCAGTCCGCGGGTCGCCCCCACCGGGGAAAACTCCAGCGGCAAGGAACTCGGTGGAAAGGAATTGAGTATCTGGGAATTCAGAGACAAGGAGTCCGCCGGTTCCGCTTGAACCGCGGGCACCCCCATCAGGATGAAACAGGCCAGGCATACCCAGCGCATCGCAGCTCCGTATTATTGTTTTGCTGGCCACAGATCGGTCCGGCATCCAGATCGGGCGCCGGTTATCCGCTTATTCTAAGCAGAGGACTCCTCCATACAGTGGACGACCGTCACAGTTTGCCGGGAGATTTTCTGGTCATTTTGGGTCACTGCGAGTCACGCTATGAGTCACGCTGCAGAAGCGCCAGGCACAAAGCGGCGGAAACGCAGGCACAAAAAAGCCGGGACTCGCCCGGCTCAAAAGAATGCATTGGTTGTCACGATGCTCAGGCAGCAGCTCCTGCCAGTGCCGCCGCTTTCGCGCGTTTCTTCTCGCGTGCGTTGCGGCGTTTCTCGCGGCGCTGGTACCAGATGTAAACACCAGTAATGGACAGCAGCAGCGGCGACAGGCCGATCACACACCACAGAATCTTGCTCACAAGACCGGCAAAGTTGCCAAAGTGCAGGCGGCGGTAGCTGTCCACAATCACTGCGCCTGCGGAGGCATCGCGGATATCGTAGCTGAGCATATGCTTGCCGCTCTGGGCGTTGTAGGTCACGTTGCTGGCGTACTCGCTGATCAGCGGGTTACCGCTGTGCACATCCCCCCAGAAGGTGAAGTTGGCACCCGGCTCCCAGGGGAAGGAAACGTAGGTGGTCTCGAAGTTCTGGATACGATTGCCGGCATCGTCCATCAGCCCCTGCAGGGAGAGGTCGTCGCTGTACAGACGCTCGGCCATTTTGTAGTGCTCGTGGCCGTCTGCGTGTTCTTCCATTTCGTGGGCAAAGTGGGTGATGTTCCACCAGGCACCGGTAAAGCCGAGGATCAGCAGGATGGGTGCACCGATAATGCCGGTCATTTTATGCAGGTCGGAGAAGTACACGATCATGCGCGCGTTCCAGCGCAGGGTGAAGAAGTTCTTCCAGAATTTGCGGTACAGGATAAAGCCGGTGATCCCGAGCAAGCACAGCAGAATGGAGAAGATACTGGTAACCAGCATGCCCCAGTCGCCCATCAGCAGGGTGTAGTGCAGGTCCAGCAGCCAGTCTGTAAGGTGATGTGTCAGCCCCATGGGTACACGCAGAGGTTCACCGGTGTATTGGTCCAGCAGGGCGTATGTCCACTCGTCGGTACCGCGCTGCATGGTATAGACCAGGTCTGCGCGATCTTTGTCCTGAAACAGCGCCCAGCCCACCACTTCGAAATCGGGGAAGCTGCTGTGCATGGAGGCTTCCAGCGCGTCCAGACTCAGGCGCTCACGGCCGGCGGACTCTACTCGCACCTTGTCAGCCAACAGCAGGGAATCAATCTCGTGCTTGAACACCAGAATGCTGCCGGTAATGCAGATGACCAGTAGCGGGATAAAGGCCGCCAATGCCATCCAGCTGTGCAGTTTGAACAGGGTTTTATTCATGATTCTTTAATATCGGGGATATCGGGAAACGTGCTTTTTTACCAATAGCAGGAAGACCGCCACGGAATAAACAAGGCACCAGCCATCAATCCCAAACGAGGATGGGCCAGCTACAACTGGGGCAAGAGTCTAGCCATCTGGCACCGCAAATACAATGCATTCTCATTTAGATTTTATTAATCAGCGTTATACGGAAAGAATATGAGCACCGGTGAGTCATGAATTCCATTTATCTGCCGAGCTAGTCGGCCAGACCCGCTAAATGGATTGGGCGTGTAAAACTGTGCCATTATCTCCCGCTTACTCGTATTCAACGTTCCGGGAGTTCCGATGCGCTATTTGAAGTTTGCCAAGGCAGTTAAGAGCTCTGCTTGGCACTTGCTACCCCTGTTGACCCTGACCGCCTGTCAACAACTCTCCCCGCCACTGGACCCGCTGATTGGCGATACCGGACAGCCCCTTTCAGAGGTAGCGCAACGAGCAGATGTCAAAGCTTATGACCTGAGCCTGGAAATATTTCCCGACAAGAAAGCTATAAAAGGTACTGGGCGCACGGAGTTCTTGCTATTGGAAGACAGCGCACAGGTCGAACTGAAACTGGATAGCCGGTTCGACATTGAACAGATTCTGGTAAACGATCAGGTAGCGCAGTTCCAGAAAAGTGGCGGCATTCTGACGATTGATCTGGGGCAGACATTCCACCAAGGTGAGCAGGTTACCGTCGACGTGTCCTACTCCGGCAAGCCACATATTGCCCTGAACGCCCCCTGGGCCGGTGGTACCGTGTGGAAACAGACAGAGGATGGGCAACCGTGGATTGCCACTGCGGTACAGGGCGAGGGCTGTGATTTGTTCTGGCCGTGTAAAGACCATTTTGCGGACAAGGCCGACAGTATGCGTATCCGGCTTACTGTCCCAAATGGTTTGAGCGCAGTCACCAATGGTGTTTTACAGGGAACCAACCCGGTGGGTGACGACAAGACCGAATTTGACTGGTTGCTGTCTGTTCCGGCCAGCGACTACAACATTGCCCTGAATATTGGCCCTTACAGCAGAATCCAGCAGTCTTATACCAGCACCAACGGAGCTCAGGTGCCAATTGAATTCTGGGCCCTGAGTAAGAATGCCGAAAAGGCGCAACAACTTATCGATAACGATTTACTCCAACAAATTGAATTCTATGAACGCCAGCTGGGTCCTTACCCCTGGGGCGACCAGAAACTGGGCTTTGTTGAAACGCCCCATCTGGGCATGGAGCACCAGACCATCAATGCCTATGGCAAGGAATACAAGCGCGACGAATATGGGTTCGACTGGCTGCTGCAACACGAACTGGCCCACGAGTGGTTTGGCAACCTGATTACCCATGAAAAACTCAACGATGCCTGGCTACATGAAGGCTTCGGTTTATACATGCAGCCAGCCTATAGCCTCGATCATTTTGGTAACGCGGCGTACAACCACAGCATGTATAAATCGTATCTGGGGTTGATGAATTGCAAACCCATTGTGCTGGAAGGCGATATCACCTCTGAACAGGCGTTCAACTCGGATATTTATGGCAAAGGTGGCTGGACCTTACACACCCTACGCTGGTTGATCGGCGATAAACTGTTCTGGCAAGCAACCCGGGAATTGCTGTATGGCACAGACAATACTGCTGCGCTGGCCTATCCCATTGCCCCCCGCTACCGCAATACCCAGGACTTTATCGATATCGTCAACAAACTGACGGGCGAGGATTACAACTGGCTGTTTGATGTATACCTGAAGCAGGCCGAATTGCCGGAGCTGGTCCGGCAGCAGCAAGAGGGTTCCATCGCCCTTACCTGGAAAACCTCGGACGAGCTTCCCTTCCCGATGCCAGTGCCGGTGTCTGTTAACGGGGAACTTCAGGTATACGAGCCGATAGATGGAATCATCACTATAGCTGCCTCCGCAGACGATCATGTGGTGATTGATCCGGAAATGAAGGTACTGCGGTATTTACCCATCATTGGGCAGTGTGAAGAAAATACCGAAAAGCGTAAAAAGAGAAAAAAGAGCTAGATTCCTCGAATCAATAAAAAAGCGGCGGACTGTTTCAGTCCGCCGCTTTTTTTTGTGGCTACCTGCCCAAGCCCGCCCGCAGGCGAGCAGGGAACTTGATCAATCAGTAACGCCAGTTCACCGACGCGCTGAAGCTGCGCGGAGCGGCGTAGAAGCCCTGATCCCAATACAGGCTGCTGATGTACTTCTCATCGGTAAGGTTTTCACCATTGAGGGAGAAACTCAGCTGCTCGGTTACCTTGTAGTTGGCAAACAATTGCAGAGTGGCGTAGGCCTCCTGCTCGATGACGTGACCAGCAGCATGCATCCGCGAAATATCATCCTGCCAGTTAAGACCACCACCGACTTTCAACGCGTCCAACATGGGCGGACGGTAGCTCGCATACAAACGCACCGTCTGGGCCGGGATAAAGTCGCGGTCGAGACCATTGTCCGCAGTATTGTCGATATTCACCTTGGCGTAGCTGAATTCCATATTGAGGCCATCGGCGAGCTGGCCACTGACAGTCAGATCAAAGCCGTCGCTGTCGTAATCGCGGCCTTCGTAGTAGTCGATCAGGATCTGGTCGTTATTCGGGTCTTCCACCTGGCCAGCAAATTCCGCCACATTGTTCTGCTGGGTCTGGTAATACGCCAGGGTTGCCATCAGCTTGCCTTCCAGGAACTGTGCCTTAACACCTACTTCGTCGTTCACCCCTTCGGTGGGATCGATGAAGGTCAGGTCCTGGGCGACATCGTCCTGGGCAGCGAAAGTTTCAGTGTGGCTGGCGTACAGGGAGTAGTTGTCGTTAACCCGATACACCACACCCGCGTATGGAAGCACCTTGCCATCGACCTCGGTGAGCTTGCTGGTGCCATAACCGGTACCTTCGGCTTCCCAGTTCACCACGCGCGCGCCGCCCACCAGGCTCAGGGCGTCGGTCACACGAAAGCGCGTAGCGGCGAATACGGCGCTCTGTGCTTCATTGAAGTCACTACCCGTCAGGCCGTCGGTAAATACCGGCTTGACCGGAGTCTGGCCATTCCACTGGGTGAAATCACCGATCCAGGGGAAGCCATTGGTGTAATCGTACAGGGACACTTCTTCAGTGGCGCCCTCGGACCAGTTATATCCGAACAGTAAATCGTGCTCGCGCCCAAGCAGGTTGTAGGTGCCGGAAACACGCAGGTCAAACACATCCCGTTTGGCATCCAGGGTATAACCACTGCCGTAGCCGATCAGGCCTTCGTCGGTACCGCGATCTGGCAGGCTGTACATGTACAGCAGTTCGCTATCGCCTTCGACGTCTGCAGTGCTGTAATAACCTTTGACTTCCCAGCCATTGGCCAGTTGGTGCTTCAGCTCGGCGAAAACTTCCTGCTCGATATTGTCCCAGTAGGCCCACTCGGCAGAGGTCGAGGCAGACACATCGTAGTCGGTGGCGGAGCCATCGGAGTACACCAGTGGCAAGGCACCCCACAGCGGGCTGTCTGCCAGGCTCGCCTGATAGCTGGCACCCAGGGTCAGCAGGGTAGATTCGCCCAGATCTTTTTCCAGCACACCGTAGGCCACGGATTTGTCCATGGCGTAGAAGTCCAGGTGAGACTCCTTGTCTTCCTTGGTCAGCACCAGTCGGCCGCGCAGACCATCACTGAGGGTGCCGGCGATGTCGCTCTCAAGACGCAGGCTGCTCCAGGAGCCGGCGATAGCGCTGAACGACATTTGCAGGTCATCGGTAGGACGCTTGCGCACCATGTTGACCGTGGCAGAAGGGTTGCCCGCGCCGCTCATCAAGCCGTTGGCACCGCGCACTACTTCGATACGCTCGTAGATCGAGGTGTCGGTCTCACCGCTGCGGTTGCCGTAGGTAGACGGCAGGCCAACGCCGTCAACCTGGAAGTTGGTCACGTCAAAGCCGCGGGAGGAATAATAGGTGCGATCCGTCTCCACACTCTCGACCTGAATGCCGGGCACTGCCAGCAGCGCGTCGTTCAGGTTGTACAGGTTGAAATCGTCGAGCTGGGTACTGCCAATCGCGGAGACAGACTGTGGCGTATCCATGATGGACAGGCCCAGGCCGGTAGCGGTGTTCATATCCTCGACCAGGTAAGAATCTACCTGTTCACCGACCACCTCGACATTCTCGAGCTTTTCAGACTTCCCTTCCGCGGCGATGGTGGCATTGGCCGCGGTCAGTGCGACTGCCAGCAGAGAGCTGGCAAACAGACGTTGCTTGGATGGCATTTTCGAGTCCCCAGGAACTACCCCTTGAATTTGGGACGCGAGTCTAAAGACAGAAACATGCAAATGCAACAGATTATCATTTAGATTTTGATGATCGGACGGCCAAATAATCAAAAGTGCGCCCCAGATCACCCTACCCGTCGCCCGTGTCATCAAACTGCCACCGGGTAATCTTAACCTCGCACTTTTTTACACATTGATTCGGGGGAACCGGTGGCCGCCAACCGCAAAAGCCTGCGCTGGATACTGCTGCACACCTGCGCCGCAGGTGCGCTGCTGTGCAGCCTGTTGACCGGGCTGCGTATCGCCAGCCTCACCCGCCCGCAGGTAAGCCAGTTTGAAGAGCTGTTGCCTCAGGGCGGGGTCATCCAATGGCACTTCGTGAGCGCGGTGGTGTTTTCACTGGTAGTGATTGCTTACATCGCCTATCGCGTATTTCCCAGTATTGCCCACCGGACTGCCCGCGCAATCTCCACCGACAGTAAAAAGGCCCGGGACCTACACTGGCCCGGCTGGCACCGGGCGATCATTCGCGCCGGCTACCCGCTTCTGGGGTTGTCACTGCTCAGCGGTTGGCTGCTGTTTTACGGTTGGGGGAATTGGGGAATCGGGTTGAACCCGCGGGACTGGCACTTCCTCGCGGCCCTCGGCGCCCTGCTCTATCTAGTGTTCCACGCCGGACTGTATCTGGCGCGCTGGGGGCGACAGTCCCTGGCACTGATCGCAATCCCCAGGTCCGGCCATCGCTCCCGGCGCCGGCAATGGATCGGCGGCGCATTGCTCGGGGTTGCTGTTCTGGTCTTTACCGCCACCTGGCTTTTTACCAGTCAGCAAAGCCAGTTCCGGCTTGAAGTCACCGCTATACCACTGCTCGACCCGGATCACGCGCCCATAGAGATTGACGGCAACGCGGACGAGCCGCAGTGGCAAATGGCAATGCCCATTACTGTCTACACCGATGGCGGCACCAACTTTGATGAAGGCGCCACCGAGATCACCCTGCGGGCACTCAGCAACGGCGAGGAATTTTATCTATCGGCCCGCTGGCGCGACGACAGCCAAAGCCTGGTGCACCTGCCGTTGCTGAAAACAGCACAGGGCTGGGAAGTACAGCAACAGGGCTTCCACAATTTTGACGAGACCCGTTTCTACGAAGACAAATTCGCGGTACTACTTTCTTCCAGCTGCACCTTTGCGGCCGCGGGTACCGCGCACCTGGGGCGCAAGCCACTGGCCGAGCGCCCCGCCAACTGGCACGGCAAGGGGTACCACTACAGTAGCGACGGGCAATTGCACGACCTGTGGCACTGGAAAGCGGTGCGCACCAACGACATGTACCTGGCGGATGACAATTTTATCGGCCCACCGGACAAGGAGCGCCCGGGCGAGCGCCGCTATACCGCGGGCTACCAGCAGGACGGCAAGGAGTCCGGTGCTTATGTGATGAACTGGCAGTGGTACAAGCCGCAAGTCATCACTCCCAAACGCCTGCCGGCTGACCCCGCGCAGCTGGCAGCACTGCAGGGCATTGATCCTGAGCAGCGAACAAATCGCGCGCGCGACTGGGTCATTCCCTGGTTCGACTACCAGCCCTACTCTCCGGAGCAGGACATACGTTATCCACAGGGAACGGTAATGCCTTCGGTGATGTACAACTCCAACCGTTTCGAAGGCGACCGCGCCGATGTACGCGCCCGCGGGCAGTGGCGGGATGGTTACTGGAACCTGGAATTTGTGCGCAAGCGGGTTACCAGCTCCGCCCTGGATGTTCCCATTGTCGATGGCACCTGCCTGTGGGTTTCCGCCTTCGACCATGCGCAGGTGGCGCACACCCGCCACACCCGCGCGATCCGCCTGCAGTTTCTTCAGGAGTTGTCCCGATGAATATCTGGCAGCGCTCGCTCATCGTATTTTGCGTGCCAACTGTGGGACTGTTGGCCGCAGCATTGCACCAACCGCAATCCCCGCAACCGGCACATCACCACTTCACCAAGATCGATGGCAGCGGCGAACCACTGCCCAATTGGGCCGGCCCCTGGCCCTGCGTGTGCGACCAGCGCAGCGGGCTATTGTGGGAAGTGAAAACCGACAGTGAAAATATTCACGATGGCCTGTGGACCTATTCCTGGTACCGCGAATCCAGTGGCAGCTCCGGGAAAGAGTCCGCAGTGGGCGCCCCCAACCAGGGCGACTGTTATTTTGAAGACGAACGCTGCGATACCGCGGATCTGATCCGACGCGCGCGCCAGGAGCAGCTGTGTGGCCAACAGGACTGGCGCCTGCCCACTGCCGATGAAATGCGCACGCTGGTGGACACCGAAGCCAAAGCGGGCCAGCCCACCATCGACACCGCCTTTTTCCCAAAAACCAAACGCGGCGATTACTGGACGTCACAACAGGAAGTCCCGTTACAGGATGTTTACAAAACGCTGGACGGGGGCGCCGTTGCCATCAGTTTTGTGGATGGGCAACAGATCACAATTCCGCACCGCAATGCAGCCTTTGTGCGCCTGGTTTCGGAATCTTCAAAAAGCTGTCACTAATCCCTCGCACACTTCCCCGCGCAGTAACTTCCGAACGTCCACATTTAAAATAATCCTTCGACCAGGGAAAACCCCATGAAAGAGTTTCTGGGAAACAAGCATTTTCGTGTTGCCCGCGAAAATGCGATGCGCGCAATCGCCGGTACCGCCGGCCTGCTGCTGGGCCTCGCGGCAACCGACATCAATGCAGCCACCAAACACCACCGCCTGATTTGGGACAACGACGGCCGCAACAGTGCCGTCATCGGCTTCTCGCCCGATGGCAACAGTTCCAATCCTTATGTGAGTTACGGCTACTCCACCGACGAAAGCGCCTGGACCAGTGCCGGCGTGGATGCGAGCCGCACCTTCGACGGCAGTATCAGCAGCCACTTTGTGCGACTGGAAAACCTGCCGGCAGATTCCGAGGTGTTTTACCGTGTATGTGACCAGGACGGTTGCGGCGATCGCTTCTGGTTTAAAACCGCACCCAATGACAACTCGCCCTTCGTCATGATCGCCGGTGGCGATACTCGCACCGGCCACACCAACCGCCGCCAGGGCAATCAATTGCTGGCAAAAATCCGCCCGCTGGCGGTGATGCACGGTGGCGACTTTACCGATGCCAACAGCGCCTCGCAGATGAGTGCCTTTCTGGACGACTGGGAGCTCACCTACTCCAGCGACCAGATCGACGGGTTGGATTACAAGCGTATTTATCCGCTGATTCCCACCCACGGCAACCACGAGGACGACAATTACTCCACCCTGTGCTTGGTATTCGGCGCCGACTTCAATGGCGATGGCAATTGCAATCCCAGTGACACTTACGGTGCGGTACAAATTTCCCCACTGCTGCGGGTGTACACCCTGAACAGCCAGTTCCAGAACAGCGGCTGGTCCTCCTACGCCTCGGCCATGAACAACTGGCTACAGAGCGACCTCGCCAGCTATGGCGGCAGTGCCCAGTGGCGTTTTGCCCAGTACCACAAGCCCATGTTCCCGCACTACACCGGCAAGTCTGACAATCTCACCCTGCACAGCTGGTGGGCGCAAAATTTCTACGACTACAGCATGAACCTGGTGGTGGAATCCGACACCCACATGACCAAGCTGACCCAGGCGGTTGCGCCCAGTGGCAATGGCTTTGTCACCGCATCAAACGGCGGCACCGTGTATGTGGGCGAAGGCAGCTGGGGGGCACCGGCACGCTCCGCAAACGATCCAAAATCCTGGACCATCGACCTGGCCAGCATCCAGCAATTCAAGGTCATCCAGGTCAGCCCCAGTGAACTGACCGTGCGCACTGCGCAGTTCGATACATCTGCCAGCACCCTGAGTCGCAGCGACCGCGCGGCAGATGCACTGGCACTGCCGAGCAACGTCAACTGGTGGAGCGCCAACCAGGTGGGCGAAGCCATGACCCTCACCCGCAACGCCAGCAACCGCAGCGTGATCAGCGGCGGCAGTTCCTCCAGCAGCAGCTCTTCCAGCAGTTCGGGTGGCTCCTCCAGTGGTTCCAGCGGATCCGGTGGTCAGGGCTACGCCCTTGCCGTGAGCGACGACGTCTTTGTCACCGCCAACCAGACGGGCACCAACTACGACGGCAGTAACGAAGGTCTGCTGGCAGACGGTTCCGACACCACCTACGGGCAGATGATGACCCTGTTGAAATTCGATCTGGACGATGTCGCCAGCTGCAGCAAGTTCAGCAACGTCACTCTCGAAGTGAATGTCACCAACTACTCCAACATCAGTTTCGGTGTATTTGTTGCCGGTAGCGATTGGCAGGAAGCGTCTGCGACCTGGGGCAGCATCGGCGGCACCGGTATCCAGGGCAGCCAGCTGGCCAGTTTCACCCCCGCGACTACCGGCCTGATACAAATTGCGCTCGATAGTAGTGCCGTCGATGCCTGGCTGAATGGCAGCAATACCGGCCTGGTGATCGCGTCCCTGGGTGGCAGCGACGGTGTAGACATGAGCTCCAAGGAAACCGGTGTGGCCCCGGTACTGTATCTGGATGCCGACTGCGGCAGCGCCGGTTCTTCCAGCAGCTCTTCCAGCTCCGGCGGTTCATCCAGTAGTAGCTCTTCTGGCAGCTCGTCAGGCAGTTCGTCCGGTTCGGGCAGCAGCCAGCCATTGGTGCAGGCGGCCTCTGATGATGTGTTTGTGGGCTCGGGTCAAAGCGGCACCAACTTTGATGGCGACAGTGATGGCCTGTTGGCCGATGGCAGCGATCGCCAGTACGGCGAGTTGTACACCCTGCTCAAATTCGATCTCGCCGGTGTCGAAACCTGCAGCAACTTTACCCAGGCCCTGCTTGAGCTGAATGTCACCAACCGCTCGAGTAACACCTTCGGTTTCTATCAGGCAAATAGCGACTGGCAGGAAGCTTCGGTCACCTGGAACAGCGTGGGTGGCAGCGGTATCCTCGGCAATCGGCTGGCCACTTTTGTCCCCAACGGTACCGGCACTTTTCAGGTAGACCTGCTGTCTTCGGGTATCGTGGAAACCTGGCTGAGCGGTAGCAACACCGGGTTGGTCATCGCCGCCGAAAGCGGCAGTAACGGTGTGGACATGACCTCCAAGGAAACTGGTCAGGGGCCACTGCTGCGTTTGCAGGGCACCTGCGGGAATTGAAGTAACCGGCATTAAAAAAGGGGCTTCCAGTGGAAGCCCCTTTTTATTTCAACGTATTCCAACTTATTTCAATCTGACCTGGCGAACTCAGTCCGTCGCTTTCAGCGTACGATCAAAAAAGTCCTTCATCATCTGATGCCAGTGCTTTCCGGTTTCCTTGCCGCGCATACTGTGCTTTTTGCCCGGGTAGGTCATCAACTCAAACTGCTGGCCATTGTCCTGCAGCTGCTTCACCAGCTTGGTGGTATTGGTGAACAGCACATTGTCATCCGCCATTCCATGATAGATCAGCAGAGGGCCTTTCAGGTCCTTGGCATAGGGGAATACCGACGATGCCTCGTAAGCTTTCGGCACCTGGTTCGGGTTGCCCATATAGCGCTCGGTGTAATGGGTGTCGTACAGCTCCCAGCCGGTTACCGGTGCACCGGAGATGCCCGCCTTGAAGTAATCTCCCGCTTTGAACATGGTCATCAGCGCCATATAGCCACCGTAGCTGTGGCCGTAAACACCAATACGCTCCGGATCAACAAACGGCAGGTTGCGCAGGAATTTCACCCCGGTGACCTGGTCATCCACCTCTACACTACCCATTTTCTGGAAGATGGGATCTTCAAACTTTTTACCGCGATTGGCTGAGCCGCGGTTATCCAGGGTGAAGACCACATAACCCTGTTGGGCCATGAACTGGTTGAACGGTCTGTCCCAGCTATTGGTGACCAGCTGCGCGTGCGGGCCGCCGTACAGGAATACCATTACCGGGTAGGATTTCTTCGGATCGAAGCCCGCCGGCTTGTACATGCGGTAATACAGGGTGTGGCCTTCCGGCGCCTTGATCTCACCAAACTCTGGAGTGATCCAGTCACTCATATACGGGTACAGCGGGTGCCCTTTCTCAACCTTGTTTTCTTGCAGCCAGGTAATGCGCTTGCCATCAATATCGTGCAGGCTGACCTGGGTTGGCGTGGTCGGATTGGAGTAACGATCAATATAACCGGATGCATCATCCGCAAAGGCAATGCTGTGCATACCGGAGCGGCTGGAAATTTTCGCGGCTTCCGCTTTTCCATCGAGGTTGGTCACATACAGGTGACGCTCCAGCGGCGTGTCTTTGCGGCCGGTGAAATAAACCTTGCCGGATTTTTCATCCACCGCCTCAACCTGGTCGATCGCCCAGTCGCCCCGGGTGAGTTGTGCCAGCTGCTTGCCACTGAAGTCGTACAGGTACAGGTGTTTGAAACCGTCTTTTTCCGACGCCCAGATAAAGCGGTCGCTGTCTTTCAGGAAACGCAGGTCGTGGAACAGGTTAACCCAGGTATCGCTGGTTTCGGTCAGCGCGGTACGGGTTTTGCCACTGGGGATATCCACAAAACGCAGTTCCAGTTTCTGCTGGCTGCGGTTCTGCCATTGATAGGACAGCAGGTTGTCCCGCGCCCATTTTACCCGTGGAATATAAATGTCCTGGTTTTTGCCGAGATCCAGCCACTGGGTTTTGCCGCTGGCGATGTCCAGTACACCCAGTTTGATTTTGACATTGGGGCGTCCAGCCGCAGGGTAGCGCTGCTGGATCATGTCGATGCGGTCCGCATAAATTTCGCTGCGGGTTACTTCATCAACCGGGCTCTCGTCCACCTGCAGGAATGCAATGCGTTTTTCATCCGGCGACCACCAGTAGCCGGTCATGCGTCCCATTTCTTCCTGGGCCACAAATTCCGCCATACCGTTTTTGATCGGGCCCTTGCCATCGGTGGTGAGCTGACGCTCTTTACCGGTATTCAGGTCCACCACAAAAATATTCTGGTCGCGGATAAACGAAACGAAATGGCCTTTGGGGGAAACCCGCACATCGGTCTCGAAGGCTTCGGTTTCGGTCAGGCGTTTGGATTTGGCTTTGGCCACGTCGTAGAAGAACACATCGCCTGCGAGGGGGAACAGCAGGGACTTGCCGTCTTTGGACCAGCTGTATTCCATGATACCGCTGCCGAAAATACGCTGGCGCTCGCGGCGGGCCTTCTCTTCGTCGGAAAGTTTTTCTTCGCCGCTGTGCAGCTTGTCGGAGTTGACCAGCATACGGGTTTCCCCGTCGTTCACGCTGTATTCCCACAGGTCGTAGCGGTTGTAATCTTCTTCTCGCCCCTTGAGGAAGGTGACGCGGCTGCCGTCCGGCGAATATTGCAGCGCCCGCGGGCTGGTACCGCTCAATGCGGGGTCAGAGAACAATCTATCGATAGTGAGCTGTTCAGCAGAAGAATGCCCGGCAAAAGTGCAGGCCAACAGGAAAAACAGTTTCCGTTTCATGCAGTCTCTCGTATTTATAAACGTATTTATTGAATTTGTATCGGAAACTGCAGTACAGCTCCCCCGAGTCAATCGGGAGATAATAGAGCGAGGGGGTATTCAGTGCCAGAATTTGCGGCGATGCGACCTCAGCCCGCGTCGAACTCCGGGTCCGATTCGTGAACCGCGAGTGGTGCACCGGTAGCCAGGCTCACCAGTACCCCCGCGACCAGCGCGGCAAATACCGCAGGCAATATGGGGTTACCCCAATATTCATTCGCGGTAACCATCACCAGTATCGAAGCCATCGCCCCCGCCAGCAATGAGGCCAGGGCCCCCTGCCAGGTGTACCGGGGCCAGAAACGCCCCAGCATGCCGCAGACGAACAGCCCGGCCATCACGGTGGAAATCATCTTGCCGATGTAGCCGATCAGGTCATCCGACAACATCGCCAGCCCCAGTGCCGCGCCGATCACCAGCACCAACCCGATACGCGATCGACGGATGGAGTCAGACGCTTCCGTTTCCGGCTGCGCAGGGGTGCGGTCAGGGTTGCGGGAAAAGTCCCGCACCAGGATCGACACCCCGGCAATGGCGTCCGAGCTGGCACTGGACATAGTGGCGGAGAGCCCCGCGAGCAGCACAATCAAACCGATGGTGAGCGGCAGTACCTCGATGGCGAGAAAGGGAAACGCATAGTTGCGGTTATCCAGCTCGGGGCTCAGTACATAGGCGCACATACCGATGATCGCCGGCACCAGGGAAAAACCCAGATACAGGGAGCCGGAAATAAAAAAGGAGCGGCGCACCGAAGCCACACTGCGTGCGGAATAGATCCGCTGGCGAAAGGAAGGGGTTGCCAGAACCCCCACCGCGATGACGACCGCCAGGGATATGGAGGGCAGAAGACCGATGGAGCCTGCAGCCAGTGGATTGCGGTGCGATGCCGGCTGCGCCGCCAGCATTGCCTCCCAGCCGCCTACCTGGTGCAGTGCAAACCCGGCCATCAGTAGAAAACCGGTAAACAGTACCAGCGCCTGCAGGGTATCGGTCCACACTACCGCGTGGTAACCGCCGATCACCACAAAAACGGCGAAGCCCAGGGCCACCAGCAGTTTGGCCAGCTGCAGGTCGATACCCGCAATCCAGGCCAGATACAGGCTGCCACCGAGAATATGTGCACCCAGCCAGCCCAGGCAGGCAATAAAGATCAACAGGGCAACGACTTTTTTGACCAGCGGATGGTCTCCCACATAGGACGCCAGCTCTTCGCTCATGGTGGAGAAGCGCTGTGCGCGCACCGGCGCAAACAGGATTCCCAGCAGCAGGATACCCACCGCACCGCCAACACCGTAAAGCGCTCCGCCCCAACCGTGGCCATAGCCAAACCCCACCGCGCCCATGGAAGAGCCGGTGCCGACCATGGTGGCCACGGTGGTGCCTACGGTGAGGAAGATGGGCAGACTGCGACCGGCCAGTAAAAAGTCGTCACCACTTTTCTGGCGACGACTGACAAACCAACCGATGGCAATCAGGAATACGATATAGAGGCCAAACGCGGCGAGGAAATAGTCTGCATTCATATTGGGAATTTATTCTTTTTGAACGCGTTTTTTTAAGTTTATGTTCTTGTTTCAGGCATAGCGTTTATTTTGCCGGATCTCGGTAACAAACTATGCCAACTTCCACCCTGCAGTCCACTACCAGATCACACACGGAACAGATGCGCGCGGGCGGGTTGTCCCCGAAATTTTCTTTGAAGACTTTATTGAAGGATTGAAAGTATCGCGCATCGGTCAAAATAACGGTTACGTGCACCACGTCCTGAACGCCGTAGCCCGCCTTGTCCATGATCGCAAAGCAATTGTCGATCGCCAGTTGCGACTGCTCGACAATACCGCCCTCCACCACTTCGCCATCGCGCATTGGGGTCTGGCCCGATACATAAAGAAAGCCACCGGCTTCCACTGCACTGGAAAATGGCAGGTGTTGACCCCCGGTACCTGTACCGCCTTCGACGCCGAATCTCTGAATCATGTTACTACCCTGTCGTTGGTTTGGTGGTGCGCTTTGATTTTGGTTTGGTGGCGGAAGATCATCGGGCAAGGCTTTTCGAAACCGCTGTGAATACATCCCTGTACGCTGCGTGAGCGACGTCCCTGTCGCTCACGCTTTCGAAAAGCCTTGCCCGACGCTCTTCCTTCCATTCTGGCTTTACCACTTCGTAAGAAAAAATTGCGCCTTCAGGTCGACGAATAGACTGTTGAAAAAGCCACTCTCTCTATTCGAAGTCAATCTGCCCGATATTAAGGTGGAGTGCCGGGTAAAGCTTTTCGGGAGCGTCGCAAACAGGATGTTTGCGCCGCAGCGCCCAGGGATGGGTTCACAGCGGTCCCGAAAAGCTTTACCCGGTGCTCCGCCGCCACCGTAGGAGAACAGAGCACCAACACACTAAAAATCAGGTACGAAACAAAAAAGAACCGCTGCGGCTGTCGAGAACGTCACCATCGGAATAGCTACAAACCCCATTCACCCAGACCCGCCGAATTCCCCGCGTAGGCAATTGCGGTTGCGAATAGTCGGCCATGGATTCCAGCCGCGCGTAATCAAACAACACCAGATCCGCACAATAGCCCTCGCGGATAAAACCCCGGTTCGCCAAACCAAAATTGGTCGCGGAAAGCCCGGTCATTTTGTGCACCGCCGTGGCTAAGTCGAACAGCTTCAGGTCCCGTCCGTAATGGGCAAGCACGCGCGGAAAAGCTCCCCACAAGCGCGGGTGCGGATGCGGGTCATTGGGCAGACCATCCGAGCCCACCATCGTCAACGGGTGGGCCAGAATATTCTGTACATCCGCGTCACTCATACAGTGGTATACCGCACCCGCCGGCTGCAACTTCTCTGCCGCCGCGTAATTGGAAAGATTCCAATCCCGAGCAATATCCGCCAAACGCCGCCCACCCTGCTCCGGAAATGTCTCAGACCAGGTAATAAAAATCTCGATATCGTCGTTCACCTGCGCAAGATCCAGGGTGCTGGAGCTGGCGGTGTAGGGGTAGCAGTCGCAGGCCAGTTTCTGGTGTGGCGCCGCCAGGTCCAGTTTTTCCAGCACTTCACTACTGCGGCCCCAGTTGCCGCGGCCCGCGCATTTCAGGTGGGAAATAATCAGCGGCACACGATGCTCACCGGCCGTCATCAACGCCTCATCAATGGCCTCAAGAATGCGGTCAAACTCGGTGCGCAAATGGGTGGTGTAGACCCCGCCCTGCGCCGCCAACTCGGCAACCATTTCCAACACTTCCGCGGTCTCCGCGCATTTTGCGCTGCCGTAAGCGAGGCCAGAACTGAGCCCGATGGCGCCCTGCTGTAGCGCCTCGCGCAATTGCAGGCGCATGGCTGCGAGTTCGTCCGCCGAGGCCGAGCGCTGCAGGTCTGGCATATGGTTGTTGCGGAGGGAGGTATGGCCGACCAGTGCGGCCACATTGATATTCGGGCGCGCCTTTTGTACGGCGTGGGCGTAATCGGAAAACCTGGGGTAGGAGAAGCGTTCGCGCCCACCGAGCAGGTTGAGCGGATCTGGGGGATCGCTCTTCAGGGTGACCGGGCTGGCACTGATACCGCAGTTACCCACAATGACGGTGGTCACTCCCTGGCTGATCTTGGCCGGCACTTTGGGGTTGTGGATAACCTCCAGGTCGTCGTGGGTGTGTACATCGATAAACCCCGGCGCCAGACAGAGACCCGTAGCATCCACTTCTTCCCACCCGGATTCGCGAATGCCACCATGCGCCACAGCGGTAATTCGCTCGATATTACCTCCGCTGATGGCAAGGTCTGCGCAAACCGCTGCGGCACCACTGCCATCGATCACCTGGGCATTGCGAATTACCGTATCGAAAGTCATCCACTGTCCTGTGCGCCAAAATCTGCGGTGCTGGTCAGTCCCCCAGAGGCAGGCGATCTTCGCCGTGCTTGTGGCTATCCAGTGTGTGTTTGAGCCGGCGCAATGCCTCGCGACTTTTGCGCTTCTGTTTTACGGCCAGCTCCGTGGCCAGCACATCGATCGCCGCCAACATGACGTAACGTGAGGCGCTGGGCTTGAAAATGTAATCGGTCTCCAATGGTTCCATTGGCACCAGGTGATGCAGCACTTTCGCCAGGGGAGAATCCGCAACGGTTACACCCACAATGGTCGCACCGTATTCCCGGGCAATCTCTGCCGCCTCCTGAACATCCGGACTGTAACCGCCCAGGGAGAGGCACAGCACCACATCGCTGCTATCAATAGTCGAGGCCGCCATGCGCATCAGCATGGGATCGGAATAAGCGGTAGCGGCAAATCCGAGGCGGAAAAAACGGTGCTGGCATTCCTGCGCCATCACGGTGGAACCACCACCCACACCAAAAATCAGAATCTGCCGCGCCCCCACCAGGGACGTCACGGCCGGTTCGATGACCGCTTCGGTAATCAGCCGCGCGTTGTGATCCAGCGCCGCTTTAATTTCATCGTAAACCCCGTAGTTGGCTCCGGGCTCTGTCTTTACTTCGGTGTAAAAGCGCTGACCCACGGCCAGCGCCTGGGCCAGGCGCAGTTTCAGGTCGCGCACATTTTTGCAACCCACCGCTTTGGCAAAGCGGGTAATGGTGGCCTCGCTGACCCCGGCCTTGTCCGCCAGCTCGCTGATACTGGCGTGGGCGGCGAAGCTGATATCGTCGACCACCAGACGGGCGATCTTCTGTTCTGCATCCCGCAGCTGGCCGTAGTGGCCATTTATTTTCGACACAATATCCGGTTCGTGACTCACGATGACTTATCCTGTTTTGCGACTGCTTCTGGAGGACAACCGCCGCCGGGCGGTTCGGATATTGATGGTACGTAAGTCGGGCCAGTATAGGTATCGTGTTTGTTACTTTCAACACTTGATTTGAATTTGTGGTATTTTCTACCAAGACCAATAACGAAGACTAGTGAAGAACAGCAGGGACAGGATTTGATGCACACACACACACCCAATTTATTGCGGGAAGAGATAGCCCTGCCCGCTGCCGTGATCTACCGCTCGCGACTGATGCACAACCTCAACTGGATGCAGCGCTTCGCCGATGAACGGGAAGTTGGACTCGCGCCCCACGGCAAAACCACCATGGTCCCCGCCTTTTTCAAGCTGCAGCAGCAGGCCGGTGCCTGGGGTATGACCCTGGCCAATCCCGCCCAGTGCCGGGTCGCCGCAGAAGCCGGTATTTCCCGGATACTGATGGCCAATCAGCTGGTGGGAAAACAGAGCTTCGCCGAGATAGCAAAACTCCAGCGGGACTTTCCCGAGCTGGAATTTTTCTGTTTGGTGGATTCCGCAGAAAATGCGCGTCAGCTCGGGTGCTACTTCTCCGAGCAGCAACAGCCGCTGAAGCTCTTGCTGGAATTCGGCGTACCCGGTGGCCGCACCGGCTGCCGAAATGCACAGCAGGCCCGCATCGTGTGTGACGAAATCGCCAACTGGCCACAACTGCAGCTAGCCGGGATTGAAACCTATGAGGGATTGATTCACGGCCGCGACGCCAGTGGCAACACGGTGGAGGATCGCGTGCGCGAACACCTGATCAGTACCCGCGAGCTTTGCCTCGCCCTGCTCGCGGAAAACCGCTTCGACACCCAGCAGGTGATCCTGAGCGGCGCGGGTTCCGCCTGGTACGATCTGGTAACCGCGGTATTTGCCGATCATAACGAGCCGCGCCTGGTGCCGCTGATCCGCCCCGGCTGCTACCTGATCCACGACCGCGGTATCTATGCAGACGCCCAGGCCGCTGTTATGCAGCGACTGGAAGAGGATAAGCGTTGTAGCCCATCGGACGACCTGCAGTCGAGCCTGGAAATCTGGGCCTATGTACAGTCCATTCCCGAAGCCGGCATGGCGATTCTCGCCTTCGGCAAACGGGATGCGGCCTTTGATGCGGGACTGCCAAAACCAGAACTGCATTTTCGTCCCGGGCGGGACACAGTGCCACAAAACGCGGACCCGCAGTGGACACTGAGCGCGATCATGGACCAGCACGCGATGATGCGGACTCCCGCAAATTGCGATTTGCAGGTTGGGGATATCATCGCTCTCTCCACCTCGCACCCCTGCCTTACCTTCGACAAGTGGCGGCAGATACAGGTCATCGACGATGACTATAACCTGCTGGAAAGCGTGGACACTTTTTTCTGATGCTGGACTCAGATAACAGAATAATGAGAAAAGCCATGGGCAATAGAAGACCCAACATACTCACACTGACCGCGGCGGTCACTCTGATACTGTCGCCTTTCGCCAGTGCTAAATCCTCGGAATACTCAGAGTACGACGCGCGACTACCGGCGATGATGCCCTACCCCCATCAGGTCGACGTCCAACCCACTGCCCCAATGCGCTTAGACGACCGCAGCAAACTCTGTCTGCCGACGGCTGCGTCAAAGCGCTTGAGTGCGGCCAGTGAACGATTTCGCGAACGTCTGCAGCGGCAGCAGAATATCCAGCTGGCTGTTGCCAGACCCTGTGCGGAGATTCCTGACAGTGATGTCGGGAGCCGGATCGAACTTGTCCTTACGTCTCCTGACTATGCAGATGAAAACACCCTTCAGGCACTCCATGTAAACCGGGAGTTTTATCGCCTGCAGGTAACCGCAAATAAAGTACAGCTCAGTGCACACACGGAAATCGGGTTGCTGCGCGGTCTGCAAACCCTGTCGCAATATATCGGTAGCGATAAAAGTGGATTCACCGCCGGATACGAAATGCTACCCGGCATCCAGATCGAAGATCAGCCACGTTTTCGCTGGCGCGGCCTGATGCTGGACTCGGTGCGACACTTTTTTTCTGTAGAGACCATTAAACGGCAACTCGACGGCATGGCCGCAGCCAAGCTGAATGTATTCCACTGGCACCTTACTGACGACCAGGGCTGGCGCCTGCAGAGTCACGCCTACCCGAAACTGCACGAAACAGCCCCCGGCGGAAACTTTTACACCCACGAACAGGTGCGCGACATCGTCGCCTACGCCGCGGCACACGGTATTGTGGTGGTACCGGAAATCGATATGCCCGGCCACACCAGTGCCATTGCTGTCGCTTACCCGGAACTCATGTCCGCGCCCGGTCGCTATACGCCGGAAGATCGCTGGGGTGTACACAAACCGCTGCTGAACCCGGCCAACCCGGAGGTCTATACCTTTGCGCAAAAAATTCTCGGGGAAGTCGTCGCGCTGTTCCCGTTTGAATATGTGCATATCGGTGGCGACGAGGTTGACCCGGAGCACTGGGAAAGCAACCCGGAAATCCAACAGTTTATGCAGGCAGAACAATTGCAGGACAGCCACGCCTTGCACAACTATTTCAACAGCCGGCTGGCACAAATCCTTGCAGGGCTAAACCGCAAAATGATCGGTTGGGATGAAATCCTGCACCCGGGTCTGGCGCAGACCGCCGCGGTGCAATCCTGGCGCGGTCCCGACGCCCTCAAGGAAATCGCCCGCGCCGGCCACTACGGTATTCTCTCCACCGGTTTCTACCTGGACCAGCCCCAGTACAGCAGCTATCACTACCGCAATCACATTCTTCCCAAACAGCGAACATTCAACCAGATCAAAAACAATGAGCTGTGGCAGTCCTGGTATTTCAGCGCACCGCGCAAACGGGGCAGCGCACTGACGGGTACCTTTACCATCGTGGAGTCCACGGATGGCAAGCTGCGTGGCCATATCAAATTCGAAGGCAAGGCGATACAGCGGTTACACAATATCGAGCGCACGGGCCCCTACACCACCTTCAAACTGGATACTTGGATGGGGCCGCTGCGCGCGCGCCTTCTGCTGCAAGACAAGTCCCTGAGCGGTGACTTCCTGGTAGGCAATACGTCCTACCACCCCAGCGGCGAGCTGTTTCGCAGCAGCAGCCTCGAAAGTGAACCCGGCTACCTGGGCTCTGGGGAACCACGATTAAGCGACGAGCAGCAGAACAATATCCTCGGCGGCGAAGTGGCACTCTGGGCAGAAATGATCGATGAGCACAACATCGACCTGCGCCTGTGGCCGCGGGCTTTTGCCGTGGCAGAGCGCCTGTGGTCCGGGAAAGAACTTCAGGATGAGGATTTTCTCTACCAACGCCTGACAGAAATCGATCATTGGGCGGAAACCGCCGTCGGCCTGCAGAACAAGTCCCAGCAGAAAGTGGCGCTGCAAACGCTCTTTCCAGACAAGCTGCAATCCGAGGCCCTGGATTTTTCTGCGGTCCTGGAGCCGGCGCACTACTATCACCGCCATCATGAAAAGTCGGCCAACGAAAGCTACTCCCGTCGCGATCCGCTAAACCGCTTTGCCGACAGCCTGCCAGCGGAAAGTATAGCCCTGCGCGAATTCCGCCAGCTCCTGGATTACCTGCCGGCCAATCCCGCTGTAGAGGTAAACCGCGCGCGCCTGCACTCCGGGCTGATCCCCCTGTGGCGCGCTGGCGTCGCTGCCGAAGCCCTGCTCAAACAGCGCGAACGACTGCCGGCGGATGTCCAGTTGCTCGCCGAACGGGTACAGCAGCAGATGGAACTTTCCTTCACGATTGCCAGTCGCTATATGGACCAACAGGCATTTTCCGAAAGTGAGGCCGCTGATATTCGCCGTCAGATAGAAGCCCTTAAAGGGATGCACGGGGAAGTGGTGCTGCCGGCGGTCTACGTGCTGGAGCGATTGATGGATAACCTGCAATATTCAGGCAACAACGCAGACATAGCTAAGAGATAAAGACAAATGCACAAGATGGCTAATTTACTGGGCACTTCGATACTTGCACTGGCAATTTCCAGCGCTGCGGTCGCTTCCGGCACACGTGACACCACCGACTGGATGCCGGAAGGTAGCTTTACCAGCGGCGTGGAAGGCCCGGTTGTCGGCCCGGATGGCAGCCTTTACGCAGTGAACTTTGCCCGCCAGGGCACCATTGGCCGGGTAACGGCAAAAGACAGTGGTGAAGTCTGGCTGCAACTGCCGGAAGGCAGCATCGGCAATAGCCTGCGTTTTCACGACGGGTTTCTGTATGTAGCGGATTACACCGGCCACAATGTGTTGAAGATTGATCCTGTCAGCAAAAAAGTTATCCACAAGTTCCATAACCCGCAGATGCACCAGCCCAACGACATCGCCATCTCTGCCAGTGGCACCATTTATGCCAGTGATCCTGATTGGGCGAACAACAGCGGTCAGCTGTGGCGAATCTCGCCAGAGGGTACATTTACGCTGATGGAAAAAGACATGGGCACCACCAACGGTATTGAGCTGAGTCCGGATGGCAAGAAGCTGTACCTCAATGAAAGTGTGCAGCGCCGCGTCTGGGTGTACGACGTATTGGACAATGGCGACCTCGCCAATAAACAGCAGTTGATGGCATTTGATGACTTCGGCATGGACGGGATGCAGACGGATGCGGAGGGGAACCTCTATATCACCCGATACGGAGCCGGTGTAGTTCTCAAGGTTTCCCCGGCAGGCGAAGTGCTTTCAACCATTCAACTGAGCGGACAACACCCGACCAATATTGCACTGAGCACGGATGGCGGCACCGGGTACGTAACCATGCAGCAGCGCGGGGCTATAGAGCAGTTTTCCGTCGAGCGCTGAAGTCGTTGGGTGGCGGCGCTACCCAAACAAAAAAAGCCCACCCGCTTTTGGCAGGTGGGCTTTTCCAGTTCAGAAGGCCGGTAAGTTAGCCGGCTCCCGAATCAGAACCGGGCGCGCAGGCCGAGGGCATAGCGGCGATCGGTAACAAAGTTCAGAGAATCGGTACGGGTGCCATCCTGATCCAACTGCAGCTCGGTGCGTGTCTCGGTATTCAGGATATTGCTCGCCTCCAGACCGACCTGGATATTGTCGGTGATGTCGTAGTAAGCGGAACCGTCGAGGAAGCCCGCCGCCTTCGCATACACCGGCGCGAACTCATTGGAATCGCGGCGGGTAACCAGATATTCGGAGCGCCAGTTATACGCCAGACGCACCGATAGATCGGCATACTCGTACATACCCACGATGTTGTAACTCTCATCGGAGTAGCCTGGCAACGGCAGATTGGTGAAGGCGCGGAAGCTGTTGCGGCCATCGTAAATCGGCTCGCCAGTGGTATCGAAGCGCACCGCACCCAGCTGCTCATCGCTCATCGGATCATTCAGATCATTCTGGTCGATGTAGGTGTAGTTCATCTGCACCCCCAAGCCACTCCAGGCGCCCGGCAGATTATCGAAAAACTGGCTGTAGGAAATCTCGAAGCCCTGGATAGAACCCTCGCCATCGTTTGCCGGACCGTTAAACGAAACAGATTCGGTTACGCCCGTGCGCGGGTTGGTCACATCCGCCAGGAAGGGACGCTCGCGGAACAGGTTGTCGATATCCTTGCGGAACACGGCCAGCGCCAGTGAGCCGGTATCAGAGAAATACCACTCGGTGGTCAGGTCAATGTTGAGCGCCTCTTCCGGCTCAAGGTAGGGGTTACGCGCAGTGCCGTTGATCTGCACACTGCCGGGCGTAATACCGGTGACCGGGCCGCCCTCACCGTCGCGCTGTACTTCATATTCCAGGGTCACGATACGTGAGTTGCGGGTGTCCTGCAGGTTCGGGAAGTAGAGACTCTGGGATGCACCGAAACGCACAATCACATCTTCCTGCACATTCACCGCTACGTTGAAGCTCGGCAGTACCGTGCTGTAGTCGGTACCGTCCACCGTGCTCACCGCGCCGAGGCCGTCGGCAAACGCCTGCAGGTTTTCACTCAGGAACTCGGCGCCCTCACCACCCAGTGCGGGCATTACCACATAGCCGGTGGACTCCAGCTGGTAATTCACGTAACGCAGGCCAAAGTTACCGCGGTAGGGCATCGCCAGCGTGTCATCGGCGAAGTCGAAACGCGCATAGGCTTCCTGGCGTTTCTCATTGGTGGAGGTGATGTCGTGGGGGGCGAAGGGGCTGCCCGGGGCTACGCGACCGGCCATGTCCACCATCGCCTGGTAACACTCGGGGTTGCTCTGGCCCACTTCGGAAGCGCCACCCGGATTGGTTTCACCGTAGGGCGCGGTGTTAAACCCGGCATCACAGGCACGACGCATAAAGTTGGCGAAATCTTTAGCCGACGCCATTTTGATAAACAGGAAATCATCGCGTCCGTCGAGAATACCGCCCTGATAGAAATCGCCCCAGCTCTGGCGCTCGAACTCACCGGCAATCGCATTGTAATCGCCGTTCATGGAAAGGGCAGTGTTCCACGGCGTGTTGACCGCACCCCAGTTGGAGTACTCGGTGTCGCGCACGGTGAGGTCCTTGTCGGAACTGTAGACACCACCGCTCAGGGTACGCGCCCAGCCATCGCCCAGTTCGTATTCCAGATCCAGTTTCACCGCGTTCATGCTGGCGTCGGAGTCGATGGCGGTATCCAGTGCGGTGGCCAGCAGTACATCCGGGCGCATGCCATCCCAGTTGGGCGTGTAGTCCGGCTCGAACAGACGGTCGCTCAGGAACTCGATACTCGGGCGACTGCCGCGCAGATCCAGATAAACATCGGAGACTGTGTGCTGGGCGCGGGCGTTGATGCCGTTATTGATCATCTCCTCGGTGGCGTCCACCCGCTGGATATCCAGGCCAACATTCAAACGGTCGGTGGCCTGCCAGTTGATGTTGAAGGACACATCTTCAACCGAGGTTTCGGTTTCGTTGTAGCGGGAAGACAGGTGCATCGGCATTTCCGGGCCGAAGCTGATGACACCGCTGGTGAACATATTGTTGTCATCCCAGGTGGGCATCATGTCTTCCGACACGTCGGTGCGCACACGGGAATCCCACCACTGCCCCTGGGCAAAACCCTGGGCCTGGGGGCCGATTACATTTTCTTGCCACACCAGGGAGGCATCGGAACGCAGGTATTCCAGCGTGGTGATAACGCTGTCATCCGGAGACTGCCATTGGAAGGAGGTGGCGAAACCGGTGCGCTCGCGATCGTTCTCGGCACTGCGCAGGGAGTACTGCCCGGGAATATAGTAAGTGGAGCCAGCAGGCTGATCGGCAAACGCGGGCGGACCTTCCAGCGGGGAGTTTGGCGCTGTGCCACCAATCGCATTGGGGTCCCAGGAGGGCGGCACGTTGATGTGTGCATCGCCGCGGGAATAGAAGTTGGCTACACCAATACCATCACCGCGGGTAGCGAGTTCGGAATGGGAAGCGGAAATCAGAAAACCGAAATCACCGGCATCGGTTTCCCACACATCGCTGAACAGACCGGAGGTGGTGGGCGTCGCTTCCTCGCGGAAGTCGCCGTAATTGGTTTTCACGGTGCCGGCGATAATGCGCTCACCGCTGTCCAGCGGCTTGCGGGTGATCAGGTTTACGGTACCGGCGATACCCCCGGCGATCATGTCTGCGGTCTGGTTCTTCACCACTTCCACCGCACCCAACAGCTCCGGGGAAATATCTTCAAAGTTGAGACCGCCGCTGCGGGTAGCGCTGAAAGAGTCGCGACCGTTGATTTCACTGCGCACGCGATCGAGACCGCGCACCAGCACACCGGTGCCTTCGTCGGCGTAGTGGTTGGGGTCGTCAGAGGCGGCGAAGCGCTCGATACTGACACCGGGCACCCGCTGCAGGGCCTCGGTGACAGACTTGTCTGGCAGTGCACCTATATCCGATGCGGTGATCACGTCTTTCACGGTATCACCGTCGCGTTTCAGTGCCTGTGCGGACTGCAGTGTCGCGCGGATATCACCGTAGACCACAACCTCTTCTACCAGTGCATCGTCCAGTTGTTCTGCTTCCTGCGCTGCCAGCTGCCCTGGCAGCAGGCCGTAAACCGCACCGCACACAGCGACACTCAGCAATTTTCGATTAAACGTGGGATTGAATTTCCTTGGCATGGCTAACCCTCGGTGGTGTATATCTTTTTATTGGTATGACGGCACTACCCCTGGCAATCCCTGCCCAGTGCCCTCTTTATAGTCGCATCCTCAAAGCCCCGCGCGGCCCCAGTATCTATTCAACACCTGTATTGAGTACCTCTATTCAGTACCTGGTTTTCCACACCCCAGCTCCTAAAAACAGACAGTGCAAAAAATGCTCCGGGAGCTCCCCAAACCGGCAATACCTGTGGGAGTCCCGACTGCGAGCGATACAAGGTGAACATCATGAATGGACTGGTGATACCAGCGCATGAGAGAAACATACCAACTGAGAAAATAACTTTCAACAAATATGAAATTAAATGTTAGATATTTTCACAGACTGGCGCGGCGGCACCGCCCACCAGGATTGATCCGGGCACCGCGCCAAACTACCTTTAGCTTCCCAATCGGACAAAAGCGCCACAGGAAAGCACCATGATACCCCTCCCCTCATCCCCCCAGTCAGCGGTCGCGAAGCCTCTGTCTGCTCCACTCCGGACCAGCCCGCTCCGGATGAGCGCCCTGCTGACCTGTACGCTGTTGATCAGCACACTGCTGACCGCCTGCGGCACAGATGCTACCGGTATCTCCGCTGACACCTCTGCCGATAAGGCAGTACCAGCAGACAAGTTCCTGACGCAGATTGCGGCCTACTGTGGCCAGGCCTTTGCCGGCCAGATTACCGCCAACGAACCGCGCTCACCGGAGCCGGATGCCTTTGCAGGCAAGCCGCTGGTCATGCATGTGCGGGGCTGCGACGCACCCAGCCGTGAGATCCGCATCCCCTTTCATGTGGGAGAGGATCACTCCCGCACCTGGATACTCACGCGCACCAAATCGGGTTTGCGCCTGAAACACGATCACCGCCACCAAGATGGCAGCGAGGATGCGGTCACTATGTACGGCGGGGATACCCAGGCCGCGGGAACCGAAAACCGGCAGGAATTCCCTGTGGACCAGGAATCGATTTCGACCTTTACCCGCGAAGGGCTAAATGCCTCCCTGGAGAACACCTGGGCGATGGAGGTCCATCCAGGACAATCTTTTGTTTACGAGCTGACACGCCCTAATGGACGCAAGTTTCGTGTCCAGTTCGACCTGACAAAGCCGGTCGCACTTCCGCCGACACCCTGGGGTTACTGACAAGCTCCTGGGGCAATTTCCAGGGGCAAGTTCCAGGCTTAACAATCGTTAACCAATCTTTACCCGTCAGGACTCAACGCCTAACCACCGTGGTGGTCTCATAGTGCTTACAACACACTGGAGTCACCATGAAATCGCTCTACACCGCGGCCGCTTTTGCGGCCATCGCCACCATTACCGGCTGTGCCAGCACCCCAAAAGCACCGCCGGTTTTCTCCGAATCCTTCATCACCAATATCACCGAACAGGGCAACCGCATGTTCACCTATACCGCCACGATCAATGGCGGCGGTGAGGGCGGCGGCCCCGGCGGTGGTATGGGTGGCGGCAGACGTGGTCCGGGCGGTGGCGGCCCTGGCGGTGGTGGTGGCATGGGCGGTGGTCCCGGTGGAGGTATGGGCGGCGGTCCCGGCGGAGGAATGGGGGGCGGCCCCGGCGGTGGCGGTATGAATGGCAAGATGCGGGAAAACCCGGAAAAAGCCGCAGGAGAACGTCTGGAAGAAGTCCTCGCCACCACCCAATACTGCCCCCACGGTTGGTTTGTGATCGAGAAGAGCAATCTGCAGGGTTCCGTCGAGATCCGGGGAGAATGCCGCGCCGGTTAAGCGCGCCGGTTCAAAAGGTGCAGCAAAAAACGAGAACCAAATTACAAGGCAAAGAAAAATGCGCAAAGAAATCGAAAATTCACCACAGGAAGTCAGCACAAATGCTGACAGGGATGTAGACGCAAAAACCCTGAATCGTCGGCAGATGTTGTCTGCGATGGGCATGACCAGCATGGCATTGCTCGCAGGGTGCAATAGCGGCGGCTCTTCTGGTGGCAACGCCAATTCGGGCAGTTCATCCGGAGGGTCGTCTTCTGGCGGATCTTCCAGTAGCTCCTCTTCTGGTAGCAGTTCCTCGGGGAGTAGTTCTGGCGGCACTTCTGGTACCTGCACCCTGATTCCACAAGAGACCGAAGGTCCCTACCCGCTCACCGCAGTATTGAGCAACTCCGCCATGGTGCGCTCCGATATTACCGAGGGCAAAACCGGGGTACCGCTGACACTGGTGTTGAATCTGGTCGACGTGAATAACGGCTGCGCACCGATTACCAATGCCAGCGTGTACGTCTGGCACTGCGATAAAGATGGGCGCTACTCTGGCTACTCGCAGCCGGGCGCAGACGAACGGGGAACAACTTACTGCCGCGGCATTCAGGATGTGGACAGCGACGGTATGGCGCTGTTCGAAACCATTTACCCCGGGTGGTATAGCGGGCGGATTACCCACATCCATTTCCAGGTTTTCCTGTTCAGCAGCAGCACCGCGACCGCCACCTCGCAGATCGCTTTCCCGCAAGAAATCACCGAGGCGGTATACGACTCAACACTCTACGCAGACAACGGGCAAAACAGCTCGGTGGGCAGTTTCGCATCAGACAATGTGTTCAGTGACGGCGTTAGCTACCAATTGGCAGAAGTCACCGGGGATCTTGAAAGTGGCTATGTCGCGACTCTGCAGGTGGGTATCGCCGTATAGCGATCAAGAAGCAGAAATAAACGAGTAAAAATAAAAAGGCCGGCATATACCGGCCTTTTTATTAAACGAGTGCGCACTATCGAATTAGTGCGCCAACAGATAATCTGCGTGAAAGCGCAGGTGCTGCTCGATAAATGACGCGATAAAGAAATAGCTGTGATCGTAGCCTGCGTGGTACTCGATCTTCACCGGGTATCCCGCCGCTTCCGCTGCCGCTTTAAGCGCATTGGGTTTTAGTTGCTGTTCCAGGAACTGATCTTCTTCCCCCTGAGAAACCAGCATCGGCAGTTTTTCTACCGCGCGACCAATCAATACCGAGGCATCGTGCTCCTCCCAGGTCGCGCGATCTTCGCCGAGATACGCCGCGAAGGCCTTCTCACCCCAGGGGCAGGCAATGGGGTTGCAGATGGGGCTGAAGGCAGACACCGAGGTAAAGCGCTCCGGATTCTTCAACGCGATGGTCAACGCACCATGGCCACCCATGGAGTGCCCTGAAATTGCACGGCGTTGACTGACCGGGAAATTTTCCTCAACCAGCGCCGGCAATTCATCGACGATGTAATCGTACATCCGGTAGTGCGGCTTCCAGGGTGTCTGGGTGGCGTTGACATAAAAGCCCGCGCCCTTGCCCAGGTCATATCCCGCATCGTCTGCCACATCGTCACCACGCGGGCTGGTATCCGGAATCACCAACACAATGCCCAATTCCGCCGCCATGCGCTGGGCACCGGCCTTCTGGGAAAAGTTTTCATCGGTGCAGGTCAGGCCCGAGAGCCAGTAAAGCACCGGAAACTGTTGGTCTTTTTCCGCCTGGGATGGCAGAAAAATGGAAAAACGCATATCGCAATCCAGTACTTCGGAGCGATGTGAATACTGGCACTGGGTGCCATCGAAACAGTGGGTTTTACTAACAAGTTCCATGGTCATTGCTGCACCTTACTGGTAGTGGATGACGCTGCGGATACTTTTACCCTCGTGCATCAGGTCAAACGCTTCGTTGATCTTTTCCAGCGGCATAGTGTGGGTAATAAAGTCATCCAGCTGGAATTCGCCGGCGAGATAGCGCTCGACATAATCCGGCAGCTGCGAACGTCCCTTCACACCACCGAACGCCGTGCCGCGCCACACGCGACCGGTCACCAGCTGGAAGGGACGGGTGGAGATTTCCTGGCCGGCGCCGGCAACACCGATAATGACGGACTCACCCCAGCCCTTGTGGCAACACTCCAGCGCCGAGCGCATGACATTCACATTGCCGATACACTCGAAGGAGTAGTCCACACCGCCGTCGGTCAGTTCGACGATCACTTCCTGAATCGGCTTGTCGTAGTTTTTCGGGTTGATGCAGTCGGTGGCACCGAGCTTTTTCGCCAGCTCGAATTTACCTTCATTGATATCCACCGCGATGATCCGTGAGGCCTTGGCCAGGCGCGCACCGATGATGGTGGCCAGGCCGATACCGCCGAGGCCAAATACCGCGACCGTTGCGCCCTCTTCCACTTTTGCCGTATTCGCCACCGCACCCAGACCCGTGGTGACGCCACAACCCAGCAGACAGACTTCTTCCAGGGGGGCGTTTTTGTTCACCTTGGCCACGGAAATTTCAGGCAGTACCGTGTATTCGGAAAAGGTCGAAGTCCCCATGTAGTGGTAGATGGGCTCGCCGTTAATGGAAAAACGCGTGGTGCCATCGGGCATCAGGCCCTGGCCCTGGGTCGCACGGATCTTCTGGCAGAGGTTGGTCTTGCCGGACAGACAGAATTTGCACTCACCGCATTCCGGGGTATACAGCGGGATAACATGGTCGCCCACCGCGACACTGGTGACGCCCTCGCCCACAGATTCCACCACACCGCCGCCTTCATGGCCGAGAATGGCAGGGAAAACGCCCTCGGGGTCGTCACCAGACAGGGTAAAGGCATCGGTATGACAGACGCCGGTGGCCAACAGTTTGATCCGCACTTCGCCCTTTTTCGGCGGTGCCACTTCGACCTCCTCGATCGACAGCGGCGCGCCCGCTTTCCACGCCACAGCGGCTTTACACTTGATGGTCTCTGCAGACATGAATATTCCTCTTTCTATCTAAACTTATCCGCACGGATTACTTGGTCGGCTCGGCCGAATCTGGCAACTAGCTTAACAGATCAGGGGCTGTCCGCTGTCTCTGCCGGCACAATCTTGACTCACCGGCACACAGTCCGGCGCTTTTTTGCACACTGCTGGTGCTACCAATATCCGATCACCATCATCGCATCGGGTTTCACCTCGCCCCCTCTATTCCCTTCTCTTGCCTTCTCCTCCCTTCTCCTCCCTTCTCTAGATAGTAGCGCCGCCTAAAACTTGGCCCGCAATTTGCTCGAGAGGAGGTAAAAAGACAACAAAGGCTCAATGACGATGAACGATCACCAATGGTTGATGAACTCCCAGGCTCTCAACTCCCTGCGCAAACTCCGCAAGCGCCTGCAGGCCGAATTCGGTTTGAACCTGCGCTTTTCCGACTTTGATTTTGAACAGCAGCTGGCGCAGGTAAAAAGCCGCACCGTCGACAGCGACACCCGCAAGCTGATCGCCCAATTGGAGACCCTCAAGGGCAGCCCCTTCCTGACCGGTGACGAACCACCGGAACGCCTTTATCGCGGCCAGAAAATTTTGCACGAGCCGGGAAAAAAGAATATTTACGAAATGATTTACGGGGAGGAGCTGGCATTACACGATGGTCGCGGGGCCACCATTGCACCCCGCAAAATGTACCGCGGTCATCCGGTACTCAATTGACCGGTAGTGGTCACTAGAATGAAGCTGGATAGTAAAGCCGGATAGTAACCCTGTAATACGAAAGCTGGCTCAGAGACGAGCCAGCTTCAGCAGAGAGCCCGCTTCAAGGTCATCCTCCACCTTATCCAGCACTTCCTCGGCAATCTCTTCCAACAATCGCTCGGTCGCCTGTCGGGTAGTGTCTTCCACCACACCGCCATCTTTTGGCGCACGGGTGCGATAGTCGGCCTTCAGGCGCAGGTCCGCGATATCCACCCGTCCCTGCTTGAGCGGAACCTCTTTACCGGTCCGGTCAAACCCCAGCAACTGGTAGCGGAAATTGCCGTAGGCATTCATGGTGCCTTTTTCCAGGTCGTAATCCGCCCCGTTAAAAATGTCATTCATTCGCTGGCGAATGACAACCGTGAACTTGGTATGCAAGCTCAAGGGCGCGCCCTGTGTCACCAGCTTTACCTTTTCATCGACAAAAAATTCGCCGAAGCGCTGCTGTACCTGCTGCTCAAGGTGCTGGGCAAATTCCTGCATCGCCTTGTTTTTCATTTCCCCCAGACCGCCATTGCTGCCCGACAAGGCCAGCAGTAATTGCAGGTTGTTTCCGGTCAGCGGCGTGGGCGCCTCGACCGTGACTTCCATCGGCGCGACCGCAAGGTGAATGGCAGGGACACCGTCGGCGAATAGCGGCCAGCCAGCGATATTCCCGGACTCGGCAGCGACGGCCATTGTCGCCGAAGACCATGTAAGACAGGCGAGCCCAGCGACAAGTAACGGGCGAAATCGTCGGCTTTGTGGGACTAGACGGACTCGACGGAAAAGACCGGTTAAGGGGAATCGAAGAATTAGTGGGGAATAGTCGGTATCGGCAGGCATGGGCTGTAACTCCCGGGAGCTCCTGATTGAGTGGATCCGTGCCCAAGCTGGGCGCACCAGAATTCCCCTGCAACCAACGGGCCACTTCCAGAAAAAACTCGAACTCTACCGCTACTTTCGCTTCAATTTGTCGATTAACTGAACAAGCCGAAAGACCAAAACAACAGAGACCGCACAATCACCTGAAACACCCGCCGCATACAGAATATTCCGCGGCGCAGTATCCTAGGCCACAGGCGGCCTCTGAGCAAGTTATATCCGCCCATTAAAACGGAGCAGCCTGTTACTGCAGATAGCGAGCCTTCAGCAACGCCAGTTCCTGGCTGTCGACGTCCAGCGCGGTTTCGATATAGTCTTCAACCGAACCGTATTGACGCTCCATTTCGGCAAAGGCGCTTTCCAGCCAGGAGAGCTCAACACCCGACATGGCCCCGCGAATCTCTTCGGGCAACTCGGCGAAGAAGGCGTACATGCGCTTTTCCTTTTCGCTGGCGTCTTCCGGCAACTCCATCATTTTCACGCCCGCCAGGGTTTTGTTGGACAGCATGTAGTCCTGTTTTACCGTCTCGCGATCAACGCCCAGCGCGGTCAGAATCAGCGCTGCGCCGATGCCGGTGCGGTCCTTGCCCGCTGTGCAGTGAAACAGCAGCGCGTCATCGTTTTCGATCAGTTTCTGGAACATGGCGCGGTAGGCTGGGGTCTGCTGAACAACCAGGTCTGCATAGCCCCTGTCCATCAGTTCGACCAGGTCCTGCTTGTCAAAATCGGGCTGCGCGAACAGTTTGGCAAAATCCTGTTCCCAGTTCATCTCGTAGTCCCACTCCAGGGTGATCGCACTGGTGCCGCGCCAGTTATCCGGCTCATTGGTGCGCTCTTTGGTTGAGCGAAAGTCCACAATAGTGCTGATATTGCGATCGCTGAGATACTCGTAGTCCTTCGCCGTCAGGTTGGTCAGTATCCCGGAGCGGTACATTTTGCCCCACTTTACGGTTTTGCCGTCGGTGGTTTCATAGCCACCGAGATCGCGAAAATTGCGTCCGCCTTCCAGCGGCAGTACGCGGGTCTGTTCGACACTCGACTGAACACCGGATTGAACGCTGGCCTGCTCGGCGCTGGCATTCAGGGCGTTACTGTTCAGCGAGTCATTAGCCGCACAACCGCCCAGGGTCATCGCCATAGCAGCAGCGAGAAGGCTAGTTACGAATTTATTTTGCATGATGCACCTGTAAAATTATTTGCGAAAAACTATTTGCGTAAAAAATTAGTTGCGTAACGGACCCACGCTGCATCAGTGCAGCGCGGGCAGTTGTTCATTCGTTGGATCAGAAATTCATCCGGAAGCCGGCCAGGTAACGGCGGCCGTAGCTTTCCACCTGGTTCGGGTTGCTCTCGTCACCGGTGTAGCGCACGTCCTGCTCGTCGGTCAGGTTATTGGCGTTGGCGTAGAGAGTGACGCCCGCACCGAATACATCCATCGGCAGGTCATAGCTCACAGACAGGTCCACACGCTTCTGCTCGGCCCAGTAATCGTTCATGCCGACGTTCTCGGTGGTGGAGAGCCAGTCGTCACGGTACTGGTGGTTCAGGCGAAAGGAGAAACCTTCCATCTCGTAGAACACCGAAGCATTAAAGATGTTCTCAGAGGTGCCCGGCAGGCTGTGGCGAGTGCCGTCCAGGGTTTCAAACTCGCTGTCCAGCAGGGTCAGGTTGGCGCTGACACCAAAGCCTTCCAGTGCCGGCAGGAAATCGGCGGCCTGGGCAATGGCATTGAACTCGGCACCACGCATCTTGCCGTTGCTGCCGTTGACGAATTGGGTGTAAACCCAGTAGTCGGCGCCCACTTCCGGCAGGTAGGCGCTGCCCGCGATCACATCGCTCTGTGCGTAAATCACATTGTCGATGCTGCGGGTGAACAGACCGGCACTCAGCAGGCTGGCATCGCCCGCATACCACTCGAGGGACAGGTCCGCACCCACAGACTCCTCGGCTTCCAGAGACGGGTTACCCGCAGTGACGCTGCTCTGAACAAAGTCGACCATGTCATCGCCGCGCCATTCGGAGTAGGTCGGGCGACTGACACCGGTGGACACGGACATGCGCAGTTTTACGTCTTCCGCCAGGTCAACGTTCAGGTGCGCACTGGGCAGCACATTGGTGAAGCTGTCGTCGAAGTTGCCGGTGGGGCCTTCGCTCAGGTAATCGGTATTCTCTACCCGCGCGCCCAGCACCAGATTGCCCCAGTCATAGTGCGTGGTCACCATGGCGTAACCGGCGGTGATGTCCTCTTCCAGGCGGATGGCCTGGGAATCGTTCGGGGTCAGGGTCAGGCCGCTTACCGCAGCATCCCACGCCTTGCGCAGCCCTTTGTTGTCGTAGTAGGTAGCGCCGGCGATACCGTTGCTGAACTGGCTGTCCCAGGCTTCGTTGGTGGCGAAGTCATTGATGGTTACGTCAGGCGGGAAGAGGCCGTATGACAGCACCATGCCAAAACCATCCGCCTCGCGGGAGTCCAGCTCGAAACCGGTTTTCACCACGGCGTCCTGACCGAACAGCATCAGTTCACGCTCTGCGTCCAGCTTGAATTTGGTCGCATCGATGGTCATTTCTGAACCGATCAGCATACCCAGGTCAACGGCGTAATTGATACCGTTGATATCAATAGGCGCCTGGGCAACCGGGTCGAACAGACCGGTTACTGCCGGGTCCAGCAAATCGGTTACATCAAAGCTCGCCATTGCGAAGCCACCTGCACTGCGCGGCAGCGGCAGGAAGAAGTTGTTTTCGGTTTCGGTGAAGTTCACGCGAGACTCGACATGCCATTCACCCAGGGCGAAATCCGCACCCAGGGTATTGGTGAAGGTGGAGTTTTCGTACAGGCCGTACTCCAGTGAACGTCCCACCAGCGCGAACTGGTTTTCAGCCGCAGCGCCAACGGCCTGAGGGGCACCAACAGCTTCAGCACCGCCAGCAAAGTCGAACACGTACTGGTTGCGCTCTTCGAAGTCCTGGAATTCGTTGTACAGGGTGCTGACGAATACGCGCTCCAGCGCGCCGTCACCACGAAACTCGAAGCGGCCGCCGTAGGCGCGGTCTTCACGGGTGACCTTGTAGCTGCGAAAGTCCAGCTCGTTCACCAACAGCTCACCGCTGTCGGTGCGCTCGATGTCGTACTCGCGGTTGTCGGTGGTCTGCTCACGACTGTTCTCGGAGGTAAACAGGGAAAAGCCAAAGTTGTCGTTGGACCAGGAAGTGCGCAAGGCCAGCTTCTCGATATCGCCGTCGCCCAGCTCCTGATTACCCATGCCCACGTCGGTGGAGAAGGCCCAGCCCTCTTTCACGAAGGGGTCAAAGGTGGAGATGTTGATGTGCCCGGATACCGCACTGCCCGGCATATCCGCCATGATCGCCTTATTGGAATCGATGCGGCTGGTAATCACCGACGGGAAGCTGTCGAAACGCGGTACCCGGCCGTTTTCGGCACCCGGGATACTCAGGCCGTCGATGGCGAGCGAGGTGTAGCGGAAAGGTGCACCGCGGAAGTTGATGTAACGCGCCTGCCCCTGGTCGCGCTCGATGGCCAGACCCGGTACACGGCCGAGGGAATCCGCCAGGTTCTGGTCAGGGAAGCGGCCGATGGTGTCGGCAGAAATGATGTCGACGGTATTGTCGGCATCGCGCTTGGCGTCGATCGCGGCCTTCTGGCTATCGCGGATCGGCTGTGCCATTACGCTCACTTCTTCCAGCTGCGCGGCGTCTACCGCTTCCTGGGCCAGGGCCGGTGCCACGGCACCAGTCAGGGAAAGAGAAATCAGCAGAGACAGTTTGTTGCGCTCAAGATTGATCATTTGTTTTGCTCCGAATCGGTTCGGTATCGGTGTAGAAATCGATGCTCGGGTGGTTTGCTACCGTGGTCCTGTCGAGGTCCTTACAAGGCCCGATGTGTGTCCCGGGCCGCTCGAAGCGCATGATCAAAATTGCGTGTGACAAACAGGTTAAAAGGAGGCCTCAACCTCCAAAAGAGATATCTCCAAAAGAAAAAATATCGATAAATCAGCCAGTTACGACTTCGATGTGTGACGAACACAGAGGCAGGCGATGGCGATAGCGGCCGCTTTTCAGGTCACGTTCTGATTCAAACAGGAAGGGAGTGGCGAGGTTTTCGCCAAGGGCAGAGACCAGTTCATCGCGAATTTTGTTGCGATTCTGATCCAGGGTTTTTGCGCGCAGGCCATGCTCCTTGAGATCGTTGATGGACTTGTTGTGCCCACCGTGGGCCTCCATCCATTCGATCAGGGATTCCGCAGCCGCACGGTCCGGACGATTGACGGGCGGGTTCAAATACCAGCCCTCGCGCTCGCCGCCCTGCCGTTGCAGCGCATACCAGAGGTAATAAAAGAAGGGCGTCTTCGACAGCTTCACCGCAACACCGCGCACGCGAACCTGTAGCGAGGTGCAATCGAATTCCAGCGTGTCACCCATGGCAGCGACCGCCAGCGCCTGTTCGGTGTTACCGGGCTTCGCGCGCATGGCGCAGTCAAACCACTGTAGTTGCTGGTCGGTGAATGTGTCGGAAAGACGGCGCGCCTGTGCCGAACACAGGCCCCGCTGCACCAGTTGTGCAATGCGCGCACGCTGCGCGCGGGAAAGTGGTCGCGGCAACAATGCAATGACTATCACCAGAAGCAGTGCCAGCAGGGACTGGCTCGCAATCAACAGCGGCCAGTTGTACTGCCAGTCCAGCGTCAGCAAAGTGTGGCGCGGCTCACTGCCAATGTGCCACGACACCTGGATATTGCCTCCCGGCGCCGAGCGTTCATCGCCAATCAGTTGTACCACCCGGGCGGAGCAGCTGCGCACCATCGGCAATTTGCCCGCAGGTGTGATGTTTTGCAGATCCTGCTCCAGCCGGCTGGACACCCACTGCCCCAGGTCTCCATCGGTCAGCCGCGCCTGCAGGGCGAGTGCCAGTTTTTCCGGCAGCTGCCGGTTGAGCTGGGCCGAAATATCCTGCACCAGTGTGCGCTGGGATTGCCAGGCGGCCAGCCCACAGAAACACACGCTCAGCAGCGCCCACAGCAGCCCCCAGAAAAGTACCGGGCGAAGATTGGCTCGATCAGGGAGCACAGTGCTCTCCTCCCTCAAACACCCGCTGCCCCTGTAGATAATCGTTGGCAAACCCGTTGAAGGCGGCCACCAGCGCGCACTCGATACCAGGGGCGCGCTTGCGTCTGACAAACAGGGTCGCGGCGTTAGCGTCACCGGAAATCAGGGTGCGGGAGAGCGGGATATCCAGGTCCTGCTGTACATAGTCACCGCCACTCACCAAATCCAGTTCATCCCGCGCGAAGGCCTGGTACAGGCTCACGGCATCGTCGAAATAAACCAGGTTTTCCGCACTGAACTCGATCCCGGCATCCTTGAGCGATGCCAGTGGCAACAGATACAGGGTGTGGCTCAACTTATCGTTGAGTAGGCCAATGCGTTTGCCGTGAAAGTATTCCGCGGTTAATTCCGGTTCGGCTCCACGACTAAACCAGTAAACACGGTACTGGTCGTAACGCAGCAACGGCTCATAGTAATCCCCGTACTCGGGAAGCAATCCCGCCATTGAATGGGTGCGACTCCAGATCAGGTCATAGGCCTCACTCAAAATATCCTCGGCCGCCAGGTGACTGCGGGGCTTCCATGAAACCTGCACGCCGGCGTAGTGCCATCCCATCGCCGGACTTTTGCAGAGGTTATCGGCAATTTCCCGGGCATGTGAGGAGGAAACCAGCAATATCGAAAACAGCTTGCCCTCACCAGCAGCCGCTTTCGCCGGCCCTCGGGTTTCACACTGATAGAGATGGTAGTAGCCGGTCTCCGGCACCTTGCCCTCTTGAGCGGAAAGCAAAAGACACAGTGCCACCCCGACGGCGACAAGAAGCGCCAGCACGGCCAGGTGCACTTTGCGGTCGGTAAAGAAGAGCGGGGTCATCGGGCAATGTAGTCAGCGGTCATTGAACGGCAGTCTATGTACGTTGCATGACAAACCGATGACGACAAACCTCACAATATTAAATGATAAGTATTCGCATTTATGTTTATTTTTGATATAAAGCTGCCAGCCCGGGCGGCCACGGGTCTGACGGCACAGGTGCATAGATAGGTAGAAGGTAAATAGGCAAGTAAATAGCCAGATAGCTAACCAAGTAAGGACAAGGTTTCGACTGCGCAGGCGCCCGGTTTCACAGGCGGACGCCAAACGCGCGCTTCGAGTACGCAGCGCATGGACGCGCTTTCCATCGGGTTAAACCGCATCTCTAAACCCAGGGACAAGCCGGTGTTATACGCCCACCGGCTGGCGTTTGAGAGTGCAAGGATGCACTTTTTTAGCGGTCGGCTCCCGCCCTAGTGATGGGCGGAAACGGCCGCGGCGTAGCGGTGACAGCTGTCGTCGTTCACAGAATGGGAAATATCTCCCATACTCAACATACCCACCATGCGCCGTGCCCCATCCACCACCGGCAAGCGGCGGATCTGCATATGCTCCATGTGCTCGATCGCCTGCTCCATATTTTCATCGGCGTAGCAGTATTCAATGTTTTCTGTCATCACGTCGCGGGCGCATTTATTGCGCAGGTCCCAGCCCTCGGCCACCGCACGGCAGGCTATATCCCGGTCTGTGACCATTCCGATCAGCCGGTCATTTTCGCCCACCGGAATGGCGCCCACATCGTGATCCCGCAGCAACTGTGCTACTTCCTGCAGCGGCGTATCCGGTGAGCACCAGGTGACTCCCCGGTGCATGGCTTGTTCGACTTTCATCTCACACCTCCCACTGCAAACCTTACGCCTGGCGACAAACCCGGCGATAAACTCTGTGCTTTGCAGCAATGATAGTGAGCCGCAACCCAAGTGCGAGCCGTGTATCGCCTAGGAACACGACTGCTTCCGGCCTACCATTCAGTGGTAAACCCCATGCGGTAATACGCAGAAAAAACAGAGGTAAACGACCATGTCAAAAGCCTGGGTTCTGGTAGCCAACCATACTCACGCACGCGTGTTTGAGGCGGAAAAACGCGCGGGCACACTCAACGAAATAGAATCCCTTGTTTACCCGGAAGGCCGCATGAAAGGGCAGGAGCTGCTCAGCGACGCCCCCGGCAGAGCCTTCGACAGCAACGGCCTCGGCCGCCACGCCATGTCGGAGCCCACCAACCTGCGCAAACAGGGCGCACAAAAATTCGCCCGCGATATCGCCCACACCCTGGAACAGGGGCGGCAGCAGGGTCGCTTCGACCGTCTGTATATTGTCGCGGAACCCTCCATGGCCGGCAGCCTGCGGCAGTCCATGTCTTCCCCCTGCCTGGCCACCATCGCCGGCGAGTCCCGCAAAAACCTGACCACCTGCGATACCGAGCAGATTCGCGCGCAACTGCCCATGTGGCTGTAGGCTAAAATCTTCATCCAAGCCGCCACCGGAGCGTGGCGGCAATTGATTTGTTGCCAGCACACTGACACCATGCCCCAGACTCCCCGGGGCCATCGCCTCGGCAAAACCCCAGATCAAGGAAGCGGTAATGCTGAGACTGTTTGAAATCCAGCGCGGCAAAATAAAAGAAACCTACGCCGGTAGCGATTACCGCAGCCAGGACCTCTCCGACTCGGCCTGGATCGACCTGCAGGACCCGGAAGAAAACGAGCGCGACCTGCTGGAACAGCTACTGCGCACCGAGCTGCCCGAATCCGAAGACGTCGAAGAACTGGAATCCTCCGCCCGCTTTTTTGTGGACGCCGCCGGCATCCACGTGCACTCCCTCTACCTCACCCAGAGCGAAGGCCGTCACGACACCGCCACCGTCGCCTTCATCCTCCAGCCCCAGCGGCTCATCACCGTGCGCGAAAGCGAACTGGCCGACTTCCGCCTGCTGCGCATGCGCGCCCGCCGCAACCAGGTCGAAGCCCACAACGCCCAGGAGCTGCTGACCCTGCTGTTCGATCAGAAAGTCGAAAACCTCGCCGACGCCCTGGAAGACAACTACCTGAAACTGGGCGAAGTCAGCCATCTGGTACTGGAAGATGAAGAAGCCGACCTGGAAGAAGCCATCGACCACCTCGCCAAACTGGAAGACTCCAACGGAAAAATCCGCCTCTGCCTGATGGACACCCAGCGCTCCATCGCCTTCCTCCAGCGCCACCTGAAAGACGACCCGGAACTGCGCGAAACCTGCTGGGGCATACTGCGCGACATCGACACCCTGATGTCCCACACCACCTTCCTGTTCGAAAAGATCAACTTCCTGATGGACTCTACCCAGGGCTTTATCAGTATCGAACAGAACAAGATCATCAAAATCTTCTCCATCGCCGCCGTAGTCTTCCTGCCCCCCACCATGGTCGCCAGTATCTATGGCATGAACTTCGACCATATGCCGGAGTTGCAATGGTTGCTTGGCTACCCCTGGGCGCTGGGCCTGATGCTGATGGCGGGAATGGCGCCCTATTTGTATTTCAAGAAGAAAGGGTGGTTATAAAAAACTACATGACTTCGACGCGAAGGCGATGATACCGGGTAGGCCCCTGCGAGACCTTCTGCGAGAGGGACCTCGCAGAAGAGCCCCCATGGATGGGTTCACGGCGTGTCTCGCAGGGGCCTACCCGGTAGCATCGCCGCCACATATCCTGCTACAACAGTTCACTTGTATCCAACGTCCAGAAGTCCACCAAATTCACCGCCAGCTGCTAACCTTTTATGGGTAAAAACTCGATAGGGAAGCAAAGCAACAATGGCAGCGGCGGCTAGTAGTAAAACGGGGAAATCAGGTAGTAAACCCTTCCATATGCGGCGCTGGCTCAGCGTACAGCAGGCCGTCGACCACCTCAGCGCCCTGTCTGAAGAACCCCTCACCAGCGACGACCTCGCCCGCCTGGCCGCGGAACACAAACTGGACCTCTACTGGTACCGCCCCGGCCAGCAACTCGCCTACATCGACCGACCCGGCGCCCCCAACACCGAACTCGAACACCCCCTGCGCCTCTGCCCGGAACACAGCAGCGACTGGCGTGCCATCGTCGGCATACTGCGCCACCACCCCGCACTACCCGCGGAAGAGAACGACACGCCGGTTCTGCAAGATAGCGACGGCAACCGCCTGCGCATCACCTTCGATTTCAGCCGCCGTCCCGAACCCTTCAGCAGTCGCTGGTATCCCAACTACGCCGAGCTGGTGGTCAAACGCCGGGACCTGGATCGCCTGGAAAATCACCTGTTCACCGAGGACGAGGAACAGGCCCTGGCTCCCGATCTGCTGTTGGATGTCATCTGGCAACTGGAACAGATCGCGATGGAAAACGGCAAGGAGAGCGACCAACAACCCCACGACCTGAACTGGTTGACCCACCAGCTCAGCGATCGCAGCCAGCTGGACCCCAGCCTGTTGGGCAAAGTCCTCAACGCCGCCGAGCGCCAGCACGCCAGCCATCACTGACGCCTTACATCTCCAGCTTTCCTCTCTGCTTCCCCTATGCCTTCCCCTATGCCTTCCCCTACACCTTTCCGGCCCATAGCCTGTAGTAATTGCATCCTGTGCGATTTTTTCGAAAAATAGCGCCGGCTTTTTGCGCTATTACCGCGCCATAAAATTTTTATAATGCCTGCCATTCGACAACCCCTGGGCACCCCCTGGCAGACACCGACGGAGTCCGAAGTGCAGACCCGCAACAGTGAATCCCATTACGGCTGGATCGCCGTCGCCTTCCACTGGCTGATGGCACCCGCCATCATCGGTATGTTTGCCCTTGGCTGGTGGATGCGCGGGTTGTCTTATTACGAGCCCTGGTATCGCCAGGGGCCGGATATCCACAAGTCAGTGGGTATCCTGCTGTTAATCCTGTTGTTGCTCCGCTTACTGTGGCGCTGGCTGAATGTGAACCCGTCGCCGGAACCGGCCCCGCGCTGGCAGCAACGGGCTGCCGGTGCAGCCCACTGGATCATTTATGGGCTGCTGCTGGCGATTTCAGTTTCCGGCTATCTGATCAGTACTGCGGATGGACGCGCGATCGAGGTGTTCAACTGGTTCAGTGTCCCGGCGACCCTCGATGGGCTGGAGAACCAGGAAGATGTGGCTGGACTTATCCACAAGTGGCTGGCGTGGAGTTTGATGGGTCTGGTGTTATTGCATGGCCTTGCGGCTTTCAAGCACCACTTCGTCAATCGGGATAGCACCCTGAAAAAAATGCTGGGCCTCGGCCCGCGAACAAATTAGCTCAAGTTTTAACCGAAAATTTTAACCCACTCGCAGGAAGAGATTATGAAAAAGCTCGCAGTTCTGTTGTTCGCCTCCCTGATCGGCGCTACTGCTGCCCAGGCAGCGGACTACAAATTCGACACCAAAGGCGCCCACGCGTTTGTCCAGTTCCGCATCAAGCACCTGGGTTACAGCTGGCTGTACGGCCGTTTCGACAAATTCGATGGCAACTTTGTTTACGATGAAGCCAAGCCGGAAGCCTCTTCCGTGCAGGTCACCGTGGACACCACCAGCCTGAACAGCAACCACGCGGAGCGCGACAAGCACCTGCGCGGCAAAGATTTCCTGAACGTGGACAAGTTCCCTACCGCCACCTTCAAAAGCACCGCGTTTGAAGCCAATGGCGACGGCAAAGCACTGCTGAAAGGCGACCTGACACTGCACGGTGTAACCAAGCCGATCACCATCGACGTGACCGAAATCGGTGGCGGCAAGGACCCCTGGGGCGGCTACCGTCAGGGCTTCACCGGCAAGACCGAGTTCAAGCTGAAAGACTTCGGCATCGATTACGACCTGGGCCCGGCTTCCCAGACCGTTGAAATGATTCTGGATGTGGAAGGTATCCGTCAGTAACCTTCCGTCCAAACCACTTTCCGTCTCACAGGATGGACGAGAAACCCGGTCCTAGTGCCGGGTTTCTTGTATTCAGGCATTCACTGCGCGACTCACGGGCTCGCGAGCCAAAAAATGCCCCACGGCGTAGACCACGAGTCCCATAAGAATCCCGGGCATGCCCTCGTAAATATGTGCATGCCAACCCAGCCAGCGCCAGATCAGCGCGGTGGCAAGTCCCAGTACACTCATCACAATCGCCAGCTTCTGAGAAGGTTTGCCGCCGGCGGCCAACACCATCAGTAGCGGCGCAAAGGCCGAAGCCAGGGCGGACCAGCTCATCACCACCAGGCTGAACACGCTCTGCTTGTTTAACAGCGCCCAGGCGACCGCTGCGGTCGTTATACCCAGCGTAGCGATTTTCAGCAGGCGCGTGTTTTCCGTGCGTTGCGGCAGGAGGTCATGGGTAAGGGCCGCGGAGCAGCTGAGTACCAGCGAATCCGCCGTCGACATGGTGGCCGCAAAAATCCCCGCAAGAATCAAACCCACCAACACCGGCGACAATAATTCCATCGCCATCATCGGTAGCGCCAGCTCCGCGTCAAAGGTACCGGGATCGTTCAACAGAATGCGCGACAACATGCCCACACCCGTGGCCATGAAATAGAAAATCGTGAACCAGAGGTAATACCAGCAGCGCGCCTGGATCATGCGCCCGGAATCATTCAGGGCCATAAAGCGCACCATCACATGGGGCTGGCCGACAACAGAAATGCCGGCAAACAGCCAGCTCAGCGCAAACAGCACGCCGCCGGCAACCCCCGGTAACAGCAAGTCCTGTGGATACCAGTTCAGGAAGCCCTCGACCTCCCCCATCTGTTGCCAGGCGGCCCCCAGGCCTCCGACAGATTGCGTGGCCACATACAACAGTATGCCCATGGCCACCACCATCACCAGTGACTGCGCCGCATCGGTCCAGATGGACGCACGGATACCGCCGGCAAGGCAATAGGCCGCAACAATGACGCCACCGATGACCGCCCCGCTCCAGATCGGCAGGTCCAGTACCACATACAGCGCCTTACTGCCGGCAACCAGCTGCGCGCTGGCATAGGCGAGGAGAAATAATAAGGAGAGAATACCGGCAAGCTTCTGCCAGGCACCGAAACGGGTGCCCTGCCAGCAGGCCAGCACACCGGCGTAACTGGATTCACCGCTGTGTTTTGCCGCCTGTCGCAGATTTTTATGGATCCACAGGGAGCCGAGAAAATCCCCCAGAATCCAGCCCAGCATCAGCCAGATGGAAGCCAGGCCTGTAGCGTAGGTGTAACCGATAACCCCGATAAACATGTAACCGCTGTTATTGGTGGCCACCGCTGAGAGGCCTACCAGCATGGGCGAAATATCCTGGCTGGCGAGGTAGTAGTCTTCTTTGGTACCGCGGCTTTTACGGTAGGAGCTGATGCCTACGGCGGCAAACAAAGCCAGAAAAAACAGGAAACTGATCAGCACGGATACTCCCCCTAAATATTGTTTTAATGCGTTATTGGTTTTCTACAACGATGCTTTTTATGAAATCTATCAATCGCAATGGGCTTAGTGTTTACCTGGTGTAGGCGTGGCGCCATCGGGCTGGATACCCATCAGTGCGGTAAATTCTGCCGAGTTGTACAGGCCATCAAATGCGGAGTCTTCCAGCGCTTCATCGCGGTAGGCCGAGGAAATATCCAGGGCTTTCTTCAGGTAGTCGATGGACTCTTCCCACTGCTCTAAATAGGCATAGGCGCAAGCCAGCTGGTAGTATGCGTTGCCGTTTTCGTTGTCGATCTGCAGCGCCTGCAGGCACAGATTGATGGCCCACTGGGGTTCGTCCAGTTCCAGTACCGCATCCGCCTTGTAGGTCAGCGCTTCGCCGTCGTCCTTGCGCAACTTCAGGATCTGGTCGTAAACCGCAATTTTGCCGCTGGGGGTCTGTTCGCGACCGGCACGCAACCACAGCGAGTGAATTTCCTGGGTCAATTCGATTTCGTCGCGGTTGTTTTCGATGTGCTGGGTTTTTTCCGACAGCTGTTCTTCGATGCTGCGCAAGCGCTCTTCGTACTGCTCTACCAGGCTGGAAATTTCCTGATTGGCGAGGGTGTGCACCTTTTCTTTCACATCGCGAATAGAGGTCCAGCCCATGATCACCAACAGGGAGCTGAAGCCGGCAATCAGGTAGAAGAAATAGGTGATGGTGTCGGTCGCGTAGGTGATGGCCTTGTCGGCGGCGCTCAATTGTCGGTCGACAATGTTTTCGGTGAGAGAGACTTTCTGCGCGGCCATATCCACCCGCAGCTGTTTCAATTCATCCAGCACATAGCGTTCGATGAAGGGCGAATAAAGTGGCTTTTCCAGCTTGTCCGCCGCATCGGAGAGCTTTTCCAGCTCTGCCAGCTTTTCTTTATTTTCTGCTTTCTCTTTTTCCGTAATCACCGGTGGCGCTACGGTTGCATCGTCCTGTGCATTTACCGGACCAGTGATCACCGAAAATGCGACCGCCACAAGTAACACTGCCGCCAGCAGGGCTGGCGGCAGTCGGAACATCCTGGCAGGCATCAGGCTGCGCATATGGCGTCGCCATGCTCGTGCACTTCCACCAGTGCCGCGTGCAGGCTTTTGACCGCACTTTCGTAGTCGCTTTCATCGACCACAAACTGCATGTCCACCTGGCGCATGGACTGGTGCACCGCGAGGATACTGATCGAGGAGTTGGCCAGCGCACTCACGGCACGGGACAGCATGCCGGAAGTTTTCATGTCGCTGCCAATCGCGGAAACCACCGCCACCTTGCGCACCTGAATGTCACAGTCGGGGAACAGCTCGCCAATCGCGCTCTTGATCCGCTTGACGGTTTTCAGGTTGTTACCCAAATAGTGGGTAATGGTATTGGCGTTGGTATCCTTGGTCACCACGCTGCCCTTGAAGCGCGCGATGATTTCGTTGATCGCCCGGTCGTAACTGGTCATGCTGCCCATCATGTCCTGATCGAAACATTCAACAGCATAGATGTTTTTACGCCCCGCGATGATTTCTACCTGCGGTGTGTCGCTTACATAGTCGCCCGTTACCAGGGTACCGCGGTGCTCGGGCTCAAAGGTATTCATCACCCGCAGGGGAATCTCCTGCTGGCGCAATCCTTTTGCCGCGCGCGGGTGGATGGCTTCCATACCCAGGTTGGCAAGCTGGTCCGCCACATCGTAGTTGGTGCGGCCGATGGGCACTGCCTGCTCCTCGCCTACAAGGCTCGGATCGGCACTGCTCAGGTGGTACTCCTTGTGAATAATCGCTTCACTGGCACCGGTTTTTACTGCGATGCGACTGAAGGTCATTTCACTGTAACCGCGCGCAAAGGTCTTCATCAGACCGTCGGCGGTGTGGGCATAACCGGTGGCAATCGGCAGTTCGCTGGCAAAATCCACATCGGCAAAGGCACGCTCGATGCGCTCGTCCAGGGTCATGTGTTCGCCATCGCGCCAACCGGTGAGATCGACAAAGCGCGCATTGATGCCTTCCTGCTTCAACAGCTGCACCGTGTTCCAGGCACTGTGGGCTTCGCCCAGGCTGGCCAGCATTTCGCTGACCACATCCAGGTGCCCTTCCAGGGCAAAGTGGCCGTGCTGGCACACCCGCTCCAGGTCACCGAGGCAGTTGGCGGCATCATCCAGGCGCTCGCCAATAAAACGGTTGGCCTTGGCCAGCATTACCTGGTCGGTAAACAGCGATGCGTTAATTTCTTCCATCTGCTTGCGCAGACCGGCCACCGCATCGGACCACTCGCGCTCATCATCAGCGCCGGCAAACAGGGCAAATACCCCTGGGCGACCGGATTTCTTGTGCTCCAGCAGCATGTCGGTAATGCCACCGTAGGCAGAAACCACAAATACACGCTGGTACAGTCCTTCGGTTTTTGCCCTGCCGTTTTTCAGAATGATGTTGTCACGTACTGCGCGGTAGTCACTCATGGACGTACCGCCAATTTTTTCTACCGTATGGGTCTTCATGGGATCCTTGCGTTGACCGTTTTCGAGTTTCAGATGTGAGGCACCCGCAAAATATTTGCGACTGGTGCCCCAGAACTCTGCCGCCCTGTTGTAAATGGCTGCTTCGTACATCGTGTTACTGCTGCGCTCGGCCGGATTATTTTTCGTCCTGTACCGTTTCCGCATCCAGCTCGTAGGCGCCTTCTGCGTTGTGCACTTCCTTGCCGTGCAGCGGCGGGTTGAAAACGCAGGCCATTTTCATTTCGGATTTGGCCTTGAGTACGTGCTTATCGTTTTTGTCCAGGATGTAGATGGTGCCCGGGGTGATTTCGTGCACCACACCGTCAGCCTCCGCCATCACCGAACCTTCACCGGAAATGCAGTACACCGATTCCAGGTGGTTCTGGTAGTGCAGGTGCAGATCTGCCCCTTCATAGATAGTGGTGATATGGAAGGAAAAGCCCATGTTGTCATTCTTCAACAGCAGTCGGGTGCTCTCCCAGCCTTCGGAAACAATACGACGGTCGGTTTTTTCGGCTTCTTGCAGTTTTCTAACGATCATTGCTTTTACTAACTCTTTCTAAATTCGTGTTCTGGTCTTGAAAAATTTGGCTTTGACTATTTCGTATTGAAAAGCGGCGGCCGGTTTCAGGCCGCACCCGCCAATACTTTTTCTGCGGATTCCGCGTCACTCTCGTCCGCGAAGAAATCGTGCTCTTCCGGGACATCCTGGCCCTTCAGCACTTTGGCCACGGCCGCTTCCACAATATCCAGCGCCTTGGTCAGGTTCTCGTCGCTGATGGTCAGCGGGCACAGGGTTTTCACCACGTGGTCGTCGGCACCGCTGGTTTCAATCACCAGGCCATTGCGGAAGGCTTCGGTAGTGATCTTGTCCGCCAGTTCACCGCTGACGCAGTTGAGACCACGGAACATGCCGCGGCCGCGGGTGGTCATGTTGCCGTCACCGTATTTCTCAACGATGGTGGAAAGGCGCTGCTCTATGTAGTCGCCCTTGCGCAGCACTTCCTTCGCGAACTTGTCGTCGCTCCAGTAGTGGTTGATGGCCGCAGTGGCAGTAACGAACGCCAGGTTGTTGCCGCGGAAAGTGCCGTTGTGCTCACCGGGCTTCCACTGGTCCAGTTCCGGTTTCATCAGCACAACCGCGAACGGCAGGCCGTAACCACTCAGGGATTTGGACAGCGTCACGATATCCGGCTTGATGCCCGCTTCTTCAAAGCTGAAGTAGCTGCCGGTACGACCGCAGCCCGCCTGAATGTCATCCACGATCAACAGTACATCGTGTCGTTTACACACTTCCTGCAAATTGCGCAGCCACTCGACGCTGGCGGCGTTGATCCCGCCCTCGCCCTGTACGGTTTCCACCAGTACCGCAGCGGGATGATCGATACCACTGGAAGAGTCGCTCAGGACTTTATCCAGGTAGGCTGTGGTATCGATATCGTCACCCAGATAATTTTCGTAAGGCATGCGCGATACGCCGCTCATGCTGACACCGGACGCACCTCGGTGATGAGAGTTACCGGTAGCCGCCAGCGCGCCCATGCTGCAGCCATGGAAACCGTTGGTGAAGGAAATGATGTTCTCGCGGCCTTTGTATTTGCGCGCGATTTTCAGCGCAGCCTCAACCGCGTTGGTGCCGGTCGGACCAGTGAACTGCATGATGTAGCTCATGTTCCGCGGCTTCAGGATTTTCTCGGAAAAGGCCTCCAGGAATTGGCCCTTGGCCTTGGTGTGCAGGTCGAGGCCGTGGGTAATGCCATCCTGCTGGATGTATTCCAGCAGCGCTTCCTTGAACACCGGGTTGTTGTGGCCGTAGTTCAGGGTGCCGGCGCCGGCGAGGAAATCCAGGTACTGGTTACCGTCTTCGTCGTACAGGTACTCGCCCTGCGCCTTGTTGAAAATCCGCGGGAAAGCGCGGGCATAGCTCATTACTTCAGATTCGATTTCGTCAAAAATTTTCATACAGGCCACCCTTATTGAATGGTTGATTTAAATAAGTAAAAGGAGAAACACAAAACAGGCCGCAAAACCGGTACCGCGCGCTCAGCCAACTGCAGCTGCAGCCGTCTCGGCAACGGGTTCGGCCGCGGCCGCGGTGAAAGGACCTATACGCAGCAACATTTCACTGTCGTGGGCACCCTTGAAGTGGCGCTCGCGGTCAAACATCACCGAATCCACACAACCAGCGTCCAGCTTGCGCGCCAGACTGCGGAACAGCGCCCAGGAGGCGTCGTTGTCCGGAGTAATGGTGGTTTCCAGGTGGGTGACCGCTCCACAGGCCGGGCGGCCGAGGATTTCGCGCAGCATGCGGCCGGCAAGGCCCATACCGCGCCCCGCTTCGGCCACCGCCACCTGCCATACAAACAGGGTGTCGGGGCGCTCGGGAATCCGGTAACCGGAGATAAAACCCACCAGCTCGCCATCCAGTTCCGCCGCCACGCTGGTGGCTGAGAAGTGGCTGGCCTGCAGCAGGTTGCAATAGAGGGAGTTGGTATCCAGGGGCGGGCAGGCACCGATCAGCTGGTGCACTGCGGCACCGTCTTCGCTCACCGGGCGGCGCAGCAGCACTTGCGCACCCTGTTCGGGCGCACTGGCCGGCTGCGCCAGCTTTACCTTGTCGTCGATTGAGTCGTCTTCTTTCTGTTCGCTTGTCGCGCTCAAACCAATACCTTTAGTCATCAAATTGTTAGATCTATATCAAATGAATGTAAAAAAGCTGTGAAAACGCGACATTACGTCATCACCACTTATTTTCGCTTGAAATTTGACCTTTTCTTTAAAAAATTATTTACTGCTCTAAATATTTAAATACATCGTACTCTAAACATTATCGAGGGCGCAAGGCCAAGCCTCATGCAATTTGATCAGAACGCGACCAGTTTCGACCCCGAAAACGACACGCAGGATTACGCCGAGCCCAGTAAACACGGGGGCCACAGGGAAGCCCATGGCCGCACCGGGTCACGGGCAGAGGCACCCGGAGAAAAGTCGCGAATTGGCACGGAGGTGAACGAAAATGTGACTCAGGGCGGGCAGGCAATTGACAAAAGCGCCGCAGGACCTAAAGTCGGGCGCGGGCAAACAAGCCGCCGCGCCTGCCACCCTGATTTCAAGAGCCTGCTGCTGATGGACAAAATTGAAGAAGTACTGATCACCCTGCGCCGATTGATCCGCGCCACCGACCTGCACTCCAAGCAGCTGGTGAAGACCGCCGGGCTGACCGCACCGCAGCTACTGCTGCTGCAGGCTATCCGTGAGCAGGGTCAGGTCACCATTGGCGCCCTGGCAAAAGAAATCAGCCTCAGCCAGGCCACTGTTACCACCATCCTCGACCGCCTGGAAAAGCGCGGGCTGGTGTATCGGGAGCGCTCCATCGAAGACAAGCGCAAGGTGCACGCCTACCTGACCGATAAAGGCGCAGACATCATTCGCGACGCCCCCACCCCGCTACAGGAGCACTTCGTCAAACAGTTCCGCGACCTGCGGGAGTGGGAACAATCCATGATCATCTCGTCCCTGCAACGGGTGGCACTGATGATGGATGCGGAACATATCGACGCCTCCCCGGTACTGGACGTAGGAGATCTCGACCGCAAGGACACCCGCAACCTGCCGGAACAGGACGAGCCGAAATAGGGAGGGAGTACCAATAAGCCCCCTTTCAAGCACCGAAATACAACCCGGAATCAAGCTTGACCGAGACGCCGGTACAAGCTGTTCGCCCGTTGCTAACAATTCGCATCCAATCATTGCAATCGGGCCGCAGTCGGGTATAAATGGGGCAACAACACTAAAGTGGACGCGCGCCTATCAGTAAGCGTTCACTGACTCAAGACAGCGGCGCTTTGCGTTGTCGCGGCAGAAAAAGATGAGAAGTGCGTCACGTATCTCCCCTCCGGAACATGCTTGAACCACTCGGCCCCCGCGACCGTAACCCGGTAAAAACAATTGGCCCCTGGCAGAGACCCGTATTGCTATACGGACCACTGCCGCATTGGCCGTGCACAAGGCTGTGCTCGGCGAGAAGCAATCCGGCCGCCCTGTCTTGATCATTTCCACACGCACACAAAGCCGAAATGTTGCGGGCTCACTGTGTCACTGCGATGTGGTCTTATTTGGGGAAGGGACTGAACATGGCCTGCTTGCAACATCCTGACCGGGATCAACCGGTTTACCTGATGGCACACCACACTGTGGGTCGCCGCCAGGGTGTCGCCGACACGCGCATCACTCTGCCGGAAATTTCCGGTATTCACGCCGCCATTCAATGGACCGGCAGCCACTGGGTTATTCGCGACCTCAGCCGCAATGGCACCTGGGTCAATGGCCAGCAACTGATCCCCGCCAAAAATCAGCAGCTGCAAGTGGGCGACAAAATTACCTTCGGCCGCGCCAACAACCCGGTGTGGCGAATGGAAAACCTGGACCCACCGGAAAACCTGCTGATCGACATCGAGAGCGGTGAAAGCCAGCCTCTGGAGTCCTATCACCTGCTACCCGATGAGCACGACCCCATCGCCAGCCTGCACTTCAATCCCATCAACGGCGTATGGATTTACGAACTGCTGGAGAGTGCGGAAAACAGCGAAAGCGCGAGAGTCGTCAACCACGGCAGCCGCATCGACTGCGCCCACAACAGCTGGGAGCTGTTCCTCGGCAATAGCCAGAGCACCACCACCGAGCTGTCGATCAACAACCTCTGTGTCTCGGATTTCCGCCTGCGCTTTAGCGTCAGCCATCACGAAGAACACATACAGCTGCAGCTGGCCAAAGACGACATGAAGCTCGACCTGGCGGCGCGCACCCACAATTATTTATTGCTCTACCTGGCCCGCGCCCGCATCCGCGATATTCAGCGCAAAGTCGACCACTCCGACCAGGGCTGGGTCGCCATTGACCTCGCCACCCGCGAGCTGGGCATTACCGTCAACCATCTGAACACCCAGATATTCCGCGCGCGCAAACAGATTGCCGACAGTCTGCCGGACGCCATCGACACATCACGCCTGGTAGAGCGCCGCGCCTATGAAATGCGCCTCGGGTGCAACCAGCTGGATATCTTCAAGGGGTCGCAGAAAGAAGTCCTGGAAGCCACCAGTGACGAACACCCTATTATCAATACGACCACCGGCTCAGAAGTACCCGAACCCGTTTGAGCCACGGCTGGATTAATGTTCAGCGCCCACAGGGAGTGGGCCCAAAACCACGGACGGCGGTTAACCCGTAGTTTTTTACCGCAGTCAGAAGCATGCAAACAGAGCAGTTACCTTTTTATATCGGCCGCTATCACGCTACCGCCCGCCTCGGCTCCGGCGGTATGGGCGTGGTTTACCTGGCAACCGACGAACGCCTGAATCGCCAGGTGGCGATCAAAAAGCTGCTCCGCAACCCCAACAGCAGCAATGCCAGTGAGCGCATTCGTCGCGAGGCGCTGCTGCTGGCACAACTCAATCACAACAATATTGTTCAGCTCTACGATGTGGTCGAGGGCGAAAACGACATTGCGCTGGTGATGGAGTATGTGGATGGCTGCAACCTGCAGCGCTGGCAACGGGAGCGTTCCCCGGATCTGGTGCAGAAGTTACAGCTGCTGAAGCAGATCTGTGCCGGCCTCACCCGCGCCCACAGCGCCGGTATCATTCACCGGGACCTGAAAGCAGAAAATATCCTGGTGGATAGCAGCGGCACCATCAAGATTACCGATTTCGGCATCGCCAAAAACCTGCAGGAAGACAGCGACCTGACCCGCGAGCAGCACGTGGCCGGCAGCTGGGGCGCTATGTCGCCGGAACAGGCCCAGGGCAAGCCCCTGGACAACCGCAGCGACCTGTTTGCCCTGGGGGTCGTGGCCTACCGCCTGCTGTGCGACCAGAACCCCTTCGGCGACAACAGCAGCCCCTATGTCACCGTCGACCGCATCGTCAAACATCCCCATCCACCAGCGTCCAAGCTGGCACCGGAGCTCCCGCCGGCACTCTGCGCGCTGCTCGACCAGCTACTGGCCAAACAGCCGGAGCAGCGCCCCATCAATGCCGCCGCGGTCGCCGCCGAACTCGACCAGCAGCTGCTCGCGATCCAGGGCAGCGGCAGCTTTACCCGCACCCACACAATCACCGCAACGGTCACCGCGGAAAGCTTTTACCAGCAGGGCAGCCATCGTCCACGCCTGTTGCGACACATTGCCCTCGGCACCCTTGCCGCCGGCCTTCTCGCAGCCGCCACCCTTGCCCTGTTCAACAGCGACCTGCTCTCGAAAAGCAGCGCGCCCGCCGCGAGTAAATATATTGCGGTACTGGAACCGCTGGACCGCGACAAGCAAGCAGCGTTAAGCCGCGAACAGCGTCTGCTGGTGAGCAACGTACAGAATGCGCTCAAACAGGGGCTCTCCAACCGCAGCGGCCTCAACCTGATCTCCTTTGCGGAATCCCGTAGCCTGCGCGGTGAACCGCTGGCCGCCCAGGCCAAATCCCTCAGTGCCGACCTGCTGCTGGTGCCGGCGTTCGACTGTGATCCGCTTAGCTGCGAGCTCTCGCTGGAACTGCTCGACAGCGACACCCTCGCGGTCATTGCCAGCCGCAGTACCCGCCTGGCAGTGGTGGAAGAAGGCCTGGAAAGCCGCGGCCGCACCCTGCACCAGGTCAACCACCTGCTGCCGGACTACCCGGCACGAGGCAACGACCAGCCACCCCATATCAGCGATGCGGATTACCTGACCTACCTGGAGATCTACGAGCAACGCAGTGACCAGCTACACCAGGCAACCCTGCTGGACCAGCTGGAGGAACTGCAAAAAACCGCGGGGACCTTTGCGCCGCTGTACGAACTCTATTCAGCCATGGTGATCGATCGCGAAGCCAACAGCCGCGCAGCAGATGCCGATAAACGCCTGGCCAGCTTCCTGCGCAAGGCACCGGCCTCGCTGGCCGACACCCCGGAACTACTGATCGGCGAACTGCGGCTGGCAATCCATGTGAACGACGCGGGCCGCGCAGAAGCGCTGCTCGCACGCCTGAAACTGGTACTGCCGGACAGGGCCAGTTACTACTTTCTCAGCGCTCTCTACCACCACCGGCGTGGCGCCTACCCGCAGGCATTGGAAGAGATCAACAACGCCCTGGCCCTGCGCACCAGTTATGTCTATCTGACCCAGAAGGCACTGGCGCTGACCCAGATGGGCGACATGCCTGCGGCCAACGAAGTACTGCGGGAAGCCATGACCCGCTACACCGGTTTTAGCGATGCCAACTCGCTACTGGCGAGCAACCTGCTGGACCTGGGCCAACCCGAGGAAGCCATTCGCTTGCTGACCGAGGTCGGCGCCGAGAGCCTGGGTCCGCTGGACCTGTACAATCTCTGCCAGGGTTATTACATCGAAAAGCACTACCGCCAGGCCCAGCGCTGCTTCGATCGCCTCGCCCGCCTCTCCCCGGACGATGCCGACCCACTGCTGTACCGCGCCGAAATCGCCCACGAACTGGGGCAGGCGGAACAGGCACCCGCCTTTGCCCAGCGCGCCCTGCAAATCACCCAGGGCCGCGACGACTGGGAAGCACTGCTACTGCAGGCCCGCGCCTATGCGGAACTCGGCGAAGCGGAAAAAGCCGTGGATAACCTGATCCGGATTCGCCGGGATGCGCCGGACGATATTTACGTCAACTATGCCCGCGCCCAGGTGTATATCACCACCGGCGACCTCCTCTCCGCCAAGGCCCATATTCGCAAAACACTGGAACAAGGTTTCTCCCCCATCTGGTATTGCACCGCGCGCTTTGTCAAAATCTGCAATATTCCCGCGTTCGACGACCTCCGGCAGCAATATCCGGGGCTCTGCGGCGGCGCTGGAAAGAACAAAGAAAAGATAGAAAACAGCACCGCTGGCAATTCCCAGATTGCCAGCAGCGGCGATGCCAGCGTGAACCTTTGACCGGCACCCTCGGTTAGAGCCAACCCGGCACGCCGCCCCCGGTCAGGGGTGAAGGCCGGGGTATTCCCAAGGCTCTAACAAAAAGAACACGCAGATGGATATTGCAGATCCAGAAGCTGGCCAACAGGCCAGTGCCGCCAATACCAATCAATCCGCCACGGAGTTACCGGGCAACGGCAGCGACCGCTACCGCATAAACAGCACCCTGGGTGCCGGCGGCATGGGTATTGTCTACCTCGCCGACGACCTCAAACTGCACCGCCAGGTGGCGATCAAAAAGCTCAGGGATGATGTCGCCAGCCAGAACGCCCGCGAACGCATCCAGCAAGAAGCCCGTTTATTAGCCCAGCTCAACCACCCCAATATCGTCGCCCTGCACGATGTGCTCGGCGGCGAAGAGAGTGACAGCGGCGATATTGCCCTGGTGATGGAATATATCGAAGGCACTACCCTGCGTGCCTGGATGCGCGAGCGCAGCCCCAGCCTGCAGCAGAAACTCGGCCTGCTGATGCAGATCTGCAAGGGCCTGAGTGAGGCCCACAACCTCGGCATCATTCACCGCGACCTCAAGTCCGACAACATCCTGATTGCGGAAAACAGCAAGGGTGAAGCGGTAGCCAAGATCACCGACTTCGGCATCGCCAAATCCCAACAGCTGGACGAGCAGACCCTGACCGCGGAAAACCAGCTCGCCGGCACCATCACCGCCATGTCGCCGGAGCAGATCCTCGGCAAAACCCTCGACGCCCGCAGTGACCTGTTCAGCCTCGGCACCATCGCCTATGAATTGCTGTGCGGCAGCCGCCCGTTTGAAAAACACGAAGGCGGCGCCCTGGCCATGGCCAACCGCATTACCAGCGAACCCCACACCCCGCCGCAACAGGCGTGGGCAGAGATTCCCGAGCCACTGGCGGTGCTGCTGGACAAGCTGCTGGCCAAAGATCCGGCACGGCGCCCGCAGAGTGCGCTGATTGTGTATCAGGGATTTGCGTTGCTGCACAAACAGGGGCTGGAAGCCGACAGCGAAGACTACACCGCAACCCTCACTGACTTGTTTACCCAGCAGAAAGTCAAAAGCCGCCGGCGCTGGCAGCGCGTTCTGACAGGCATTGCGGCCACGGTGGTGTTGAGTGCCGGGGGTTACTGGAGCTGGAAAGAAATTACCCGACTGGAGCCGCAGTACATTGCGGTGATGCCGGTGGAGATTAATGGCGAGATTCGCGGCGAGGAAAATGCCAAGGCGCTGACCAGGACCATGGTGCGGCAGGCGTTGATGAATTCGGTATCACAGTTGAAGGCGAGTGCGCTGGTGAGTTTTACACCGAAGGAAGGACAGGATTTTGAAGCGCAGCTTCAAGCGTTACAAAATAGGGGAGTAACTGGCGCACTGCATGCACGATTAGAGTGTGCGCAGACTCGATGTAATATTGATCTGCAGCTCATTTCCCCTTTAGACCAATTGGTAAAGCAGCAAGCTAATATTACCTTCTTAACTAATAAGCAGCAGGAAGCGCAATATCGAACGACTAACGAGGCTATCGAACTATTTAGCCCCAGTTACCGGCACGCAGAGCTGAGACTCACAGCGATGTCAAACTCGGACTATAGTAGCTATTTAGACATTCTTGGTCGTATGGAGAACAAGGCCTTAGAGGTTAATGATCTTAATGACCTCATCTTATTGAGCAGCCGATACCCTCGTAATAGCTATATTTATCAAGGAGCAGTAGATGTAGCGGCTCGACTATTTGTTCTTAATGGCCACGAAGATCATCTTCAATCTGCTTTGCGACTAATAAATCAAGCAGAAGATTATGACATACCCACGCACTTATCAGCTCGCCTAAAGCTCTTTATATTCGGACTAGGGAATTACCCGGAAAAGTACCATAAATTAATAGCAGAGCTAGAAAAAACTGACTTCCCCGTTGCAGAACTACTAAGTGAAAGGTCGCGTCATTTCTATAGGGAAGGTGATTACCAAGCCGGACTGAAATACGCCAATGAAGCCTCCGAGTTAAACCCATCGGTGGATAATTTTTACTTGAAAGCCCTAAATGAAATTTCCAGCGGGAGCTACGACGACGCACGCTCAACTCTTAATCGAATCACCAGCAAAGCCCCTAATCACTGGTCGTCCTATGCAGCCCTTGGGGTAATCGAGCTCGAAAGCGGCAACCTAACAGCTGCAGAATCAGCAATTTCCGCAATACCTCCAAATCTGCGAAGCTGGCGCACATCTTCAAACTTGGGTGTCATTTACTTTTTACAAGGGAAATATAAAGCAGCACTGAACACATACCAAAAAGTGCATTCAACCACACCAGAGAGCGCACTAGTAACCAGCCAAATCGCCGAAACTCAACTGGCACTAGGCAATATAATCGAAGCAAAGAAAAGCTATACAGATGTTTTAAACCTGACAAACGAAAAAGATGATCTAGAATCGCAACAGCTACATATTCTCGCGCTTGCCAATTTAGGCAACACATCGAAAGCGATATCTTTAGCTCACAAACTAGTCCAAAAATATCCAGAAGATACGTACATCAAGTACTCTGCCGCCCAAGCTTATGCTCTCGCTGAAGAGTGGCATTCAGTAAACTACTATGTTGAGCAATTACTAAATCAGGGCATGAGTGCAGAGTGGTTTAATCTACCAGCCTTTCAGAGACTCTGCACCCAGCCCAAAATATCCATCGATCTTAAAGCTGCTATCTGTAGCTAATTAGAGTGGATCAAGCGCAGCTTTTGGGTCACCGGAAACAATGTTCATTTCAGTGTTAATGTCTTGGCACAGCCACAGGAACGAAAAATCATTGCCGTCAGCAGCCTGCTCAGAGCTCTTAATTTTAGCCGTCACTTGCAACACGGAGTAATTTTTATCACTGCCTTTACTAGCTTTGGTATTGAATTCTTGCTTGAACTCCGGACTCAATCCAACAATCCCGTCAAAATTACCCTGATTAGTCTTGGTGAACTGGATTCCTTCTACTTCTGACGTATCCAGGGTGATGTTCAGAGTGATAGATTTGTTCTGCCCGCGGAACTGGAACAATATGTTGCCAAACTCCTCACCGGGGTTGGCGGCATTGAACAGCGGCCAGTATTGCGCCTCGCCATTTACCGGAGAGACCGGCTTCAAGGTCAGATCAAAGGTATCGTTTACGTTCAGGTCGGCGACGAAAGTCGGCTTGTCGGCACATATATTGGCCATGATGTTATTCCCCTAAGTTGTATCCCAAAGTTTGATGCTTTCCTGGATACCGCTCGGAAAGCGCGTTTGCTCTCTAATGGTTCTCGCAGCCACCCCCTATACCGTCCGTGAGCTTTCGGCTACGCGCTATAGCATAAAAGAAAAGTACGCCGGAACTCCATCACATTCCGGACAAAAAAAACCGGCAGTAAGCATGCTTACTGCCGGTATGAATCAGATGGTCCCAGCCATCTACGGTTACAACAACACTATCAAGAGCGAAATGAGGCATCCGTGCCTCTGTCAGGCCCTTCCACAATCCCGGCTTCCTAGGCTCTGTGGTTACCGGGCCGGCCTGACGGTTCAGCTTGCGCCGAAGTCTTCCTGAATTGCCGGGGGGCTTCTGCAAGAGGCCTGCTTAAGGAACCCTGCGGAGATCCCCGGCTACCAATCCTTTGGCAACTGGTCGAAGTGCGCTCTGCTGTTACCGGTGCGGCAAGCGAATCCATCGCTTGCCGTGTTCCGTCTTCCTTAACGGCCCACTGGTAACAGGGTGTCTGCAATCCACCTTGCCGCGGCTCCTGTGACGGCCGGGCATCGCGTGTCCTTCAACCTTGAGCGCTACTCTACGCAGAACCCCATTACACATCGATCACAAGCCATTACACGCCATTACACGCGCGGTGTTTTCAGGCAGTCCTCACCCCCAAGACCAGAAAAATCGGAACCAAGCGCGCTAGTAATCACTTACACCCAGCAGATAAAGCGCAAGACACAAAGGGTTTCACTACACTCAACAGTCAATAAAGGGTGTTCGATGACAGCGTGGAATGGACGGGTAGAACATGCGGGTCGCTTGTTGCCCTGTGACCGATCCCGTAATATCGGCCGTCATTTCGGCCACAATTTAATCAGCCGATTTGCGGTTCAATTTCGCTTTAATTGACGCCAGAACTTTTATTACCGGCCAGGGATTTATCATCTGGCACGCTATGGATAAGCACCGCGATATGCCCAACCTTGTTAAGCGTCTGTTTTCGCACTTGCTGGCTTCGCTGCTGTTGTGTTTCGCCAGCACTGCACTGGCGCCCAATATTGCACTTGCGCAAAGTTACGAGCAGCTGTACAGCGATTATCGCGGCAGCCTGTACCAGATCCGCCTGATCGAGCAGTCTTCCAACTCCAAAACAGGGCTGGGCTCCGGGTTCCAGATCTCTGCCGATGGGCTGATTGCCACCAACTACCACGTGGTATCGGAGGCGGTACACGACCCGGACAAATACCAGCTGAAATACCTGTCGGTCGACGGCGCGGAAGGCGACCTTGAGTTGCTGGATGTGGACGTAATCAACGACCTCGCGATTCTGCGCCAAAAGGGCAAACCCGGTGCCGACCATCTGCAGCTGGCCGCACAATCCCCCAGCAAGGGCGAGACCATTGTCTCCATGGGCAATCCGCTGGACCTGGGCATGACCATTGTGCCCGGCACCTATAACGGCATTGCCGGCGGCAGCTTTTACGACCGTATTCACTTCTCCGGCTCCATCAACCCCGGCATGAGTGGCGGACCGGTAATCAATCGCAATGGCCAGGTGGTGGGTATCAATGTGGCCACCGCGGGTAACCAGATCAGCTTCCTGGTACCGGTGAACAAGCTGGTGGCACTGTGGCAGGACTTCAAACAGGATGCTGGTGAGGGTAACGGCGCGGTGGAGTTGCAACCGGTCATCAACCGCCAGCTGCACAGAAACCAGCAGCGCATCATCGACAAGATTCTCGACGCCGACTGGAAATTGCGCCCGCTGGGGGATGCCCTGGTGGTGGGAGAGATAGTGCCGTCGGTGCAGTGCTGGGGTAACACCAGCGACGACGATGACGAGCCAGTTACACAGATCGCCAAGGGTTGTACCGGCCAGGACGTGGTTTATCTCTCCGAGGAATTTGATACCGGGCGGGTGGAATACGAATTCTTCTGGCTGGAATCCGACGACAGCCTCTCCTCCGCGCGCTTTTACAGCGCCTACGAAGACGAGATGAGCGGGTTTTACCCGGGCAACAGCGCCGGCGAAGATGACGTCACCAATTTCAACTGCAAACAGCAGTTCACCATCCACCCCAGAAACGGGCACGGCAAGGAGCAGGACTCCGAATCCGCTGAGAGCGAAGCCGCGCCGGAGCAAACGCCCCCCAAAGCCAATGGCAATCGCGACCCGGTGATCGCGCGCACCTCCTACTGCGTGCGCCGCTACAAGGATTACCCGGAGCTCTACGATGTGTTTTACGTCAGTCTGACCGTGGACCAGAGTAACCGCGCCCTGGTGAGCCACTTCACCCTGTCCGGGTTTACCCAGGAATCCGCCAGCGCCTTTACCCAGAAGTTTGTGAGCGAAATTCAATGGCACTGATTATCGAAGAAATCAGTCGTGCCCACCGGGTAGATACCCGTTACCGCATGGAAGAAGACCGCGCCACCCTGGGCCGCTGCTACGACAATGCGGTAATGGTGCAGGACCCCCACGTCGATCCGGTGCACGCCGAAGTTGTTAAAGACGAGGATGGCTGCTACCTGCTGCGCGACCTGAACAGCCTCAACGGGATTCGCCTGCTGGGCAACTTCCGCGACAAGTCGGTAAAACCGACGGCGATCCGCGAACACCTGATCGAGAGCGGCGACGAGATACAGATCGGCAAGAGCCGCCTGCGCTTTATCGATACGGACATGAGCGTGGCCCCGGCAGTCCCCCTGCATTCGGCGGAAACCGTGTTCGACCGCGTGGCAACGCCGCTGGTGGCGACACTGCTGTGCCTGCTGGTGGCGGGATTCAGCCTGTGGATGACCTACCTCGGCACTACCGGCAAGTTCGAATGGACCACCGTGGTGGAGGTGCTTACCAACACCATCACCGGACTACTGGTGTACGCCGCAGCCTGGGCGTTTATCGGCAAGGTGGTGAAGCACGAGGCCCACTTCCTCGCCCACCTGTCCATTGCCGCCGTAGCGGCACTGGGCTACGCCGCCTGGCAGTGGTTCGGCACCCTGCTGAATTTCAATTTCTCCCTGAGCCAGGTGATGCCGCTGCTGAACCTTCTGGTACTCGCCGCCCTGATCCCGTTCATGCTGTGGTGCGCCATTTATCTGGCGCTGAACCTGGCACCACACTGGCGACTGGCGGCTTCCATACTGCTGCCCTGGTGTTTCCTCGGGTTTGCCGCTGCGGTGGAAATCGGCAACATCGGTGAGTTCAGCGAATCCCCCCAGGTTTCCAAGGAGCTGAAGTTCAAGTCCATGCTTTGGCGCAAGCCGGTACCGCAGGAAGAGTTCCTCGCGGACGCGCCGGCGCTGTTTGATATTTCGCTGGATGAAGAAGGGAAAAAAGACAAAGCGGACAAAAAAGCGAAGAAAAAGGCGTCCGATAAGCAGATGCCGGAAGGGGACGACGTGTAAGGCGACGAATAAAGGAGAGCGGCCCCCTCCGTTAAGCGTCGTTAAGTGCAATTAGCCACAGTTAACCGTCGAAGTCTGCGCCCTCAGGGTCTAAAATCTCCACCCGCTGAGCCAATCTGCCCGGCACAAGGAGTGACTGCATGCGTGATCAAACTGGAGACCAGAACCCAGGCAACCCGTTCTGGAGCCCCGCGGTAGCGAAACTTCAGCCCTATGTCCCCGGCGAGCAGCCGAAAACCACCGAGCGGCTGATCAAACTCAATACCAACGAGAGCCCCTACCCGCCCTCCCCCAAGGCGCAGGCGGTGTTGCAGGAACCGGGCCTCGCCAGCCATCTGCGGCTATACCCGGACCCGGAATCCACCCAGCTGTGCAAGACCATCGCCGAGCAGTTTGATCTGGCGCCGGAGCAGGTCTTTGTGGGCAACGGCTCCGACGAGGTGCTGGCGCACGCGTTTTACAGTTTCTTCCAGCGCCCCGAGCCGCTGCTGTTCCCGGATATCACTTACAGCTTTTACCCGGTGTACTGCCAGTTTTACGGTATCAAGGCGCACACCCTGCCGCTGCGGGACGACTTTTCCATTGCGGTGGAAGATTACGCCATCGATAACGCCGGCGGCGTAATCCTGCCCAACCCCAACGCGCCTACGGGCCGCTACCTGCCACTGGCCGATATCGAGCAGTTGCTGCAGATGCATCCGCAGCGGGTGGTGGTGATCGATGAAGCCTACATCGATTTTGGTGGCGAGAGTGCCATTCCACTGATTAACCGCTACCCGAACCTGCTGGTTATCCACACCCTGTCCAAATCCCATGCGCTGGCGGGACTGCGCCTGGGTTATGCGCTGGGTCAGGCCCATTTGATTGAGGGGCTGAACCGGGCGAAGAACTCGTTCAACTCCTACCCGATTGACGGTATTGCCCAGAAGGTGGCGACGGCGGCGATTGCGGATCGCGCGTGGCTGGCGGATAACTGCGCCAAGGTGATCGCCACCCGCGACCGCACCTGTACTGCGCTGACCGAAATGGGTTTCGACATCGTGCCCTCGACCGCCAACTTCATCTTCGCCAAGCCGCCGAAGATTTCAGCCGAGGCACTTTTCCAGGCCTTACGCGAGCGGAACATCATTGTGCGCTACTTCAACAAGCCACGGATTAGTGAGTACTTGCGTATCAGCATTGGTACCGATGAGGAGATGGATGCTTTGATCGGAGCTTGTCGGGAAATTCTGTAGTATTTCAAAGCCCTGAGGTTGGGGGTTTGCGCCCTGTAGATGACCGAGTGGCGGCGCGACTGTCCGGTGCTCTCTTGCGAGACACGCCGTGAACCCATCCCTGGGGGCTCTTCTAAAACATCCCTGTTTTAGAAGGTCTCGCAAGAGAGCCCCGGCCATCCGCCCCTTCGCATGTCACAAGGTGCCAAAAAATAACCCCCTAAAGTCCTTAACTACTTCTCGCCTAGATGCGAAGGCGCTGATACCGGGAAACCCTTCGCGAGACCGTCTGCGGCCAGGACGGCCGCAGCCGAGCCCCCATGGATGGGTTCACGGCGTGTCTCGCGAAGGGTTTACCGGTAGCAGGGCCGCCACACTACTTGCCGAGAAAGAAAAACCACGAAAGCGGCGCCTTCCACAGAACTCGGTTATGGAACCTCTATAATTCCACGGGCACTAAATCTAAAACCCACTCCGACCAGCCGCAGTAACTATGTCGTCTCCTGTTTACGCCAATCTACGAACGCTATTCACCACCCTACTCCTGCTTGTGGCCATTCCCGCCCTCGCCAAAAACCCCTGGGAGGCCGTGAAAAAGCCCTCCAACCAGCTCCCTGCCAGTATCGGCGGCTACAGTAACGGCTGCCTGAGCGGCGCAGAGGAAATGCCACTGCGGGGTGAAGGGTTTCAGCTGGTGCGCACCGGGCGCGACCGGCACTACGGCAATCCCTACCTGGTGGAGTTTTTAAAGGACTTTTCCAACGCCGTGGAAGAAAACCAGCTCGGCAGATTGCAGATCGGGGATATGTCCATGGCGCGCGGCGGGCCATTCAGCAGTGGTCACAGAAGCCACCAGATGGGTCTGGATGCGGATATCTGGTTTTCCCAGGATGAGCGCGCGGCGGAGCGGCCGCTGTCATCCTGGGAGCGGGATAATATCTCGGCTATCCCCATGGCGGACGAGCGCAAGCATATACTGTTGGAGAAAAACTGGGACCCGCGGATCCCCAACATCTTGCGGATTGCCTCCGAAGACCCGCGGGTAGCGCGCATTTTTGTGCACCCCACAGTAAAGCGGAAGATGTGCGACATCGCCGGTAGCGACAATGAATGGCTGCGTAAAGTGCGCCCCTGGTGGGGACACAACTATCATTTCCATGTGCGCCTGAACTGTCCGCCGGAAGACAAAAGCTGTAAACCGCAGGCGCCGCCACGGGGCAAGCCCTGCGAAGGCGGGCTCGACTGGTGGTTTAGCGATGAGTTTTACGCCATCCTAAACGGTACGGCGCCGACAAAACCAAAACCGAAGCCGGAAAAACCGCCGAAGAAGCCCGAAATGCCGACCCAGTGCGCACAGGTACTGACGGCACCGGCGGCCAAACCGTAGTAAAAACGGCAACAGTAAAAAGACAACCGTAATAAATTGATGAGAGCCCGATGACCGATAAGGCCCCCAACAAAATTCAGGTCCTGCTGATCTGCGGCGGTGGCGGCAGTGAGCACGATGTCTCCCTGCGTACTGCCGATTTTATCCAACGCGAGCTGGCCAAAGCCGAGGATATCGCCCTCACCCGGGTCACCATGAACGCCGATGGCCAGTTACTGGATAGCGACGGCTTGGTGCGGGAACTGCGCTCGGACAAGCTGCTATACAGCGCCTCAGGCAGCGCACAGCCGGTGGATTACGTGATCCCCTCGATCCACGGCTACCCCGGTGAGACCGGCGACCTGCAGTCGCAGCTGGAGATCCTCGGCCTGCCCTATTACGGTTGCGGTGCCGAGGCGAGCAAAACCTGCTTCAACAAAATCACCACCAAACTGTGGCTGACGGCGCTGGGCATCGACAATACCCCCTACCAGTTTCTGTGTGCGAACAACGCAGAAGAGATCGCCAAGGCGCAGGATGCACTGACGAACTGGGGCGCGGTGTTTGTGAAAGCCTCCAACCAGGGCTCGTCCGTGGGCTGCTACAAGGTCAGCAGTGCCGAAGAGCTGGAGAAAGCGCTGAAGGAAGCCTTTACTCTGTCGCCCTATGTGCTGGTGGAAAAGTGCCTGACGGTACGCGAGCTGGAAGTTGCCGCCTACACCTACGAGGGTGAGCTGGTGATTACGCCTCCGGGTGAGGTCTGTGCACCCACGGATACCTTTTACAGTTATGAAGAGAAGTACGCCGACAACAGTCGCGCCCAGACCCACGTGGTGGCAGAGGGGCTGTCGGATGCGCAGCTGGGCTGGATTCACGCGGCCTCAAAACGGGCATTTATCGGCCTGCAGCTGAAAGACCTGTCACGGATCGATTTCTTCCTCACCGATGACGGCGAGATCTATCTCAATGAGGTGAACACCTTCCCGGGCATGACCTCCATCTCCATGTTCCCGAAGATGTTGCAGAATCAGGGGCACGATTTCTGCACCTATTTAAGTGCGCTGATCCGCAGTGCGGTATAACGGCTAACCAGGCCAGTATTAACTGGCCTGCTGTAAAACCTCAGACAGCCAGCCTTCCTGTCGCGGCCGTGAAAACTGGCCGCGCAGAAATTCCATCTGATCCCCACGAATCCGCGCGCTGTTGGTCAGCGCCAGGTACTCCGCCGCATTGGGCACAAATGGCAGTGCCAGAAGGTCCATTTCGATGGTTTCCAGCAGCCGGTTGCCCTTGTGCTGGTTACAGCGGCGACAGGCGGTAACCACGTTTTCCCAGATATCCCGCCCGCCTTTGGAAACCGGGTGCACATGGTCCCGGGTCAATTCCCGCACCGGAAACCAGCTGCCACAGTAAAGGCAGGTGTGTTGGTCGCGGGCAAACAGGGCGCGATTATTCAGCGGTGGGCGATTGCGGGGACGCCCCATGCGCTCTCCGCCACAGGCAATAATCGCCGCCAGCTCCAATGTAGAGCGTTCGCCCTGGCGGTTGATACCGCCGCGTACCGTTTGCACCACACCGCCCAGAGTCCAGGTAACCAGCTCCCGCACATACAGGCAGGCGGCTTCTTCCCAGCTCAGCCATTCCAATGGCTGCCCCGCAAGATTCAACCTCAGGATTTGTGCTTGCACGCGTTCACCTCCCGTTTCTGCGAACCGTAAAAACAACAAAGCCCCACGGTCAATCCGGTGGGGCTCAGGACATTGGAAATCGTATGGAAAACTTCGGAGACAATTCGGCGGAGAAAATCAGGGGAATGGGGAGCGCAGGAGGAAAGCGGCGAAATTCGGGGGCGATGAAGACTCGACCACCAATGATGAAAAGGTGGTTGCATTACAAACGGGTACAGCAATAAATTACTGAATGCTTCATCCTCCACGGTCACATTATTTGGACCGGCTTGCTCTGATTAAAGCGGAGAATTGTGACGTTTTCCAGACTGAGTCTAAAAAAGATACTTTTCTTCAACCCCGGAAAGTAGCTAACCGCGGCTCGCTCTCAAAAATGAGGAAATACGCGCCTAAGTGGGAAACTGGCCAACTCTCCGGTTACAGCCTCAATGATTTGCTCTTGAACTCACTGATGCATAAATCCGCAGCCGAATGTAATTCCTGCTTCAAACGCGCCGCCTGTTTTTCAACCAGCTAGAAATAGGTCGGCGCCGAATCGTTATTTATTACCCACAGAAATCAGGCCGACAGCAACAAGGCTGCCTTTATCTCCCCGATGTGATTTAAACGATTTGTTGATAAATTTTTATAGACACCACCTCGTATTTTCTAGCCTTTTTACTTTTAATCTAAAGTTACTTACTCTCTAACCGCCCAAACTACGGTATGGAGCAAAATAACCATAATGAAAAAAATCTTTTCAACTCAAAAGGGACTCTGATTTTGTCTAAATTCTCACTTACCTGCCTAATGATCTCAGCACTTTCAGCGCTTCTGATTGGCTGCGCATCAAGCTATACGGTCACGGAACAAACAAAAAATAAAATGGCTGAGCTAAACGATCAGGCGGCACAACAGCTTTTATCTACTTTGCTGACAAAATCTGAATACGGTGGAGGCTTTTGTATCGGCGGATTAAAAATGACATCCGGGTTCCAAGATCACGATAAATTATCCGTACAAGAGGACGGAACCCTCACCTTTGCTGCAAAATTTGTCGCCAATGCTGAAATTACCGGGGTTCGCGTTTTAAGCAACACAAACACAGTCAGTATTACCACCAAAAAAGAATGGCGAAAGGGCCAATTCGCCATGAACCTGGATGAAATTCAATCCATTCGAGTCAAAGATACAGACGGCTCCTTCTCTTCGACATTCTGCGAGGGGCTTTCCCCGGGCAAGCTAGTCATGGTTGAGGGTGCAGGTGATCTCGGATTTTTTATTAACGTAAAAGATGATCAGCTCGATAACTTGATGGCCGGCCTGCTGCACTTCTCTAAAAACACAAGCTTAAAACAGGGTCTGGGCTTCTGAGCCCAGATACCTTCTACAAAACCCAGTTAAATCCTCATCAAAGGCTGGCTGGGAAAGGGGGAATGGCGCGGCAGTCGTACTTATCTTTCGACACACTGAACTGTAAGTTCGACGCGCTGTTTTCATACTCGCCGTAATAGAGGTAAACGCTGATTCCATCACTGCCCGGAATGCTGTAACGAACAGCATGAGGGCCAAACTGGGAAAACTTAATCTCCGAAGCGGCGTTTAGCTCCCTGATGGACCTGTCGGCTGCGATCGTCAAATCGACAACAGCAATATCCCCCTTAAAGGGCTCAATCACTACCATTTTTGCTACAGGCTCCAGGACCAACTTAGATGTTGGACGCAATGCAACCATAATAGATTGCAAGCAGCCGTGTTTTTCAACTGCCGATAACCCCGTATTTGGCCAAAACTTCATTACCCCAGATGTTAGTGGAGCCTTACCAAGTAACGCCTCCATTTCTTCAATCCGGTCTACGCCAAGCAGGATCTGAACACCGCCAATCGAAACTCTTCCTTCCGCATCAACCGAAAAACTATTTGTATCGAGCGAAAATTCGGAGGCCCCGCCTTGCTCTCTCGCACAAGCTGTCAGAAAGAGCCATACGACCAGACAGAAATGTAGTTTCCGACGAATTCTGCGATGAAAAATTATATGTTTACCCAACCACCCACTCTCTTCTGTAACAACCTTGCCATCTATACGCCTACTTTGTAGGAACGGTAATATCTCATTGATTGAAACGCTATTGAACGCAATTTCTAAAACATTACTATGCGCAGGAAAACCTAGAATGGCGTGAAGGGCAGAAAAGCTATTTATATGGGCAACAGCATATCCAGTAAGATGGGTGTGAAAATCAGGCGGTATATACAAGCAGAGATGAAGGAGGCGCAAAGGCGATGAAGGTACCGTGCCATTTGAGACGGCACTTTTACAAACCCCCAAACGTAAAACACCGCTCAGGCAATCCAGCCCAAGCGGTGCGTCTCACAGGATGGTGCCCAAATCCTTTCAGGCTTGGCAGCGCGGTCTCCATTCCTTGGGGACCTGTCCTTGCCGCCGTTGCAATCCGTTCTCCGTCCTTGCAAATACATTATGGTCGCTGGGGAAAATTAGGGTAGTGGGAAAGTGCTGAAGTTGTTGTAAGAGATGTCTTACAAGCATGTGACCGTCGTCACATTTCACCTGGACGGGACGTCAGGAGGGAGGTGGCGCGTATCGCAACTGGTACTACTGTGCGACATTTAGCGGCTAACTATAGTTACTTCTGTTACGGGATCAAGGCAATTGTGAGAACTACGTCGAAAAACGCGCTAACTTTTGGCCGGACCGTGGTATTTGCCGCCATCGTCTTGATTCTGTTAGTAGCAGCGATTGTCGCGGGTCTGATTCCGGGCATCAATGTCCCCTGGGGACAATTAGTCGGTGCCAATACCGATGACAAGGTGGTGCAACGTCAATTGCAGGTAGCGCCAGGCTATCGGCTGGATCTTTTCAGTGACGCTGTCCCCAACGCACGCTTTATGGCGATAACACGCAACGGCGATCTGCTGGTGTCCCAGCCCAAACTCGGGCAGGTCAGCCTGCTGTTAAGTGACCGCAACGGGGACGGCAAAACTGACGGGCAGCGGATTCTCATCGATGGACTGCAACGCCCCCACGGTCTGGCGCTGTTTGAAGACTGGCTGTACATCGCCGAGAGCAATGGCGTCGGACGCATTCCCTTTGATCACTCCGACGGACGCATAGCCGGCAGCTATCAGAAAATCGTCAGCAACCTCGGGGATACCGGCAACCACTGGACCAAAACCCTGGGCATAGGGCCGGATGGCTGGATGTATCTTTCCAGTGGCTCTACCTGCAACGTATGTGAAGAGGAAGACCCCCAGCGCGCAACCATCATGCGTTTCCGGCCGGACGGCAGCAATTTCCAGATTTACGCCACCGGCTTGCGCAACAGTGTCGGTTTTGACTGGTCGCCGAAAGACGGCGATCTATACGCCACCGATAACGGCCGCGACTGGCTCGGCAACGACTTCCCGCCCTGCGAATTGAACCGCGTCGAACAAAACCGCTTTTACGGCTGGCCCTACGCCAATGGCCAGAAAGTGCCGGATCCGGATTACGGGGTGAATTCCGATGCCGCGGTGCGCCAGAAAATCGCCGATTCGATTCCCCCGGTGTACGAGTTCAGCGCCCACAATGCCCCGCTGGGTATCCGCTTCCTGCGCAGCCCTGAACAACCGGATCAGTATCGGGAATCTGCGCTGGTTGCCCTGCACGGTTCCTGGAACCGCGATGTGAAAGATGGCTATAAAGTAGTGTCGCTGCACTGGGGAGAGAATGGCGGTATTTACGCCGAGGATTTTATGTGGGGTTTTCTCGGCAAGGATAAAAGCACGGTATACGGTCGCCCGGTGGATGTCGCGGAGGACGTGCGCGGCAATATTTATATTTCCGATGACTACGCCGGTGCTATTTACCGGGTACAGCCCGGTTCTGGAACCTTAAGCGACAGCGATGCGCCTATCCCCAATCGCCCCCCCATCAGCGCGCCGAAAAAGCCCTTGGCCATCGATGGCAACGCCGCCCGCCAGGGTGCATTGATTTACGAGCGCCGGGACTGCGCCCAGTGCCACCAGCAACTGCCGCTCAAGGACCTGAGCCGCAAATATACCCTGAAACAACTGGCCGATTACTTTGACACCCCGACACCGCCAATGCCCAACTACGGGTTCAGCAACAGTCAGAAGCGAGCCCTGGCGCACTTTCTGATGGAGCGGGAAGTCAAAGCCGACGGGGCCAGCGGCGATTTGCTGAACTACCTGCCGTAACCTTATCCACAACCCCCGGGGTTTCCTGAAAATCCCGGCTTGCGCGGCTGTGGATATCCAGCGGCGCGCCAATTGACCGCCATACCTACAGCGGCTAAGGTTGCCCGGCAGTGAACAAGGCCCTAGAGAGAAGTGACCCCATGGCAGCCAAAAAGAAAGCCTCTACCTTCGAGAGCGCACTGGAAGAACTGGAACAGCTGGTTGAGCGTCTGGAAAGCGGCGATCTGCCACTGGACGAGGCGCTGTCGGATTTCGAGCGCGGAGTGAAGCTCACCCGCGAGTGCCAGCAGAAGCTGGCCAGCGCCGAGCAGAAGGTTAAGGTACTGATGGAAGAAAACGGCAAGGTCCAGGAACTGCCATTCGACGCGGCCGACGACTTCGCCGGAGATGCGGAGTAAGTGAGCGCTTCCACCACTGCCGTGGCCATGCCCGCAAAGCTCAAGATATTCCTGCAGACCGCCAGCCAGCAGGTTGAGCAGACCCTCAAGGCCGCCCTCGCCGACCAGTCACCGGCAGACGCCCTGTTTGCCGCCATGAATTATTCCGCCCTGGGCCCCGGCAAGCGCCTGCGCCCGGCACTGGTGTACGCCGCGGCCAAGGCTCTCGGCGGCGACACCGCCTCCAACAATAGCCACCAGGCAGCCGCCGCGCTGGAGTGTGTACACGCTTACTCTCTGGTGCACGATGACCTGCCGGCCATGGACGATGACGCTCTGCGCCGCGGCCGCGCCACCTGCCATATCCAGTTTGACGAAGCCACCGCTATCCTCGCCGGCGACGCCCTGCAGACCCAGGCGTTTGAATTGCTGGCCGACGCGCCTCTCGATGCCGAGCTGAAGGTTCGGGTCATCCGCGAACTGGCCCAGGCCTCCGGCGCCCGCGGCATGGTGGCCGGCCAGGCGATCGACCTGGCGGCGGTGGACCAGGCGCTGTCACTGGAGCAACTTAAGCAGATGCACCGCCTGAAAACCGGTGCCCTTATCTCTGCCAGTGCCAGAATCGGCGCCTTGATCGGCGGCGCGGATCCTCAACAGCTGGCCGCCGTCACCCGCTATGCCGAGGCCATCGGCCTGGCCTTCCAGGTACAGGACGACATCCTCGATGTCACCGCCGACACCGAGATCCTGGGCAAAACCCAGGGCGCTGACGCCGCCCGCAACAAACCGACCTATGTATCCCTACTCGGCCTCGACGGCGCCCGCGCCAAAGCCGACGAACTCCACCGGGAAGCCAGCGACGCCCTGGCACAACTGGGTGGCAACACCCAGATACTGCAGCAGCTGGCGGACTATATCGTTCACCGGGATCATTGATCCCGGTTTCTCCTCCCTGCCCCCACAGGATGCAATCTGGCGCCCTTGGGCATACAATCCCCTACCATTATCAGTTGCAATTGATACTTTGGGCCCAGTGCCACTTGCGCGCACTCCTCTCCCCGCCGGAGACAGGCCCAAAACGCCCGAATTCAGGACCCTTGATGTTCGACCAGATACCCCGCCAGCGCCCGCATACCCCGCTGCTCGACCAGATCGACCAACCGGCCCAACTGCGCGCCCTGTCGGAAAAACAACTGCCAGAACTGGCAAAAGAACTCCGCGAATACCTGCTCTACTGTGTCGGCCAGACTGGCGGACACTTCGGCGCCGGTCTGGGCGTAGTGGAACTCACTATCGCCCTGCACTACATCTACAACACCCCGGAAGACCGCCTGGTCTGGGATGTTGGCCACCAGACCTATCCGCACAAAATTCTCACCGGCCGCCGCGAGCAGATGCTCAGCATGCGCCAGCAGGGCGGCCTGTCCGGCTTCCCCAAGCGCAGCGAAAGCCCCTACGACACCTTTGGCGTGGGACATTCCAGCACCTCCATCAGTGCCGCCCTGGGCATGGCGCTGGGCTCGCCAGATGAGCGTAAGGTAGTCGCGGTGATCGGCGACGGTGCCATGACGGCGGGTATGGCGTTCGAGGCATTGAACCACGCCGCGCACACCGGCAAAGACATGCTGGTGGTGTTGAATGACAACCGCATGTCGATCTCCAAGAATGTCGGCGGTCTGGCAACCTATTTCGCCCGCATCCTCGCCAGCAAGACCTACCTGAACATGCGCGAGGGCAGCCGCAAGATCCTGTCTGCCATCCCCAAGGCCTGGCAGCTGGCGCGGCGCACCGAGGAGCATGTGAAAGGCATGATCACCCCGGGCACCCTGTTCGAAGAGCTGGGCTTTAACTATGTGGGCCCGCTGGACGGCCACAATATGCAGGACCTGGTGCATACTCTGCGCAACCTGCGCAATCAGCGCGGCCCGCAGCTGCTGCATATCGTCACCACCAAAGGCAAAGGCTTTGGCCCGGCGGAAGAAGACCCGGTGGGTTACCACGCGCTGAACAAGCTCGAACCGGAACCCAAGGTGCAGGTCGCCGCGGCCGAGGTGAAAAAGAAAGGGCCCAAATACCAGGATATTTTCGGCCAGTGGCTGTGCGACACCGCGGAGCAGGATGACAAACTCATCGGCATCACCCCCGCCATGTGCGAAGGTTCTGGCATGGTGGACTTTGCCGAGCGCTTCCCCGAGCGCTACCACGATGTCGCCATCGCCGAGCAACACGCAGTAACCCTGGCGGCCGGCCTTGCCTGCGAAGGCCAGAAACCGGTAGTGGCGATTTACTCCACTTTCCTGCAGCGCGGCTACGACCAGATGGTGCACGATGTGGCGATCCAGGATCTGGACGTCACCTTCGCCATCGACCGCGCCGGTCTCGTCGGCGAAGACGGCCCCACCCACGCGGGCAGTTTCGATCTGACGTTTATGCGCTGCCTGCCCAATCTGGTCATAGCCGCGCCCAGTGATGAAAACGAATGCCGCCAGCTGCTGTACACCGCCTACCAGCACCCTGGCCCCGCGGCGGTACGCTACCCTCGCGGTACCGGCCCGGGTGTGGAAATCGAACAGGAATTGAATGAACTGCCGATTGGCAAGGGCCGTGTGATTCAGGAAGGTAAAGAGGTCGCCATCCTGAACTTCGGCACCCTGCTCGCGCCGGCGCGGGAAGTGGCAGAAAAGCTGGGTGCAACGCTGGTGGATATGCGTTGGGTTAAGCCTTTGGATGAAGATTTACTCGACCAGATCGCCGACAGCCACAGCCTGTTGGTTACCCTGGAAGAAAACACGATTGCCGGTGGCGCTGGCAGCGCGGTTTCCGAATATCTGAACCGCAGAATCATTCCCGTTCCACTGTTGCAACTGGGCCTGCCGGACAAAATCATCGAACACGGCAAGCACCCAAAACTACTTGCTGAAATCGGACTCGATGCCAAAGGCATCGAAGAACAAATCCGAGAACGTCAGTCGCAGATGCACCAGGCCCAATCAAACGGCCAAGCTGCCGCAATCTAACGCTTACGAAGCAAGAAACAGGAACTTAAGGGCGGGGGCCAGGGGCGGGTTTTCAGGATCGTCGCAAACAGGATGTTTGCGCCGAAGCGCCCAGGGATGGGTTCACAGCGGTCCTGAAAACCCACCCCTGGTGCCCAGCCGCCACTGTACTCTGACCAGAGCTCCGCCAATAGGACTACGAAAGCAGGCACAGTGGCGCCGGGCCTCTGGGTAAAGCTTTTCGGAACCGCTGTGAATACATCCATGTACGCTGCTTCGGCGACGTCCCTGTCGCCGACGCTTCCGAAAAACTTTACCCAGAGTCCCGTCTTAAATTAAGCCTTTCAGCTTCGTTGCAACCACGTTTCAACAAACTATAAATCAGAGACAGGAAGTACGATGTCCTTTTCCAATTCAGTAAAAAAAATCCTGAACTCTAAACATCTCAGCTTAACTACCGCCATCATGGCAATAAGCCTGAATGTTCAGGCCATGGACCAGAAAGCGTTTGAAAAAGCCATGGATTCCATGCCCAAAAAGGGCGCCAGTGAAAAACTGCAGGCACTGCAAGACCTGCGCTACCGTTGGATTATGGAAAGCTATCCGGAATCTGCCACCTACAAAGGTTACCCCGGAGTAGAACGCAACTGGACCGACCAATCCAATGCCGGTATCGAACGCCGCAAAGGACAGACCCGCAGATTACTTGCCGCCAGTCGCCACCTGGATAAAAGCAAACTGGCCGAGGACGAACAGCTCGACTACCAACTGCTGTACCAGGACCTGCTGATGCAGGTCAAAGGCTACCAGTTCCCAGAGCACCTGCTGCCGGTTAATCACATGAGTGGCATCCAGCGCAGCGTGCCCGCGGTGCTCAACGCCATGCCCAAGCGCACCGCAAAAGATTATGAAGATATTCTGGCGCGACTGGACAAACTGCCCGGCCTGATCGAACAAACCAAAATCCTGATGGAAAAAGGCCTGCGGCAAAACCTGACTCCACCACAGATTACCCTGCGCGACCTGCCCGGGCAGATCCGTGCGCTGGTGCCGGCAGATCCGAAGCAGAGCCCGTTGCTGAAAGCCTTTAACGAAATGCCATCATCGCTGCCGGCGGCACAACAGGCCAAGCTGCGCAATCAGGCGCAGAGCATTTACCAGAAGTCGCTGGTGCCTAATTGGCAGGCCTTTGCGGAGTTCGTCGAGCGGGAATATATCCCCAATGCCACCACCGAAACGGCGTTTACCAAAAATGACGATGGCATCCGCTGGTACGCCTACAAGGTTCAGGAAGAGACCACTACCGACCTGAGCCCCGAGGAGATTCACCGTATCGGCCTCGGCGAGGTACGGCGTATTCGCGGAGAGATGGATGCCATCATCAAGAAGACCGGGTTTGCAGGCGACTTCAAAGCGTTTACGGATTTCCTGCGCAACGATCCGCAGTTTTACTACGACACCAAAGAAGACCTGTTGAAGAATTACCGGGATATTGCCAAGCGTATCGACGGTGAACTGCCGGCGCTGTTCGGCACCCTGCCGCGCTTGCCTTACGGGGTGAAGCCGATCCCGAGCTACTCGGAAAAATCCCAGACCACCGCTTACTATCAGCCAGGTTCCAAAGAGGCGGGGCGCGCGGGTGTTTTCTTTGCGAATACCTACGATCTGAAGAGCCGTCCGACCTGGGAAATGGAGGCGCTGACGGTACACGAGGCGATGCCGGGCCACCATTTACAGATTGCACTGGCTCAGGAACAGCAGGATATTCACCCGCTGCGCCGCGAAAAAATGTACACCGGCTTTGTCGAGGGCTGGGGCCTGTATTCCGAGAGCCTGGGTTACGACCTGGGCCTGTACAAAGACCCTTATAACGAGTTTGGCGCGCTGACGTACGATATGTGGCGCGCGGTGCGTCTGGTAGTGGATACGGGCATGCATCAGCTCGGCTGGAGCCGTGATGAGGCGATTGCATATTTCATGGAGAACAGCGCCAAGCCGGAGCACGATGTGATGGTGGAAATTGATCGCTACCTGGTTTGGCCGGGACAGGCGCTGGCGTATAAAGTCGGCCAGCTGAAGATCAAGGAAATTCGTGCGCGCGCTGAAAAAGCGCTGGATACCAACTTCAATATTCGCCAGTTCCACGATGCACTGTTGGGAGCAGGAGCGCTGCCTTTAAATGTGCTGGAAAGCCGGATGAATATCTGGATTGAATCGCAGGGTGGAGAGATCAGCCAGGCCGTTCCCGCTGCCGGTGGCGCTGGGCAGACTGCATTGAACTGATCCCGGTTAGATACGTCAGCGACGTCCCTGTCGCTGACGTATCTAAAAACAGCCCCGCCGCCTTGTCTTCACTAAAAGCCTGGGGGCTGTGCACGTGTACTTATTCCTCTCCACTTTTCCGCAAACGCGCCTGTTCCTGCACCACTTTGCGAACGAACTGACTGAACGCCCGATCACCCGCACGCGTTTCCGCGAGCGTCTTACTGTTGCGCGCCACTTCCCGCTCCAGCTTCTGCCAGTTTCGCAGGCGCCTTTCATCCAAAGCACCAGAATCGATGGCCGCCCGTACCGCGCAGCCGGGTTCGGATTCATGGGCACAATCGGCGAAGCGGCACTTTGCCGCCAGTTTGCCGATATCTGCAAACGTCGCCGCCAGGCCTTCACTCACATCCGCCAGGCCCAGTTCGCGCATACCCGGGCTGTCGAGTAACAGCCCACCTTCGGGTATGGCATAAAGCGCGCGGTGGCGGGTGGTGTGGCGACCCTTACTGTCGTCTTCACGGATACCTGAAGTGGCCGCCAGTACCTGGCCAGCCAGGCTGTTGAGCAATGTGGATTTACCAACACCGGACGAGCCGAGCAAGGCGACGGTCTCGCCATTGCGGCAGTAATCGCGCAGCGGCTCCAGGGTTGTCGTGTCCAGCGCATTAACCAGAATCAACGGCAGGTCGCGGTGTTTTTTCAGTGCGTCGGTGTACTGCTCGTGATTGTCACTGAGGTCCGCTTTGGTCAATACCAGACAGGCCCGACAACCGGCTTCGCGCACCAGCGCCAGATAGCGTTCGATACGCGACAGGTTGAAGTCGTTGTTGCACGAGGAAACAATCAGGACGTTGTCGATATTCGCCGCAATCAGCTGTGCCTGTTTGGCACCCGGCGCCATGCGCCGGAACAGGCTGCTACGTTCGAGGCGCCGCTGTGGTTTGCGCGTTTCGCGATCCAGTAGGAGCCAGTCACCCACCGTCGGTTTTTCCGCGGCGTCTTCAAACAAGGAGCCGTTGACCAGTACCGGCTCCTCGCCCTCTTCACCGGAGACCTCGATCTGGCTTCGGTGTACCGCCATAACCCGCACCGGCACACAGTCATTCAATTCATCCAGGCTCAGCTGCTGTTGGAAAAAAGGTTTCCAACCCAGCTGCCGCAAGGGTGATGGTGCACTGGCGGATTTTTGTTGCACAGCCGCAGAGGCTCCGCGCCGAAATGCCGGGCGGCGTGAAATCAGAGATTTACTCAAGGTTCTAAACCCTCAAATGTACCCTGCCCCGGTGTTTTCCGTCAGGCAGGCGTACGTCTATCAAGCCTCAGACACAGTCTGGGCAGTATGGGATAGGGTTTCCAGTTGGGTGGGAAACCCGACAAAAGAACATTGCCGGGCAGGTGACTGACCAGGGGAATCGTCAGTCGCGGCTGGCCCGGCGGGGGTTGGATACACTCATCAACAATCCTCCGCTGGTGGAATTTCACGCAATTTAACAGCCAAGCCAGCCAACCGCAATAGCTTGAACCCGCAGACTGTCTACAGGGCGCGCCGCGGTACAGGCGCTACAGGCCCGCACAAAAAAGAAAAGCCGGCATAAAGCCGGCCTCTATATCGGATCACTGACGGTACATCACCTTTCTCGACCTTCAGCGTTCAGATAATTTGAGTATAGACGCACCCTCTGACCTCGCCACTCCATCGGTCACTCTATTGCCCTTCCCTGGCAACTCGCGAGACCAGCGTCTTGCTCAGGTACAGAATGGCGTTAATTGATTGCTTTCAAGTGAAGCTTTTGTGAAGGGTTTGTTACAGCGCAATACCCGAGCAGATACCCCTGATCCACTACGCCTGGCGCCTGTTTCATTCACCCTCCCCCGGGGAGGAGGTCGCACGCGGAGATCTCTCGTCCAATGGTGCGGGGTATGCGATACCCCGATGATCGAACTGAATAACGACGCTCCAAATAACAGCGCTCCAAATAACAATAGCAATCAGAGAGAACCCCATGCACGCGACGCTATCCAAGCCCGCCGGCCTGCTGCTGGCCGCCAGTCTGTTATCCCACGCCATCCTCACCGCCAACCAGGCGCAGGCTTCCGACACTCCGGCCCCCACCAGCGTAGGCATCCCCGGCAACCTGCAGGCCGCCCTCGGCTGCCCCGGTGACTGGCAACCCGAATGCCCGGCAACGCAACTGGCGTACGATGCAAACGACGACAAATGGCAGGCCACCTTCTCGGTTCCCGCCGGCAACTGGGAATACAAGGCGGCACTGAATAATAGTTGGGACGAAAACTACGGCGCAAACGGCTATCGCAACGGCGCCAATATCGGATTGCAACTGGGCGAAAGCCGCGCGGTCAAGTTCTACTACGATCACGAAACCCACTGGATTACCAGCAACGCCAATAGCACCATCGCCACCGCCGCGGGCAATTTTCAGGGCGCACTGGGCTGCTCCGGAGACTGGCAACCGGACTGTCTGCGCAGCTGGCTACAGGACAGCGATGGTGACGGTATCTACAGCTTCCTCACCACAGAAATTCCCGCCGGCAGCTACGAATTCAAAGTGGCACTGAATGAAGGCTGGAATGAAAGCTACGGTAACAACGGCGGCAATGTGCCCTTCAACGTGGCGGAGGATGGCGACGAAATTTATTTTGCCTTCGATGCCAACAGTAAACAGGTCACCATCAGCACCAACGGTATTCCCCGCGGCGACCTGACCCAGGAAAAGGCTCACTGGGTAGACAACAGTCACTTCGCCTGGAACATCAGCCCCGCCGATGGCGACCGGGTACAGTTGCTGTACAGCGCTGACGGCAATCTGAAAATCACCCCGGATGGCATTGCCGCCGATGCCAGCTATCCACTGCAGTCCCACGCCACACTGCCGCAAGATAGCCAGGAAAAATTCCCCCACCTCGCCAGCCAGAACGTCTTTTCGCTCACTCAGGAAATTGATCCGAGTCAACTGATCAGTGGACAGCTGGCCCTCGCGCTTTACGACAGCAATGGCAGGTTGAAAGATGCCACCGGTATTCAGCTCGCGGGCCTGCTGGACCAGGCATTTTATTACGACGGTAAACTGGGTGCTGACGTTACCCACAATGCGATCGACTTCCGCCTCTGGGCCCCCACCGCGCGTTCGGTAAAACTGCACCTGTTCAACGACCCGCAGTCCGAAGTAGCCGATATGGTGCTGGAAATGACCCTGCAGGACGGCGCCTGGCAGGCCGCCATCGGTAAAGAGTGGGATCGCGCTTATTACCTGTATGAGGTCGAAGTCTTCTCGTATTTTTCTGACGCGGTGGAAACCAATCTGGTGACCGACCCCTATTCCCTGGGGCTGTCGCTCAACAGCGGCAAAAGCCAGATCATCAACCTGGACGACCGCGATTTGCAGCCCCGCGGCTGGAAACGCCTGCACAAACCGAAACTGGAAAACCCCGAAGATATCTCGGTTTACGAACTGCATGTGCGGGACTTCTCCATTGAAGACAGCAGCGTGCCGGAAAACGAGCGCGGCACTTTCAAGGCCTTCACCCGCCGTCACAGCGATGGCATGCGCCACCTGAAAAAGCTCGCGCAATCGGGCATGAGCCATATCCACCTGCTGCCCGCGTTTGACTTCGCCACCGTCAATGAAGAAAAGTCACAGCAGCAAGCACCGGAAGACCTTTCTGTCTACGCCGCCGATAGCGAAGCGCAACAGGCCGCTGTCAACGCCATCCGCGATACTGACGGTTTCAACTGGGGTTACGACCCACTCCACTTCACTGTTCCGGAAGGCAGCTTCGCCACCGATGCCAACGGCACCGCCCGTATTCGTGAATTCCGCGAAATGGTACAGAGCCTTTCCCGAAGCGGCCTGCGTGTTGTGATGGATGTGGTTTATAACCACACCAGTTCCTTCGGCCAGTACCAGAACTCGGTGTTGGATAAAATCGTTCCCGGCTATTACCACCGCCGCAACAATGACGGCAATGTGGAAATGAGCAGCTGCTGCGCCAACACCGCCAGCGAACACCGCATGATGGAAAAACTCATGCTGGACTCCATGGAAGTCTGGGCCAAAGACTACAAGGTAGACGGTTTCCGCTTCGACCTGATGGGCCACCACAGCCTCGACAATATCCTCAAGACCCGCGCCATGCTGGATGCGTTAACACCGCAAAATGCCGGCGTGGATGGCAAGTCTGTGTACCTCTACGGTGAAGGCTGGAACTTTGGTGAAGTGGCCAACGATGCCCGCTTCGTACAGGCGCGCCAGGGCAACATGGCAGGCAGCGGTGTCGGCACCTTCAATGATCGCCTGCGCGACAGTGTGCGCGGCGGCAATCCGTTTGGTGGCTTTGAGGAGCAGGGTTTCGGCAACGGTCTGTTTACCGACAGCAACGGTAAATTCTGGGGCGACGAACGCCAGACCCTGCTGACACTCGCGGACAAGGTGCGCGTATCCCTCGCCGGCAACCTCAAGGACTACCGCTTCACTGACTCCTACGGTAATGAAACCCGTGGTGAACAGCTGATCTACAACGGCCAGCCCACCGGTTACACCGGCGACCCACAGGAGTCCATCAATTACATCGCCGCCCACGACAATGAAACCCTGTTTGACGGCGTACAGATCAAAGCTAATAGCACGGCAACTATTGAAGACCGTGCACGCATCCAGGCCTTCAGTAATTCACTAGTCTTGTTTGCTCAGGGGGTACCGTTTATCCACGCCGGCCAGGACTTCCTGCGCTCAAAATCCATGGACCGCGACAGTTACAACTCTGGCGACTGGTTCAATGCTCTGGATTTCTCACTGGAAACCGACAAGTGGGGGGCGGGCCTGCCCATCGCAGACAAAAACGAAGACAGCTGGTGGATCATGCAGCCCCTGCTGGCGAACCCGAACCTCGCCCCCCACAAATCCCACCGCGAGCAGACCGCGGCCATCTTCCGCGAGCAACTGGCCATTCGCAACGGTTCGCCGCTGTTCCGCTTGACCACTGCAGCAGAAGTTCAGAAGCACGTGAGCTTCCTCAACACTGGCCCGGAGCAGGTGCCAGGATTGATCGCGATGCAACTGGAGGATCTGGAGGGTGAAATCGATCGCCGCTATGAACGCATTGTGGTGTTATTTAATGGCGACAAAGAAACCATTACGTTCAATCACGACGCACTGGCAGGTACTCATCTGAAGCTGCACCCGATGCAAAGACATTCTGCAGATCCGGAACTGCGCAGTGCGAAATTCGATCGCAATTCAGGGGCTTTCACACTGCCAGGTAGAACAACTGCAGTATTTATTCAGATTAGAAACGCAGAAAAATTGGAAAATTTTAGAGAAAAGAAAGACGCTCTAAAGATTCTTACAGATTTATTTGAAAGATTTTTCTCAAGCTTCTGACGGAGATATAGAGCTAGATTCGAAGAGGCTGATACCGGGGACTTTATGCGAGACCTTCTAAAACAGGGATGTTTTAGAAGAGCCCCCATGGATGGGTTTACGGGGGGGGCGCCTAGCTCGTGTCTCGCATAAAGTCACCGGTAGCAGGCTCGCCACCTATACCGCAAGAAAGTGAAGCTCCGGGGTATTAGGAGGACTTCGTAGCCTGGGGAGTGGCGGCCCCGCTACTGGCAACCGTTTCCGGGACACGCCGTAAACCCATCCATGGGGGCTCGGCTGCGGCCGTCCTGGCCGCGGACGGTCCCGGAAACGGTCGCCAGTACCGAGGCCTTCAATTTGAATTCTTATATATTACCGATGCTTTAACGGCCGTTTTTTAGTTACTTCTCTGAGCCTTCTTCATCATCAAACAAATGGCCGAGCTTCCCTTTCTTGGTAGAAAGGTAATTCGTGTTGTGCGGATTACGTCCAGACTGATGTGGCAGACGCTCGGTCACTTCAATACCAAGATCCTCCAACGCTTTTACCTTGCGTGGGTTATTCGTCATCAGGCGAATGGACTTGATACCCAAATGGTCGATCATTGGTTTGAGAATGGAGTAATCCCGCATATCCGCACCAAAGCCCAAACGTTCATTGGCTTCTACCGTATCGGCACCACAATCCTGCAGTTTGTACGCACGGATCTTGTTCAGCAAACCGATGCCTCGCCCTTCCTGACGCAGGTAAAACACCGCACCACGTCCTTCAGTGGCAATCCGATGTAACGCATATTGCAACTGCGCACCGCAATCACAGCGCAGGGAAAACAAAGCATCTCCAGTCAGACACTCGGAGTGAATACGGGCCAATACCGGCGTATCCGTATCCAGGTCACCCATGCTCAGAACAACATGCTCCTTGCCGGTCTCCACTTCCTCAAAACCGTGCATCTCAAACATGCCCCAGGAAGTTGGCAGCTTGGAGGATTCCACATAGCGAATGGTCAAACTGATACCTCACGTTCCATCAATGTGCGTGATCAATCGCGCGCGCGGAGCAACAACAGACCATCCTGTTGCTGCATATCCACGCGGCTCAAAAAACTGTTACCCAGTAGCGTCACCTGGGGGAAATTATTGCCCAGCACCGTCGCATCCACATTGTGCACCGTGATACCGCCAATGGTGACACTGCTCAGCTGTAACCGATAAGCCTGCTCCACTCCACTGGCGGTAGACACCCGCATGGGTTGCGCGCGGGAAAGGTCCAGGCCGAGACTTTTTGCGGTGGGGTAGTTGAACGCAATACTGGTTGCCCCGGTATCGACCATCACCGGCACCTGTCGGCCATTGATCCAGGCCGAGGTGTTGTAGTGGCCGCGGCGGTCCGGGCTAAGGCGTACTTCGGCCTTGCTGACTTCTGCGTACTGGGAGGCCACCGGAGCTGCCAGCGTCAGCCGCTGTTCCCGACCATCCATTTTTACCAGCGCATGGTCGCTGGTCACCGAGACCAGTGTGACCCCTTCCGGCGAGGTCTTGCCGGATTTCAGCAGCCGCTGCTTGCCGTCAATTTCAAACATGGCACTGGTGCCGAAGATCGCTTTCAAGCGTACATCTTGCGCACTGCCAATGGCTGGCAACAACAGTGCGATCACTACCAGAAATCTGTTCATTTTCATGGGCGTCCTGCCTCAGAGGGTGTGCATCAGGTAAGCCGTGCCCTGCAACACCAGCGCGGCATAGATGCCCGCGAGTATATCGTCGAGCATGATCCCCAGGCCACCGTGTACCCGGCGGTCTGCCCAGCCGATGGGCTGGGGTTTTGCGATATCGAAAATCCGGAACAACACAAATCCGTACAGGGCCCACAGCCAGCCCGCGGGCGCCATAAACATGGTGAGCCAGTAGCCGACGAATTCATCCCATACGATGCCGCCGTGGTCGTGCACGCCGAGCGTTTTTGAGGCCGCACCGCAGAGGTAACAGCCCAGAACAAACGTCACGAGGATCACACCCAGGTAGGCCACCGGCGACAGAAATTGCAGGCCATACCAGACGGGCACGGCGGCGAGAGTGCCAAAGGTGCCCGGGGCTTTTTTGGCAAGGCCGGAGCCAAACCCAAAAGCCAGGAACATGACCGGGCTGCGGAGTAGCTCACCCCATGTCGGGGTCGGAATCTGGGCCTGTGTCGGTGTCATTTTCTTGTTGTTCTCCACCGGTTAAAAATGTTGATAGCTGGCGCTGCCTGGCTGCCAGGATTTGTCGTGCAAGCGGCAGCGGATACCCGGCTTGGAAACGATACGACCCACAGCGGTAACCGGCAGCTTCAGGCTTTCGATCGTGCTCAGGTGTTGTTCGGGCAAGGTAAAGCAGAGCTGGTAATCGTCGCCGCCGGTGAGCGCGGCTTCCAGCGCTGTGTCCGCATTCATCGACTGTGCCAGTTGCGCGACCGGGAAATTATCCAGCTCCAGTTCGGCACCCAGGCTGCTCGCTTCGCAGATATGCCCGAGATCACCGAGCAGACCGTCGGAAATATCCAGTGCGGCACTGGCATAGGGACCAATGGCCCGGGCCACCGCAAATTGCGGTTCGGGGAAGTAGTAGGACGCCGCTGTCTGCTGCTGTTGCTCCGGACTTCCCGCGATCTCTCCGAGCACAATAGGCAGCGCGGCTGCGGCGGCGCCCAGTTGATTGGTGACAAAAATGATATCACCGGCGCTTGCGCCATCGCGCCGCAGTGGCCTGTCGCAGGCACCGGTGACCTGGATGGTGATCGACAGCGGGCCTTTGGTGGTATCGCCGCCTATCAGGGTAATACCGTACTGGTGCGCGGTTTCTGCAAGGCCGCGGGCAAACGGTTCCAGCCATTCCGGATTACTTTGCGGCAAAGTGAGCGCGAGGGTAAACCACAGGGGCTGGGCGTTCATGGCCGCGAGGTCGGAGAGATTCACACGCAGTGCGCGGCTGGCGATACGGTAGGGATCGGCCTTTGCCGGAAAATGTACATCGGCCACCAAGGTATCGACACTGGTGGCGAGCAGTTTTCCGGGCGGCGGCGCCAGCAGTGCGCAGTCGTCGCCGATCCCCAGTACAACACCGTTTCCGGCACTGCCATCAGCGACATGGCCCGGCTGGGTTCCGGCCTGAAAGCGGGAGGAAAAGTACTCCCGAATCAGTTCAAATTCACCGGGGCCGGGCATAAGAGGCTTAGCCTTTGTCGGCCTTTACTTCGACACTGCGCTCGCTCAGAGCCACTTTGTCGAGGATGCCATTGATAAATTTGAAGGCATCGGTGGGGCCGAATTTTTTCGCCAGGGCGACAGCTTCGTTGATCACGACTTTGTAGGGTACATCGACGCGGTTTTTCATCTCGAAGGTGGACATGCGCAGCAGGGCGCGGGATACCGGGTCGAGTTCTTCAACATCGCGGTCGAGGTACTGGCTGTAGGTTCCTTCGATTTCATCGAGGTTTTTTGCCACGCCGTGGAGCAGCTCGCGGAAGTAGGCCACGTCGGTTTTGGTCATGTCGTTGTCGGCATGAAACTCGGCTTCGATGGCGTTCAGGTTGGAGCCTGCCATTTGCCACTGATACAGGGCCTGCATGGCGTAGTGGCGTGCCTTGCGGCGGGCGGATGCGGTTACGGTCATTTCAGTCGTTTCTCAATCAGATTTTGCTGATCAGGGAGACCATTTCGAGGGCGGTCTCGGCGGCTTCACAGCCTTTGTTGCCGGCTTTGGTGCCGGAGCGCTCGATGGCTTGTTCGATGGAGTCTACGGTGAGTACGCCGAAGGTCACAGGAATGCCGGTGTTCATGGAGACCTGGGCGAGTCCTTTGGTGCATTCGCCGGCGACGTATTCGAAGTGCGGGGTGCCACCACGGATGACTGCGCCGAGGGCGATCACTGCGTCGAATTTTTTGGTTTCGGCAATTTTCTGCGCGGCCAGCGGGAATTCGAAGGCGCCGGGGGCGTAGTAGATGGTGATGTCTTCTTCTTTGATGCCTTTGCGACGCAGAGTATCGAGGGCACCGCCTTTCAGGCTTTCTACAACGAAGCTGTTCCAGCGGCTCACCAGCAGCGCGTATTTACCGGTGCTGCCTACGAAATCCCCTTCGATTACTTTGATATTACTCATGATCTTTTCCATTTTCGGTTATCCCACTTCGGGCCCGGTTTGAGCTTCGGTCCCGCGTCAGTGGCGGCGAGGCACTGGGTATTTGTTTTCAGAACCGCTGTGAATACATCCCTGTACGCTGCGTCGGCGACGTCCCTGTCGCCGACGCTTCTGAAAACAAATACCCAGCACCCCGCCTTCAAGTTGAACATCGGTGGCATTAACCACCTGTGCAATTTGTCTTAGATTTCTTCTGCGTTCAGATACTCTTCCACTTCCAGGTCAAAACCGGAAATGGCGCTGAACCGGAATGGCGCGCTCATCAAACGCATTTTACGTACCTTCAGATCGCGCAAAATCTGTGAGCCGGTACCTACCTGCTTGTACACCAGATCCTGGCTCGGGCGCTGTTGCTTGCCGCTGATGAGCCAGTCGATGCTTTCTTCAATTTCGTCGGTGGTTTCGTTGTGGCAGATGACAACCACTACGCCCTTGCCCTCTTCTGCAACTTTTTTCAGTGCATTGCGGAAGGTCCAGGGTTCGAATTTCTCGTCGCCGCGGCGCAGGCTGAATACGTCACGCAGGGTGCTGGCGACGTGTACCCGCACCAGGGTGGGCTCTTCCGGTTGGAAGTCACCGAGGCTGAAGGTGAAGTGGCGCTCGCGGCGGGCTTTGTCGAGGTAGGTGCGCAGTTTGAATTCGCCGAATTCGGTGTGCACTTTGCGCTCGTTGACGCACTCTACGGTTTTTTCGTTGAGTGCACGGTAGTTGATCAGGTCGGCGATGGTGCCGATCTTGAGGTTGTGCTGTTTGGCAAATTTTTCCAGGTCCGGGCGGCGGGCCATGGTGCCGTCTTCGTTCATGATTTCGACGATGGCGGCGGCGGGCTCGAAGCCGGCTAGGCGCGACAGGTCGCAGCCGGCTTCGGTGTGGCCGGCGCGGCTCAATACGCCACCGGGCTGGGCCTTGATCGGGAAGATGTGGCCGGGCTGGACGATGTCGGACGGCTTGGCATTGCGGGCGACGGCGGCGCGGATGGTGCGGGCGCGGTCGGCGGCGGAGATGCCGGTGGTGACGCCTTCGGCGGCTTCGATAGAGACGGTGAAGTTGGTGCTGAACTGGGCGCCGTTGTCGCGGGACATGAGCGGCAGGTCGAGCTGTTCGCAGCGATCGCCGGTCAGGGTCAGGCAGATCAGACCGCGGGCGTGGGTGGCCATGAAGTTGATGTCTTCCGGACGCACCTGCTCGGCGGCCATTACCAGGTCGCCTTCGTTTTCGCGATCTTCGTCGTCCATCAGGATGACCATTTTGCCCTGACGGATATCGTCGATCAGTTCTTCAACGCTATTCAGTTCCATAACTCTCTCGGATCGTATTTGGCAAACTTCTTCGAGCCTGCCTGAAGTGTTCGGTGGGAGCCTCTGGCCCTCTGATTCAGGCCTTGTAAAAACCGTGCTGGGCAAGGAATTCCATGGTCAGTCCTTCGCTCTTGGGTTGCGCCGCAGCATCCCCCAAGAGTAGTCGCTCCAAGTAGCGCGCTATCAGGTCCACTTCCAGATTCACCTTGGTGCCCGCCTGATAGCCGCCGATCACGGTTTCGGCAATGGTATGGGGCACGATGGTGAGTTCGAATTCGGCGCCGTCAACGGCATTCACCGTGAGGCTGGTGCCGTCGACGGTGATGGAGCCCTTGTGGGCAATATATTTGGCCAGTTCATCCGGGGCACGCAGGCGAAACTGTTCGGCGCGGGCGGTGGTCTTGCGCCACACCACTTCGCCGATGCCGTCCACGTGGCCACTGACCATGTGGCCGCCGAGGCGGGTCTGGGGGGTCAGGGCCTTTTCCAGGTTTACCTTGTCGCCCAGTTTCCAGTGGTTCAGGGTGGCTACCGCGAGCGTCTCTGCAGAGACGTCGGCCCAGTAGCCATCGCCGGGCAAATCCACCACGGTCAGGCAGACGCCGTTGGTGGCGATACTGTCGCCCAGTTTGACGTCGGACAAGTCCAGCTTGCCGGTTTTTACCCGTACACGCAGGTCTCCGCCACTGGGTTGCAGGGCAGAGATTTCGCCAACAGCTTCAACTATTCCAGTAAACATCAGCGCTCGATATCAGTAGTCGCAGTGATACGCCAGTCGTGCCCGACGGCGCGCATGTCGGTAATGGTGATGGGCAACATGGAGCCCATGCGTTCGATCGGCAGCTCAAACAGCGGTCTGGCGCTGGAGCCAAGTATCTTGGGCGCCATGTAGACGATGATCTCGTCTACATGGCCCTGATACATGAATTCGCCGGAGAGGGTGGCACCACTCTCGATCAGTACCTCGTTGCACTCGCGGCGGGCCAGCTCTTTCAGCAGCTCGCCCAGGTGCACACGGCCGTTTTTGTCGGCGGGCAGCACCAACACTTCGGCGCCGGTCTTTTCCAGCCGCACGCGGCGATCGCTGTCGGCGGCTTCCGTTGTGACCACCAATGTGGGGGCGGCGCCCTGCAAAATAAAGGCCCTGGCCGGGGTGCGCAGCTTGCTGTCGACAATGACCCGCAGGGGCTGCTTCTCTGCCGCTGCCGCCGCTTCGTCGGCCGGCAGCGCCATTTCTTCCGGGCGCACGTTCATATTCGGGTTGTCGTAGCGGACGGTATCGACGCCAGTGACAATGGCGCAGCTGCGCGCCCGCAGGTTCTGCACATCGGCACGGGCGGCGGGGCCGGTAACCCATTTGGATTCGCCGCTGGCCATGGCGGTGCGGCCGTCGATGCTCATCGCGGACTTGCTGCGCACCAGGGGCAAACCCAGGGTCATGCGCTTGATAAAGCCCGGATTCAGCGCCCGGCAGGATTCTTCCAGCAAGGGGCCTTCCACTTCAATGCCCGCATCGCGCAGTTTTTGTAACCCTTTACCGCTGACACTGGGGTTGGGGTCTTCCATACCGAAGACCACTTTGGCCACGCCGGCGGCCACCAGCGCATCGGCGCAGGGGCCGGTTTTACCGCTGTGACTGCAGGGTTCCAGGGTGACGTAGGCGATGTTGCCGCGGGCCCCGTCTCCACCATCGAGAGCTCCAGCGTCTTTCAGCGCTTCGATTTCGGCGTGCCCTTCTCCGGCGCGCTTGTGCCAGCCTTCGGCGAGGATGTTGCCCTGGGCATCGGCGATCACACAGCCGACACGGGGATTGGGCATGGTGGTGTAGAGGCCGCGCTCGGCGAGCTGGATGGCGCGGGCCATGAGTTCTCTTGGGGTGAAGGCCATCACTTCGCCTCTCCCTGCTTGCTCCCCCTGGGGGTATTCAAACGCTCGATCTCGTCGCTGAAGTCGCTAACATCTTCGAAGCGGCGGTAAACCGAGGCAAAACGGACGAAGGCCACCTGGTCCAGTTCACGCAGCTGTTCCATCACCAGCTCGCCGATGTGCATGGCTGGCAGCTCGCGCTCGCCGGTAGCCTGCAGGGCGTGTTTGATCTGGGCGACGGCGGCCTCTACCCGCTCGGTGCTGACCGGGCGTTTCTCTACGGCGCGCTGGATGCCGGCGCGCAGCTTGTCTTCATTGAAGGGTTCGCGCTGGCCGTTTTGCTTGACGACTCGTGGCAGCACCAACTCGGCGGTTTCGAAGGTGGTGAAGCGCTCGTGGCACTGCAGACACTCACGGCGACGGCGCACCTGGTCACCATCGGCCACCAGGCGGGAATCTACGACTTTGGTTTCATCTGCGCTGCAGAAGGGACAGTGCATGGGGAGAGGGCCCTCGAAAAAGTGGGCCGCAGTTTACCACAAGGTGGAAATTTAGGCTGCCAGCGGGTTAGTTCTGGGCCCGCAGCAACCTCGTTAAATTTCTTCCCGCTCGATAATCCGCTGCCAAAGCTTGTGGCGCAAGGCGAGCACCCGGGACTTGGTGGCGGCGGGAATCCAGGTGCGCTCCAGTTCTTGAGGGCGCGGGTAAACCGCGGGGTTGCCGAGCAGCTCCGGGTCAACCAGGTCCTGGGCCGCCATATTGGCGTTGGCGTACTGGGTTTCGTTGCTGATGTTGGCGATGACGCTGGGCTGCATCAGGTAATTCAGGAACTGGTAAGCAGCGTCGATGTTCTGGGCATTGGTGGGCATGGACACCACGTCGATCCACAGCGGGAAGCCCTCTTTCGGCATTACGTAGCGGATATCGAAGTCTTTGCCGGCTTCTTCCGCCATTTGCTGGGCAACCAGCACGTCGCCGCTCCAGGCGTGGGCGATGCAGCGTTTGCCGCTGGCGAGGTCTTCGACGTATTCGCCGGAGTCGAAGTCGGTAATGTGCAGGCGCACTTTGGAGAGCAGGTTGGCCACCATGTACTGGTGGGCGATGCTCATGGAGTTGGGGTCTTTTTCCAGATATTTGAGCGCGACGTCGAAAATCTCTTCCGGGGAGCGCATCAGGGTGGCGTTGCAGTGGTCGAGTTTGCCGAGGTTCTCGGGATCGAACAGCAGGTCCCAGCTGTCTTCCGGCAGGATGCCGCCGAAGGCTTTTTCCACTGCCTGCACGTTGTAGCCGATACCCACAGTGCCCCACAGGTAGGGGATGGCGTAGTCATTGCCCGGGTCGAACAGGGACAACCGCTCCATGAATTTGGGGTCGTTCTGGGACCAGTTGTCGATGCGATTGCGATCGAGCTTTTGCAGCTGGCCGGCGGCGATGTATTTGGGGATGTTGTCGGAGCCGGGCACGATGATGTCGAAGCGGCGGCCCTCTTTCAGCCAGACCTCTTCCAACTCTTCGATATCGTCGAATTCGAAATAGTGCACCTTGATGCCGGTGGCCGCTTCGAAATCGCTGATGGTGTCTTCGGCAATGGACTCAGACCAGTTGGCGAAGTGCAGCTCCCGGGATTGCGCACTGGCCTGCGTACTGAGGTTCAGCCCGATCACAGCGGTCAAGATGAGTAATAGATTGGAAACTGGACGCATGTTCTACTCTCGTTCCGCAGCCTGGCTGCGCGGTGGGTTCAGCGCTTTGCACCGGCACTCCCGCCGTGATCGCAAAGCATCGAATCCTGATACCGCTTGGACCCGAAAGTACCAGTCCGTTATACGGACTCTGGTGAGCATTCGCTGAGCAACGCATCCTTGGTGCTACAAGCTGCTACAAATCTCAGAAGCAAATTACGCGCCTGTTTTCTTAACTATACAGACCCGAACTCCACTTCGGTTTTTGAGGGCGCGTATTAAAACAGAAACCGCGACCTGTTTCACAGTCGGGCAGCAACTTTTTACTTTCACCTGTAACAAAAACGAAAAAAGGCCCCGGATAGGGGCCTTTTTTGAGAACGGAGATTAGCGCTTTCCGCTTTTATCTCACGCCTTTATCTCACGCCTTGTAGACGGGGAACTTGGCGCAGATCTCCAGCACTTTGGCTTTCACTTCAGCGATGGTCGCATCGGCGTTGCCTTTCTCCAGCGCGTCGAGAATGTCGCAGATCCAGTTGGTGAGCTGCTTGGTCTCTTCCACACCGAAGCCGCGGGTGGTGATGGCCGGGGTGCCCACACGCAGGCCGCTGGTGATGAACGGGGAGCGCGGGTCGTTGGGGACGGCGTTCTTGTTCACGGTGATGTTGGCGTTGCCCAGGGCTTCGTCTGCATCCTTACCGGTGTATTCCTTGCCGATCAGGTCCACCAGCATCAGGTGGTCGTCGGTGCCGCCGGATACGATGTTGATACCGCGATCCAGGAAGGTGGCCGCCATGGCGCGGGCGTTTTCCACAACCTTCTTCTGGTAGGCCTTGTATTCGGGGCTCATGGCTTCCTTAAAGGAAACCGCCTTGGCCGCGATCACGTGCATCAGCGGGCCGCCCTGGCCGCCCGGGAATACCGCGCTGTTCAGCTTCTTCTCGATCTCTTCATTGGCCTTGGCAATGATGATACCGCCGCGGGGACCGCGCAGGGTTTTGTGGGTGGTAGAGGTCACGACATCCGCGTGGGGAACCGGAGACGGGTAAACGCCTGCGGCAACCAGACCGGCAACGTGGGCCATATCCACCATCAAGTAAGCGCCAACCTTGTCGGCGATGGTGCGGAACTTGGCCCAGTCCATGATGCGGCTGTAGGCAGAGAAACCGGCCACGATCATCTTCGGCTTGTGCTCCAGCGCCAGGCGCTCTACTTCTTCGTAGTCCACTTCTCCGGTATCGGCGTTCAGGCCGTACTGTACAGCGTTGTACATTTTGCCGGAGAAGTTGACCTTGGCACCGTGGGTCAGGTGGCCGCCGTGGGCCAGGCTCATACCCAGAACGGTGTCGCCGGGGGCGCACAGAGCCTGGTAAACCGCGGCGTTGGCCTGGGAGCCGGAGTGCGGCTGGACGTTGGCGTAGTCGGCGCCGAACAGTTCTTTGGCGCGTTCGATGGCCAGGGCTTCTACCTTGTCGACATATTCACAGCCACCGTAGTAGCGCTTGCCCGGGTAGCCTTCGGCGTACTTGTTGGTCAGGCTGGTGCCCTGGGCTTCCATCACCTGCGGGCTGGTGTAGTTCTCGGAAGCGATCAGCTCGATGTGCTCTTCCTGGCGGCGGTCTTCGTCCTGAATGGCGGACCACACATCGGGGTCGTAGGAAGCTAGGGTGACGGATTTATCAAACATGGTGTTCCCTCGGATGATAAGGCGCAGATCGCGCAAGCATAATCTCGACAAGGGCAAATCCCGACCCGATTGTGACCGGCCCGCCCCAGAAAGCGGCGCATTGTACACCAAGGGAGTGGCGGCGGTGCAAAGGGTACACATGAAACAAATTCAATTCAGCGCCCGGTTCTGCTCATGTTCCGCGACCCAATAGAGAGACATCGACGCCCAGAACGAATTATGCAGCGGTATCGCTGCCTTCACGGATAGTTCTGCACTCCGAACGACACGCTAAAGCAGCGCACTAAAGCCGGCCACATCCACCAGCTGCCCCCGGTAGCCGTAGACCCGCTCCACCAGCTCTGGCTGTAACAGCTCCGCGGGCGCGCCATCTGCCTGCACGCAGCCATTCGCCAACATCACCATGCGGTCGGCATAGCGCGCGGCGAGATTGAGATCGTGGAGCACCGCAACCACCGCGGTATTTTCATCGGCCACTTCCCTGGCGAGGGCCAGCACCTGGTGCTGATGCTTGAGGTCCAGCGCCGAGGTGGGCTCGTCCAGTAACAGGATTCGCGCATCGTCGCCGTCCGCCAGGCTCAGCTGGGACAGCACCCGGGCCAGCTGCACCCGCTGCTTTTCGCCACCGGAAAGACTGGGAAAGAGCCGATCCCGCAGATGCCAGACGTCTGCACGCCGCATAAAGTGCTCAACGCGCTCGCCCTGCTCCACCCGCGACAGACTGCCGGGCGCCAGGCCCAGCTCCACCACTTCCGCACAGGTAAATGCGAAATTCAGATTGGAATGCTGTGGTAGCAAGCCGTAGCGGCGCGCCAGCTGGCGGTGATCTTTCGGTGTGCGATACCAGTCCTGCTGGGGCCGCCCGAACAAGCGAATATTGCCACTGTGACTCAGCTCGCCACTAATGGCCCGCAACAGGGATGTTTTGCCGCAGCCGTTAGGGCCCAGCAATGCGGTGAGCTGGCCCGCGGCAAACTCCAGGGAAATACCCTCCAGCAGAGGTGTACCGGCACGGGGATAAGAGATCCCGAGATTATCGATCTGGATCAGCACTGGCGCCCCCGTTAAAAAATCTGCCGGCGCTGTTGCCACAGCAGGTAAATAAAGAAGGGCGCCCCCAACAGTGCGGTGAGAATGCCCACCGGTAATTCCGCAGGGGCTACCAGGGTGCGGGCGACGGTGTCCGCAACTACCAGTAACAATCCGCCCGCCAGAACACTGTAGGGCAACAGGAAGCGATGATCCGGCCCCCGCAGCAGGCGTATGGTGTGGGGCACCACCAGACCGATAAATCCAATCATCCCCGAAACCGATACCGCGGCGCCCATGGCAATCGCAGTGAGCACAATCATCAGCTGCTTGAGCCGTGCCACATCCACCCCCAGGTGGCGGGCTTCCGACTCACCCAGCAACAGCGCATTCAGTGCCGGTGCGCGCCGCCACAACAACGCGCCCGCGACCAGCAATACCGATGCCGCCATGACAACCGCACCCCAGGTTGCACCACCCAGGCTACCCATCTGCCACAGGGTGATATCCCGCAGCGCGCGATCATCGGCGACGTAATTCAGCAGGCCAATTCCGGCACCGGCCAGTGCATTGATGGCCACACCCGCCAGCAGCATCATCACCACCGATTTGCCGCGATCGCCGAGTCGATACACCAGCCAGGTACTCAGCGCCCCACCGAAACTCGCGGCAACCGGTAGCAACAGCCAGTGCACTTGCTTCAATACACCACCGGCAACGGTGGTCAGCGCCGTGCCGCTGGCAAATACCAGCACCAATGCGGCACCGACACCGGCACCGGCGGAAACTCCAATAATGGCCGGGTCGGCCAGCGGATTGCGAAACAGCCCCTGCATCACAGCGCCGCAGAGCCCCAGTATTCCACCCACAATCAAGCCGAGTAGCAATCGCGGCAGACGAATCTCTCCCAGTACCAGCGCATATTGCTCCGGCACATCCAGGCTCAGAAAACCGGGCCAGCTCCAGTGCATCAGCCCCGCCAGCACATCGCGCCAGCCGATTGCCATTGCCCCCACGCCAAGGGATAGACAGCTGCCGATCAACAGCAGTGCCATCAAAACCGGCAACAGGCTTTTGTCACTCAGGCGAAATTCCACCGGGGTACCTCTGTTATCTGTCGCTGCACACTGCCGCCATCAGCGGGCGGCCAAGGTTTCATTCAGCTTTTTCGCCTCGGCCAGACTGGCGAGACCGATCCCCCCCAGCAGTGCATAGCCATCCACCGCGTAAAACGCCTGTGTTTTTCCGGCGGGGGTCAGTTTCAGCAGCGGCTGCCATTCCAGCAGGGCCAGGCCATCGTTCAGCTGTTCCGCCTGATCACTGGAAAACAAAATCCAGTCCGGGCGCAATTGCAACAGCGCCTCATCCGACAGCTGTTTGTACCCGGAAAAATCCACGGCATTGATGCCACCCGCAAGGCGGATCAGGCTGTCGGGGCTGGTGCCGGTGCCAGCCGCTTTAACACCACGCCCCTGCTGTGCGCGCACAAACAGAATACGCGGTGGTTCCGCCAGCGCCGCTCGCGCTGCCATCAATGCACGCAACTGCGCCTGAACGCCCTGCTTGATTATTGCTGCGGGTTTTTCCAGCACTTCAGAAAGACGGTCGATGTTATCCAGCAATTGCTCGCCATTTTCCGCTTCCGGTAACTGCAACACGGCTACCCCGGAATCCTGCAACAGCTGCAGTGTATTCGCAGGCCCCATGTGCTCTCCGCCCACCAGCAGTTGCGGGTTTTGCGCCAGCAATCCTTCCACCGGTAACTGTCGGTAGTAACCCACCACCGGGACCTTGCGAAAATCTGCCGGCAGGCGGGTGGAAGAGTCCACGGCGATCAGACTGTCGCCACCGCCGAGCGCGAGCACCAGTTCGGTAATCGAGTGGCCGGCGCTGATCACTCGCTCGGGCGCCGCGGCGCAATACTGGCTAACGCCCAACAACAAAATCATTGTTGAAGTCACAGCCGTTATTTTTTTTACCAGAGTGATCATGGTGCGTATCCCGTCGATAGGTCGATAACAATTCAGAGTGGTTATTGGGCAGCGTCTGGCTGCAAGGCAATCTCGGCCACTTCAACGCCCTGCTGCTGCAACAGCGCAAACAGATCGAGCATGCGCTGTACCGGTACATTGCGATCACTGGCCAGAGCCACCGGGCGTTCGGGGCCAGCTACCAACGCTGCCATCAGCGCCTGTTCAAATGCGTTCTGATTACTGTAGCCACGATCCTCGATCCCCCACAGATCCGGGCCGCGATTGGACAGGGAAATCGTTAGCGGATTGGACGGCATGGCCGCGCTGGCGCGCTCACTGGCGGGCAGATCCATAGGCAGTGAGGTCAGCCGCACATTGGCGGTGAGCAGCAGAAACACCAGTACGATAAAAATGATATCCAGCAGCGGCGTTAGATCCGGTGCCAGGTTGGCCAGGGAAAAATCCCGCTTACTGGGTGGATTGATATTGATCACTGCGCCACTACCGTCAGATCACAATTCGATACAGGCACGCGCGGGGGCAACTCCTGCTTGCAGGCACAGGGGTCCAACCCTTCCAACCAGAGGTTCCCACGATTGAACAGGTGCTCCAGGTCCGCCACCGTGCGGTCGCTCCAGATAGCCAGCAGGTGCGCGCCGGCAATGGCCGGAAGTGCGACCATCAAACCCGCGGCGGTGGTATGCATCGCCATACCCAGGCCGTCGGCCAGCAGCGCCGGGGTCACTGCTTCGCGGCTGCCTGACAGGCCGGCAAACATACCGATCAACCCGAGCACCGTGCCCAAAAGCCCCATCAACGGGCTGATAATCCCGATCACCATCAACAGGCGCAGGCCACTGTGCAACCGGCGGCGCTGCTCCTGCAGCCACACCGCGGCCACCTCTTCACGCTGCACTTTTTCCGTATTCCGGTGCTGCAACAGCAGCGCGGTGGCGCGGCTTGCCAGGGCGCGTTCACGCTCACACTGCTGCGCCAGCTGATCCAGCCCGGACTCTGCAGTGCACTGCAGACGTTTGAAGGATCCACTGATTCCGCGGTGCCCGGTTGTCAGCAGAAACCACAGGCGCTCGCCCAGCAACGCCAGCGCCACCAGCGAGACCAACAATAACGGCCAGCCCATGGGTCCCAGTTGGGAAAAAAACTCTGACCAGGTTTGATGTACGAACATATTTCACTCGTTAATCTGGCGCCGCCTCTGCAGTGCCGCCAATTGTTTACAGCGGATAGTTACAGAGAGAACCGGATTGGCAGCTGTACCCGCGACAGGCGCGCGCGGCCGTTTTCCCGGTAGGGCAGAAAGTGCCAGCGCGCCACCGCCCGCAGTGCAGCCTCATCGAGACTGTCCACACCGGACGACCGCAACAACCTGCGCACCACTTGCGTGCCCGAGGCATCCAGCTGTACTTCCACCACAACCGTGCCCTGCTGCCGGCGCTGCCGCGCCAGCTCGGGATAAACCGGTGCGGCAGGCGGACTGGCGAACGCAGGGCGCTCCACCAGCACCGGAATATCGCTCAGGCTCTGCTGGTCCATTCGTTCAACTGTCTGTGTCGGGGCCTGCGACACGCTCGCCACTGGCGTCGGTTTTGGCTCTAGGTTTAGATCAGGCGCATCCGTCACCCCTGCTTTCTTCGACCGCGCTTTCTCCGGTGCCGCTTTCTCCGATGGCGCTGCCTCCGACGACAGATTGGCCGGCATCGCATCACGCAATCCCCGGCTTGCCGACGTTTTTTCTACCGGCGGCTGTGGCTGCGACTGTTCCGCCGCAGACGCCAACTTCAGCTGTCCCAGTTTCAATGCCACCGCAGCCGAGGGCGCCTGAACTTCCGTCGCCGGCTTTGCCCACAGCAACCACCCGTGCAGTACAAAGGAACAGATCAGCATCACGGTCATGCGCACTCGCACAGGCATTCCTCGTTCACGTTTTTTGGCTGACCACAGGTTAGCAATCCGCCCAAATAAACTCAAACGATAATTGTTAGCATTTACAATTAGATTATTTGTACATATTCTTTGGCACAACCGCAGGCTGTTGCTCGTACAAAAAACGACCGGTGACGCAAGTAACTGAACTGCGCAGAAAACAATTTGGGAATGCACAAATGCACAAAGGGGGCACCGCCATGGGCCAGATCAAGACTCTGAAACTCCAACCTCTCGCCGCCGCACTGCTGGCGCTGGGTGCCAGTAATACATTGGCACAGGCAGCAGACACCGCGCACAGTGATCAACCGGTAATCCAGTTTGGCGAAGTGGTTGTCGCCGCAGACCGCAACCCGGCCGCGACGGAAAAAGACGCGCGCACGGTGGTTGTCGAGCGCGAACAGCTGGAAGAGCAGCAACCGGAATCCATCGCCCAGGCACTGAAATATGAACCCAACATTCAGGTGGAAGGCGGCCCGCGCTACTCCAACCAGGCACCCAATATCCGCGGCCTGTCCGGCGTGCGCGTGTTACAAACCATCGACGGTGCGCGCCAGAACTTTAACTCCGGCCACCGCGGCACTTACCAGCTGGATCCGGAACTGCTGAAACAGGTGGAAGTGAAAAAGGGCCCGGCATCCAGCCTCTGGGGCTCCGGCGCCATCGGCGGCGTGGTGGCCCTGTCGACCAAAAACGCCAGCGACTTGCTGAAAAACGGTGAAACCTTTGGCGGCTACCTGAAGGAAGAATTGGGCAGCAATGGCGACTCCAGCGAAACCACCGCGGCGATCTACGGCCAATCCGGCAAGTTCGACTATCTGGTAAACGGAACTGTTTCCGAGCGCGACAACCTGGAAATTGGCGGCGGCGAAGAGTTAGCAGACAGCGCCAGTGATAACACCGCCCTGCTCCTCCGTGGCGGCGCCCAGATCAGCGATAACCAGCGCTTCGATATCATCTTCCGCCATAACAATCGCGAAGAAGGGGTACCGTCCAACCCCAACGCCAATGTGGGCACCAGCTCGCCGTTTATCGAACGCGACATTACCGACCAGAACCTGACCGCCAGCTACCTGGTGCAGGCATTGGACGGTAAACACACGTCGAAATTCACCGTGTATCGCAACGACACCCAGTTCGACGAATTCCGTCCGACTCAAGGACAAAACGGTCAGAATGACAACACCGAAGTGAACACCACCGGTATTGCCATCACCAATGCCAGTGACGGTTTCGGCGCCCAGTGGGTCTACGGCCTCGACTGGTACCGGGACGACGTCACCACCGTGCGCGACGGCGACAACCGGCCGGAAGATATGAACGCGGACTCCGAGGTACTGGGCTTCTACGCCCAGGCGGACTTCATTTTTGCCGAACTTCTGACCCTGACCCCCGGGCTGCGCTACGACCGCTTTGAAGCAAACAGCAAGCAGCTGGTGGATTCCGCCCGCGATGACAGCGCGGTATCCCCGTCCATCGCCGCCTCCGTCAAAGCCAGCGACTGGATGAACCTGACCGCCAGCTACGCCAGAGCCTTCCGGGCACCGGGCGTGGAAGAGATGTACACCCAGGGCACCCACTACGCCTACGGTGATTTCAGCTTTATGGGTATGGGATTCCTCGCCAACACCTTTATCCCCAACCCGGATCTGGCAGCAGAAGAAGCGCAGAATACCGAGCTGCGCGCAGACTTTGCCTTCAGCGGCCTCGCCAGTGACAGCGACCAGCTGACCGCCCGTGCCGCGGTGTTTCGCAACAAGGTGGATAACTTTATCGAGCAGGTGGTCATCAATCCGCACTTCATGTTTGGCTTCCCCATGAACACCACCTACCAGAATGTGGACGAAGCGGAACTGAAAGGCTTTGAGCTGGGCGCCAACTACCGGCTGAACGACCTGGAACTGGGCCTGAGCTACGGCCAGACGGAGGGCAAGGACCCGTCAGATGACAGCTACCTGAGCAATATCCCCGCCGACAAGTGGGTGCTGGACCTGGGTTACTACTTCCTGCAGCGCGACCTGAAAACCGGCCTGCGTACCTCACTGGTCTCCGCCCAGGATCAGTTGCCGGACGACGAAGCCCGCGAGTTCGACAGCTACACTCTGGCGGATGCCTATGTGACCTGGGAACCGGCCACCGGCAACCTCAACGGCCTGAAGCTGGGGCTGGCGCTGGATAACCTGGCGGACGAGGAGTATCGGGTCGCCTTCCAGCAGCTGTATATGCCCGGACGCAACATTAAGCTTTCTGCCAGTTACCGCTTCTGATCCCTTGTTCATTTGCCGGGAAACGGAGTGCGAGTCGGGCCGATTGTCTGCGGCCCGCCATTTGCACTTGAAGAGCCCGTATTCAAGACATCTCTAATTAAGACATTGCCGGAAAACCGAATCATGCAACAACAGGTACAGGAATTACTGGCCAGCGAACCGGGCCATACCCTGGAGCAGATGGCAAAACAGCTAGACACCAGCGTGCGGCAAATCATCGCCAACCTGCCCGCAGACATGGCCTCACTTGCCGGCAGCGAAGCGGTGTGGCCGCTGATTGAAGAACTGCCCAGCTGGGGCAAGGTCACCACCATCGTGCAGAACGAGGGCTCGGTGTTCGAATTCAAAGGGGAATTCCCCAGGGGCAGCATTGCCCACGGCTACTACAACTTCATGCACCACAAAAACCCCTTCCACGGTCACCTGCTGGTGGACGGCTTGAGTGAAGTGGCCTTTGTGAGCAAACCCCACCGCGGGGCCGAGAGCCATTCCATCGTATTCCTGGCCCCCAGTGGCAATTGTGTATTCAAGGTATTTCTGGGACGGGATGCAGAGCGCAAACTGATCCCGGAACAGGTTGCTCGTTTTAACGCTTTAAAGCAGCAGCTGGCAGGCGCCGGCGCTGAACATTCCTGACGGGGGATTCTGATCATGACCGAACAGAACAACAGTAACATCGACAATCAAGCCGGCACGCCACAAGTCGATCCACAAGCCAGTGCCGCCAGGACCAGTGTCGCCAAGACGAATGACGGCGCCGACCTGGTCGCTGAAGTGCGCGACTTCATCGCCACCCGCAAGCTACTTAACCTGGCGAGCCTGACACCAGAGGGGTACCCACACGCGAGTACCGCGCCTTTTCTGGCCGCCGATGGTCACTTTTACCTGTTTATTTCCGACCTTTCCGAACATGCAGCCAACCTGAAAGCTAACCGTAAGGCTTCTGTGATATTTAATGCAGATGAAGCGGATACCAAGCAGGCGTTTGCGCGTTTGCGGGTGACGTTCAATGTGGAGGCGGGCCTGATCGGCCGTGAGGCGCCTCTCTGGCAGGAGCGCATTGAACAACTGCGGGAGAAGTTTGGCCCGGTTATGGATCACCTGAAAGGCCTGGAAGATTTCCACCTGTTTGAACTGAAGCCCAGCGCCGGGCGCTACGTCAAAGGCTTTGGCCAGGCGTACGCGCTGGAAGGCCTGGAAAAACAGGTCGCCTTGCACCTGAAAGACGGCCACAAGGAAAAGAACAGCGACGCAGCCTGAACGCTCCGGGTGTTCACTGCACACCGGCGCCCTGTTTGGCGCCGGACTTTATAATGCCTTCTCCCCTCCGCTTCCCGATTGCTGTTCTGACAGTTTTTTCCTGCCCGCGGTACCGCTGCAACCAAACTGAAACGCTTCTGCAACCCTCACTTGCTATTTTGGTAACAAATAACCAAAGAGTAACAATGATGTCGTCAAAAAAGAGCTTACTGCTTCCCCTGCTGTTCCTTTCCGCCTGCGCCGCCAATCCGCCGCAACAAACGCTCACCGTCAGCGGCACCCTGATCGAGGAAAACGGCAAGTTCTTCCTGCAGGCAGAGGAAGAGCGCTACCACCTGAACCGCATGCCCCAGCTGCGTTACCAGAACTACCTGGGCCAGCAATTGTTGATCAAGGGTGAAGTTCCAAACAATTGCCAGCAGGTATGGAAGGACTCCATTGTGCAGGTGCAAGGCGGCGCGGAAATCGTGGATATGAATAAGGTCGACTGGTCCGAGTGCCTGGTGGCCGACAAGGTCAGCCTGGTCACCGCGGATGGTCCCAAGCTGGTGTACGACTGGGAACAGATCGATCTGCAGGATTATTACTTCTAACGTCACTGAGGCCCCCAGGCTTCACTTCACCTCTCCTCGATAGCACTCGCTTTGCGCTGTCGACGCAAGCCGCGACACGATATTGTCGCGGCTTGATTCAGATCAAGCTCTCCCTCTGACAGCAGACAACAATGGGATTATCGATTGTCACTGCCCGTCAAGGAGGCGCGATATGAACGGCATTTACCGACAACTCTGCGATGACCACAAGCAGATGCAGAACCTGCTGGATGTGTTTGAACATTTGCTCCACGAACTGGGAAAGCAAGATCGGGATCCCGCAACCCTGAGCATGATCCTGGAGGCGCTGGATTACTTTTCTGTCTATCCGGACCAGTGGCACCACCCGGTGGAAGACCTCGTGTTCGAACAGTTGCTGGGCAAGCCCGTGGACATTAGAGACCTGGTTGAAAAAATAACATCGGAACACAAGGCCGTCGCCGAAGCCACCCGCACAATGAACCAGCTGTTTTACGCAGTCGCCAATGATGCCGCAGTGGAACGGGAACGACTGTTCGGCACCGCGCAGGAATATATCGCCCTGCAGCGTGCACACATGAAAAAAGAAAACGAAATTCTGCTGCCGCTGGTCAATCAATACTTGACCGACACCGACTGGGAAGAAGTGACCGTCGCGCTGGCAGACAGGCAGAGCTGCCATTTTCACCGGGGCGTGAAGCAGCTTTACCAGGCCATTTATCAGGATCTTGCGGAGAGGGAGTCCGCCGTCGCCAGCTGAACACAGGTCGCAAACGACAGACGACAAAGTGAACAGAGTGAGAGGCTAACGGGTGTGCGCCTCTCACTGAAGGAAACCCGTTAATTACTTTATCCGTTCTCGTAACTGCAGTGAGTCCCGGCAAGCTCACTAAGGGCGATAAGATCCAAAATCGTAATCGCCCTTCCCTGTGCCAGGATGAGCCCCTGCTTTTGAAAGCGCGACATCAGGCGACTGACGGTTTCCGCGGTCAGCCCCAGATAGTTCGCGATATCCATACGCTGCATGGAAAGTTTGAATTCACTGGCCGAGTAGCCACGTCGCGCATAGCGGCTGGAGATATTAATCAGCAGCGCTGCTAGACGACTCTCCGCGGAGCGTTTGCCAAGCAGTAGCAACACGTCGTTGTCCTGCTTCAGTTCTTCGGAAAATATGTTGTAAATCTGCTTTTGCAGTGCGGGCACCTGCTGCGCCAGATTTTCGAGCTGAGTAAATGGCAGTACGCACACACTGCTTTCTTCCAGCGCCTCCGCATAGCCAGGGTGGGAACCACTGCTGTACGCATCCAGCCCCAGCAATTCACCGGGTAATGCGAAATGGGTCACCTGGGTGTCACCGTCGGCGCCGATCACCGCAGACTTGAAGCTGCCCGAGCGAATGGCATAGAGATTGGAAAAGGGATCACCGGCGCGAAACAGGGTGTCGCCGGCTTTGAGGATTTTTTTCTTGCGCGAGACCTGCTCCAGGCGCTGGATATCCTCCTCACTCAGCCCCACCGGTAGACACAACCTTCTGACAGAGCAGTTTCCGCAATTGACCGCTGGTGAGGATTTCGGCATCGTCATTTCCACTTTCACTATTCGATGACTATTTCGTCGATGAACTGTTCGTCGATAAGTCTTTCGGTCGATCGTTCGCCCGTTCGTTTGCAACTTTTTCCGCGACTTCTTTTTTCGCGGCATCTTTCGAAAGAAATTCCCAATTCAGGGGCGCTTCCCCGCCCCGTCCATCCTGGAATTGTATCTCCAGCAACCGATTAAAGCACACGGGAGTACTGAGCTGCGGATTCCCCGGTGTGCAAGTGCCGGTCAAAAGCGGCGGCAATATTGCGCAGGAACCAGCGACCGCGCTCAGTGACCACCAGGTCTTGCTCTGATTCGCGTATCAGCCCGTCCGCAATCAGTGGGCGTAACCGGGCCAGATCCGCGGCAAAATACTGTCCGAACGGCGTGTTTGTGCGCAGCTCCAGCGCGCGCTTTTCCACCCTGAGATGGCACATCAACTCCATGATCAGCCACTGCCGCACCCGGTCGTCATCATCGAGCGACCAGCCCCGGCAGATGGCCTCGCCGCGCTCGGCAATGGCCGTCGCATACTCCTTCTGGCCGTGGTGGTTTTGCCAGTAGCCATCGCGACTGTAGCTGATGGCCGAGGCACCAAGGCCGATCAGCGCGTCAGCGGGCATCAATGTATAGCCCTGGAAATTGCGCGCGAGGCGTCCATCGTCGGCGGCCGCGGCAAGGGGGTCTTCCGGGCGGGAAAAATGGTCCATACCGAGAAACCGGTAACCTGCATTTGTCAGCCGCTGTGTCGCGGCAAGCTGCATATCGATTTTTGCCTGCGGTGACGGAATCAGGTCGGAGTCGATCAGGCGTTGCGCCTTGAATCGGTGTGGCAGATGCGCGTAGTGATACAAAGCAATACGATCCGGTGCCAGTTCAATCACCTTATCGATGGTGCGCTCCAGGCTTTGCACGTCCTGCCCGGGCAGACCGTAGATCAGGTCATAGGAAATGGAACCAAAGCCCCGCGCCCGCGCGGCATCGGTCAGGGTGCGGACCTGCTGCGGCGTGCAGATTCGATTGATCGCCCTTTGCACCTCGGGATTGAAATCCTGGATGCCCATACTCAGGCGATTGAAACCGAGTGTTTGTAGCGTATCCAGGGTTTCCAGTTCCAGCACCCGCGGATCCGCTTCCACACTGTATTCCACGTCCTCTCCGGGGCGAAGATCAAACACCTCCCCGAGCCCCCGCACCAGCCGCGTCAGATCGCCGTCGTTCAGATAGGTTGGCGTACCACCACCGAGGTGCAATTGGGTTACAGGCACCCGTGCGACGCGTTCCCGATACCACTGAGCCTCGGCAAGTACACGCTCCAGGTAGCTGGAAGCCAGACCATACTGCTGGGTAATTACCTTGTTGCAGGCACAGAAGTAGCAGAGGGAACGACAGAATGGGATATGCACATAGAGCGACAGGGAGCTCACGTCTCGCAATGCTTCCCAGGGCTTGCCACTTCCATTCGCCGCAAGTAATTCACGATTGGCATGCAGCGGCGTAAACCGGTCGGCAGTGGGATACGACGTATAGCGAGGACATGGGCCCGCGTAACGCGCCAGCAGTTCAGGAGAAAGGTCTCCGGAAGCTACCCCCGATGCAACAGAGTCAGAGGTACCAGAGGTACCAGAGGTACCAGAGGAGCCAGGGATACAAGGGGTATCACTGCTGCGAGGGGGGGCGCTGTCCAAGCGATTTGAGGCCATTTACGCGTAACCTGTGATCCGGAGCTGAATGAGCGGGAAACTATTGGATCGCGCAAAGTTACCGGGCCACGGATTACCGGCGCTTGATTTAGATCAAGCGCCGGCAGGTTGGTCGCGGCACTCAGTCTCCGACGGGACGCCGGAACAGATTCTGGATACTGGAAAAATCCAGCGACCTGTTGAGGTCATCGCCACCGTGCAGCTGGTAGAGATTTTTCGCCAGCGCGCCCAGCGGCGTCGAGGATGCACTGCCAGCGGCGGTATCCATGGCGAGCCCCAGGTCTTTCAGCATCAGGGCCACCGAGAAACCGCCCTGGTAGTCCCGGGAGGCCGGCACATTGTCCATTACCCCCGGGTAGGGATTGTACTTTTCCAGTGACCAGTTGCCGCCGGAGCTGGCACTCATAATCTGCGACAACACCTGCGGGTCCAGCCCGTTATCCACCCCCAGCTGCAAAGCCTCTGCGGTGCCGATCATATGAATGGCCAGCAGCATGTTGTTGCAGATTTTGGCGACCTGGCCGCTGCCTGCGGGGCCGGCATGAAAAATATTTGCGCCCATGGCCTCCAGCACCGGACGCGCCCGCTCCAGTGTTTGGTCTTCGCCACCGCACATAAACGACAGAGTCCCTGCCGCGGCGGCGGCGGTGCCACCGGAGACCGGGGCATCCAGCGCGTCGATACCGCGCTCAGCCGCTGCCGCGATCACCTGGCGGGCGTCGTTTGCGGCAATGGTGGAGCAGTCAATGAGCAGGGTTTCCCGATCCATCGCCTGCAATAAACCCTGCGCCCCGAGATACAGCGCACGCACCGCTTCGCCGCTGGGCAGCATGGAAACCACCACGTCGGCGCCGTCAATCGCCGCTTCCGCGCTTTCGCCGCGCAGGCAACCATTGGACACTGCGCTTTCCAGCATCGGTACCGACAGGTCAAAGGCCGTTACTGCAAAACCCTTGTTCACCAGGTTTGCGGCCATGGGGCCGCCCATATTACCGAGCCCGATAAACGCGATCTTTTTGATTGGCTGCATGTTTTTTCCCTCTCATTTTTATTGTTACTTTCCATTATTTTTACTTCCGGTTAGATAACCCCGACCGTCACTCAATCAGGGGGCAGTAAAACAGGCCTCCACCTGTTCCGCAGTGACCTCTGCCAGTGTTGCCGGTTGCCACTGCGGATTGCGGTCCTTATCGATCAGCAGTGCACGCACGCCCTCCTTTACCTGACCATTAGCGCACATATTCACCGCCAGTATTTTTTCCATGTCCAGCACCTCCTGAAGCGAAAGATGCTTGCCACGCTTCAGCTGCTCCCACACGACCCATGCGGTTAACGGGCAGCCGGCCCTGAGGGTTTTGGCAGCCCGTTGCAGCCACTCATCATCCCCGGCGTATTCAACAATCTGCTGATAGACCTCCGGCAGGGTGGCGCCATCGGTGAGCTGCTGGATCACATCGTAATGGGCGCGGACATTGGAGTTCGGCTGCTGGTCGGCGGGCATTTCAGACGCCTTGAGCAGGCGGCTTACCAGCGCGCGATTGTGTTCCGGGTCGCTATTGAACCCGGCGTCTGCGAGAGCGCCAAAGACCGCATCCTTGCTCCCGGAGGCAACCAGGCGATCCGCCATACCGGTATAGATAGCATCGGCACCGTTAAACTGGGCACCGGTCAGGCCGAGGAACAGGCCAATGCGACCAGGCATACGATTGAGGAACCAGCTGCCGCCCACATCGGGAAAGAGGCCAATGGTGATTTCGGGCATGGCCATACGCGTGGATTCGGTGACCACGCGGTGGCTGGCGCCATTCATGATACCGATACCGCCACCCATGACGATGCCGTTGCCCCAGACGATGATGGGTTTCGGGTAGGTGTGGATCTGGTAGTCGAGGTGGTATTCACGGGAAAAAAACGCTTCCACAAACTCACTGGCGCCTTCGCCGCCGTAGCTACCGGATTCCCGGTGCAGCGCCACGACATCGCCACCGGCACACAGGGCTTTGTCACCGGCGCCTTCTATCCAGATACAGGCGACACTGTCGTCCTGCTGCCACTGTTCCAGCTGTGCGGCCATCAGGTCGATCATGTCGAGATTGAGGGCATTGAGGGCTTTGGGCAGATTGAGCGTCAATTTGCCAATGGGGCCCTGGCGCTCAACGATTACGGGTAAATCCTGGGTCATACTGGTTCCCGGCTGTTTATTTGGGGCAAAGTTAAACATAGATGGGCGGGTGGTGGCATTACCTCCTTCTTCCCGGTAATTGACATATCCCGCTGCCTCCAGGCTTTCCCGGTGCCTCAAAGGGGGCTTTTAGGAACATTTGAAGCAGATCAAAAATGACACACTACGAGCAGGTTGAAGTTTCCCACCAAACTGCTAACTTGCGCCCAAATTCTGACCGACTGGAATCGAGCTCTAATGGCTGAATACGTCTATACAATGAACCGCGTGGGCAAGGTTGTTCCGCCCAAACGCGAAATTTTGAAAGATATTTCCCTGTCCTTCTTCCCCGGCGCCAAAATTGGCGTACTGGGTCTGAACGGCGCCGGTAAGTCCACCCTGCTGCGCATCATGGCCGGCGTGGATCAGGACTATAACGGTGAAGCCCGCGCCATGCCGGGTATCAATGTGGGCTACCTGCCCCAGGAACCGCAGCTGGATCCCGCCAAGACCGTGCGCGGCAACGTCGAAGACGGCATGCGCGAGGCCATCGATGCCCTCGCCGGCCTCGACCAGGTCTACGCCGAATACGCCGAGCCGGATGCCGACTTCGATGCGCTGGCCAAGAAGCAGCAGAAATTTGAAGACATCATCCAGGCCTGGGATGCGCACAATATGGAGCATCGCCTGGAAGTGGCCGCCGATGCCCTGCGCCTGCCGCCCTGGGATGCCGACGTAAACAACCTCTCCGGTGGTGAGAAGCGCCGTGTGGCCCTGTGCCGCCTGCTGCTGTCCCGCCCGGACATGCTGCTGCTGGACGAGCCGACCAACCACCTGGATGCGGAATCCGTATTCTGGCTCGAACGCTTCCTGCACGACTTCGACGGCACCGTGGTGGCCATCACCCACGACCGCTACTTCCTCGACAATGTGGCCGGCTGGATTCTGGAACTGGACCGCGGCTACGGTATCCCCTGGGAAGGTAACTACACCACCTGGCTGGAACAGAAAGAGAAGCGCCTGGAGCAGGAACAGAAAGGCGAGCAGGCCCGTGCCAAGGCCATGCAGAAAGAACTGGAATGGGCCCGCCAGAACCCGAAAGGCCGCCAGTCCAAAAACAAGGCCCGTCTGTCGCGCCTGGAAGAAATGCAGTCCCAGGAATTCCAGGCCCGTAACGAGACCAACGAGATCTACATTCCGCCGGGCGAGCGCCTGGGTGACAACGTGATCGAGCTGAACAATGTGAGCAAGGCCTTCGGCGATCGCGTGCTGATCGACAACCTGTCGTTCCGTGTACCCAAGGGTGCCATCGTCGGTATCGTCGGTGGTAACGGCGCCGGTAAATCCACCCTGTTCCGCATGATCAACGGCACCGAGAAACCGGACTCCGGTGAGATCAAAATCGGTGAGACGGTACAGATTGCCAGCGTCGACCAGAGCCGCGAAAACCTGGACGACAACAAGACTGTGTGGGAAGCCGTTTCCGATGGCCAGGATATTCTCAAGATCAACAACTACGAAGTGGGCTCGCGCAACTATATTGGCCGTTTCAACTTCAAGGGCAGTGATCAGCAGAAGCGCGTGGGCGAGCTTTCCGGTGGTGAACGCGGCCGCCTGCACCTGGCCTACACCCTGAAGCAGGGTGCCAACGTACTGCTGCTGGACGAACCATCCAACGACCTGGATATCGAAACCCTGCGCGCCCTGGAAGAAGCCCTGCTGAGTTTCCCCGGTTGCGCCATGGTGATCTCGCACGATCGCTGGTTCCTGGACCGTGTGGCGACCCACATCCTGGCCTACGAAGGTGACAGCAACGTGGTGTTCTTTGAGGGTAACTACACCGAATACCACGAGGACTTCGTGGAACGCAATGGTGAAAATGCCACGCCGCACCGTATGCAGTACAAAAAGTTGAAGACCTGATTTTTCAGTGACTCAATGTAAAAAGCCCGCATTTTGCGGGCTTTTTTGTATTTTTCTGACGGGCAATAAAAAAGCCAGCCCCAAAGAGGCTGGCTAAAGCAAGAGAGGTTTGCCAATTGCACAACCAAACAGCTGCGCAATCGGCAATTTTTTATTTCAACCGATCAGATCAGTTGAAGTCGTAGCGAACGCCAAGACGAACGCTGCGTGGGCTCTGGTAGCTGGTGGGCTCACCGTAGTTGCTGTTGAAAAGCTCATTGACTTCGGTGACAGAATCGTTGTCCAGAATATTGAACAGATCCAGAGACACCAGCAGCTTCTGGTTATTTCCAAACTCAACCGGGTACTGAGCATTCAGGTCCAGGTTCCAGTAGTTGTCAGTGCGACCCATGCTGGCACGTGGTACAAGCTGATCATTACAGTAGAAGGACTCTTGACCGTACTGGGCAGCGAAGCCGTCAGTCGGGTGAACACCGAAGCAGTTCTGCGGACGGCCAGTCTGCCACATGAAGTTGGCACCCATGCGCAGGCCCATGTCAAAGGCATAGGTACCGAAGGCCTTCACAGTGTGACGACGGTCGTTCGGCAGGTCGCCGTAACCGCCGTCCAGCAGTCCAGGCTGGTCGAAGTTGGTGGTCAGGCCAGCGTCATCCTGACCATTGTCGGAACGCACGTAACCTTCGTTGTTACCCCAGCTGTGACCCCAGGTGTAAGACGCATTCATAGACCACTTGCCGTCGAACGGACGATCAAATGTGAACTCGAGTGCACCATACTGGCGTTTGGCTTCCGGGTATTGCAGTTGATCGGCAGTCAGGGCGATGTATTCATCCATTTCCGGGATATAGATACGCATATCGTTGCCCGGATTGGTCAGTACGTACTGATGGAAGCCACCAAATACATCTTCAACGGTGTCGCCGCCAACCTTGGATGCATCCCAGCTACCAGTGGAGTTGTAGTAATCGATCACCGCAGCGTCGATCGCCACATCTTCAATGGAAGTTTCCAGGTTGCGGTACAGACCCTTCACGCCCAGCTGCATGCCATTTTCCATTACGTATTCGTAACCGAGAATGAACTCAGACTGGTACATCGGCTCAATGTTAGTGTCTACCAAACCGCGGGTATCCGGCACGTCACCGTTGCTGTAAACCTCGGTACCTACGAGTGCGCCGACATTGCTCGGGGTGGAGTCAGCATTCTGGCTGGTACCATCCCAGTCGTAGTACTCATGAATGTAGGTTTCTGCGCCGGACATACGGATGTTGGTGTTAGACGCAATCGGCAGGTAGTAAGTACCCCAGTTGGCAAATACCTTCTGGTTACCAGCACCTGTCGGATCCCAAGACAGGGACAGGCGCGGTGCCCACTGATTGTCGACCTTAATGAAGCTCTGACCATCAGCGTTTTTGTTGTCGAAGGTTTCGTTACGCAGGCCAGCCTGGAAAGAGAGGGTATCGGTCAGGTCCCAGGTGTCCTGGATGTAGAAGGCGTTTGAAACGGTCTCGAACTCACCACCGGAAATGTAGGTACGCTTACGCACAGCGGGGCCATCCGGACATACGGAGGAAGCATCACACACGTAAGTACCGGTCGGATCGAGCAGCCAGTACACACCACCAGAGTTAGTGGTGTCAGCAGTAGAGGTGTTCACCTCGTTATCCACACCTACTTCGATGAAGTGATCGCCCAAATCCCAAGAGAAGTCCACGCGGGTCATCTCGCGGTTATCAATACCCTGTTCAACGGTGAAGTTGGTCCAGCCACCCAATGCGGCGAAGTTGGCATCTGCGTCGACAGTGTATACAACCGGGATATCGGCGGTAGCTGGCGCAGTAGTACGGTCTGCTTCGTTTTCACCGTAGGACACAGACAGTGTCATGGTGTCGGTCAGGTTACCGGTGTAGGTAGCAATCCAGTTAAGGCCACCGCGAGCATAAGTAGTGTCGCCGAGGTATTCACCAGTAGCGCCAGTTTCGGAATCATACTCGTAAGCGCCTTCGATGGTTTCACGCTCATCACTGAATGCAGTAAGTTCTACACGGTGATTTTCGGTGATGTAGCCATCCAGCTTCACGCCCCAGAAATCGGTTTCCCGGTTCGCCTTGTAACCACGGCCACTAGTCATGCCGTAGTATTCTTCGTTCTCTACGCTGTTGTTATACAGGCCGTAGAAGAACAGACGATCCTGAATGATCGCGCCGGAAGCGTAAATGTTGTAGTTCGTTTCATCGAACGCATCTTTGTCATTATCCGCCGCATAGGTATTCGGGGACGTGGAGATGTCTTCGTCGTAGTAGAAGCTGGAACCAAACTTGAAGTCATTGGTACCACTCTTAGTGGTGGTGTTCATTACACCACCGGTGGAGCGACCGAATTTAGCAGAGTAACCGCCAGTCTTAACCTGAATGCTATCGTAGAACTCGAAAGGTACTTCAGAGAAGCCCAGACCGTTACGGAAGTTAGTAGTATTCAGGCCGTTAACGTAGCTCACGTTTTCTGCAACGGAGGCACCAGCGAAGCTGGCATTGTTACCAAACGCGCTGTCACCTTTGCTCACACTGGGAGCCAGCATGGTTACAGAGGTCAGGTCACGGGCAACAGGAAGCTCCATCAGCTCATCAGCAGACAGCACCATTCCTGATTCAGCAATACCAACGTCTACTTGCGCGATACGCTCACCGGTAACCAGTACTTCTTCTACACCAGAGCTATCACCAAGATAGATCGTGGTGGTTCCACCGAGACCAACTACCGCGTCTTGGGTGTCGATCAGTTCGCCGTTTTCAAAAACCTGCAGCTGGTATTTACCCGGAGTCAGGCTGCCAAAACGGAAGCTGCCGTCTGCAGAAGCGCTGACTTCCTTGGTGATACCACGTGCGGTATCAGTCAGCTTGATGACAGAGCTGGACTCGGCACCGATAACGGAACCGCGAATAGTACCAGTGGTGTCGTCAGCCAGTACGGAAGGCGCGCTAACAATAGTGGCAGCACCAATAGCCAGAGCCAGGGCGCTGCGAGCGAGGTTGTGACGCAGATTGCGAGTAGAACTCATTATAGAGACCCCCTTTGGTCATCGTTTTTTTAGAGTTAGTCGTATATGGCCGCCCCCAGCGGCCATATGCCCAACACATATCTCTAAACGGACGGGCGCTGCACAACCTCAATTTCCCCCTAAAGCGACTTTCTCGTATTTATCCCCGAAACGGGCTTAGCTGACAGCCTCAATACCGTGGGCATCCGCCCGAGAAACCAAAAAAATATCCACAAAAACAATAAGTTACAAATTTTCTCTTGTGCCACATCACCGAACAACCGGGTTTTAACGCCAAACGATCCAATCGAGCAGCGCCCCGCAAAACTATCCTAAATTTCACAAGAAATACAAGATGACTTAATCAATCTGAAACAAAACGACCCATACGGGACCAATTTGAACCAGATCACGAAATACTTACAACTTTCTTAAAAAAATCTGCTTCCGGGTGCATCCAACCGGGGCTCCTGTGCATCGTTGCGATGACATGACGCCTAGCGCTCAGCCCTGAACAGTGAAGAAAAAAGCCGACCAATTGGTCGGCAAATAAAGGATGTGCATTCTGAAACGGCCCCCGAAGGGGCCGTTACTATTGAGAGGATTTATGCTTATCAGAAATCGTAAGACGCTGTCAGCATCACGTAACGCGGAGTCTGGTAACCCAGGGCCGTGTTATAGGTATTGCTGACCGTGTAGGGGTCGTCTTCCGAAGTCACATCCATTTGGGTCGCTTTGGTTTCATTCAGCAGGTTGAACACGTTCATGCTCAAACGCAGCTTCTGATCCATAAACGCCGGGGTATAGGTCAGGCCCATATCCAACGTGCGAGTCCAGGGTGTGCGCTCTTCACCCGGGGTTGCCACTTCACCGAAGCAGGTGTGATAGCTGGCACCGTAGCCGACGGGGTCACCGGCGTCAGACGCTTCGTCGACAGTACCGTCCGGATTGTAGTAACCCAGACAGCTCACCGGCATGCCGGACAGGATGCGAACGTTGGCGCTCAACAGAAGCTCTTCGGTAACGGCATAGCTACCGCGAATTTTCAGCTGGTGACGACGGTCGTTCGCCAGGTAGCCATCAGAGAACTGCATCAGTTCTGCCACGTCCCAGTCCTGGGTCTTGGAGATGTTGTCCTGACCGAATTCGGACTTCACCTGACCTTCGGTGTTGCCCTGCAGCTTGCTGTAGGTGTAGTCCACACGCGCTTCCCACTTGCCATCGAACGGACGCTCGATAAACAGGTCAATCGCGGAGTACTCACGCTTCAGGTCGGGCATACCCCAGTCGTCGGCGCTCATGGTTACTTCGGTACGGGAACCGGTGGGGTTACCGTCCGCATCGATGTTGGCCAGACTGAAGGTGTTGGTGCCACCCGGGTTGAACATGTAGCAGTACTCCATCGCCACAGTGTCCAGGTCGACGCCATTGGCTTCGAGCTTGTCCATCATGCGGTAAGGGTCACACACGTCGTCGATACCGGACTTCAGGTCGCGGAAGGTGAACTTACCACCGTAGGTCCAGTCTTCACCCAGGCTTTTTTCGAAGCCGATGATGTACTCGTCCTGGTACATGTTTTCCAGGTCGGATGGTGCGAAAGTCTGCGGATCGACCGCCTGACCATACTCACCATTCGCAGATACCGGGCCCGGGCCGAGCGCGGTCAGGCCGGTAGGCGCACCGTTCTCATCGATACCGGTGTAAGTGAAGTACTCGCGGGTATAAGTCGCCGCAGAGGCACCGCGAATCGCCACGTTGTTCGGCATCGCCAGGTAGTAGCGACCGGCGTTGGCGTAGACTTTCAGAGAAGAATCACCGAACACATCCCAGGCAGCGCCCAGGCGCGGTGCCCACTGGTCGTCAGACTCAAGATAGGCGTCGCCGTCCAGGTTGTAGTTAGTGAACTTGTCGTTACGCAGGCCCATGGACAGCAGCACATCCGGCGTTACCTGCCAGCGGTCTTCCAGGTAGTAGGAGTCCTGCTCCAGCTTCATGCTGGTGGCATCCTGGTAGATGTAGCTCTGCACGTAGTAGCCGTCGCCACCCGGAGCACCCACGCCCAGTGCGGCGTTCAGGTCGGCGCCCGGCTCGGCACGGCCGTAGATCCATACGTCGGTTACCTGAGATACACCTTCGTTCTCAGACTCAAACTCCATGTTGTCCACACCGAAGGTCAGGGTGTGGTCGCCCACTACCCATTCCAGGTTCACGCGAACACCATCGGTGTAATCGTGCGCGTCGCGGCCGCGGTAACCACCGGCGCGGTTAGCGATGGGGTTGTCACCGACAATCGACGGATCCTGGTTCAGGTAACCGGAGATGTACGGGTACAGGGTGTCACCGCCCAGCTCGTCCTTGTAAGAGAAGCTGCCATGGCCATAAGTCGCACTCAGGGTCAGGCTATCAGTCAGGTAGCCGGTGTAGTTCAGGATGGAGAACTCACTGCGGTTGCTGATGGAGTTCGGGGCGGAATCCAGTGCCGGGCCGCGGCTAGCGGTATCGAAATCCCACTCGTTGAAGCTGCCTTCTTCGGTATTCTCTTCACCCATGAAGGTGTATTCGAGCAGGTGGTCTTCGGTGATGTACCAATCCAGCTTTGCGTAGACCTTGTTGTTCTCGTTATCCCAGTCGGTCACACGCGGGGTAGCGTCGACATACGGAGAGTTTTGCGCTTCCTTCATTTCAGTTTCGAAAGACACGAAACCGAACAGTTTGTCCTGGATCAGCGCGCCGCTGACGTAACCGGTGTAGGTTTCACCCCAGGAGAAGTCTTCACTGCCCTCTTCACGCTTGGTACCGGCCAGTTCCGGGTGGGTGTACTCGTAGCCTTCCGGCAGCTCCATGTTCTGGAAGTAAGTATCCGGCTTGCTGGACTTCAGACCCTTGGGTGTGATGATCACCTGGCTGCCGAAGTGCAGGTCATTGCTACCGCGGGCACCCACCTGGTTGATTACACCACCGGAAGAACGGCCGTATTTGGCGCCGTAACCACCGGTATAGGTTTCCTGCTGGGCCACAGAGGCGTAGGGCAGGCTGAAACCACCGAGGTTGGACAGCGGATCACTGGCAAGGAAGCCGTTGATGTAATAGGCGTTTTCAGAAACACCGGCGCCACCGAAGGACACCATGTTGCCGAAGTAGCCGCTGGCACCGGCGTTTACACCGGGCGCCAGCAGGGCGATGTTCTCAGCGGAACGCCCCATGGGCAGACGCTCGAGCTGCTCGGCAGTCAGTACTACGCGGGTGTCGGTGGAGCTGACGTCGATCGCCGGCATGTTTTCGCCACCGATCACGGTAACGTTTTCCATCAGCGCATCGTCGCCACCGAAGGAAACATCGGAGCTACCGCCGAGGCGCACGGGAATGCTGCGCGAGCCAACAGTCTCACCGTCTTGCTCCGCGGTAACCACGTAGGTGCCCACCGGCAGAGAACCGACGTTGTAGCGGCCGGAAGCATCGACAGTGATGGTACGGCTGAAACCGCTGTTGTTTTTGATCACTACGGTGGCGCCAGCAGGCGCATTACCGGAGATAGAACCCGTGGTGCTCTGAGCGTATACCCCGCCGGCAACGCACATGCCCAGCGCGATGCTCAACGCGGAACGAACAAACTTGGACTTTGCCTGAGTAGGCTCTGCCCCGCAGAAATTAGACCTGGTCATTTGGCCCCCTCTCTTTTTTTGTTGGATCTCTACTGAATCAGTTTTGTTATCTGTTGATTAAGGCGCCTGAAAAGCTGCCTTTCAGTAACTTACAGGCCCACCAATAAAAATGCCCATAACGGCATTTCATGTCCAACCTGACAATAATTAACCAAGTCTCTTTTTGTGCACTTGCGACAAAACTTTGTTCGACAAAAGTCCAATAAAACAAGCAATTGATAAAGGGAAAGCCGCGCCATTCAGTACGAACGTCTGTTTTTTGGGGCGACGCACCAGCTCCCGTTTACACAGGCCCAAAAGGGTGCACCGGGATATGCAGCCTAATAAAACGCAAAAATGAAAATATCCTCCTAACAATTAAAATCCTGGAAATAATTACCTTACATAAAACTTACATTTTTAGCGGCAACAGACCTTTTTCAATATTTATCGCCAAAATCATCCAATAGCACCGCAAAAAGCTCTGCTATCCGACTTTTTCACAAAATCAGTCGCGGCATTACCAGATTGAATTGAAGGGAACAAAAAAGGCAGCCCGAGGGCTGCCTAAAGGAAGGTTGCGGAAGTTTCCGCGGAGATCAGAATGAAACGCGGGCGCCCAACGCGAAGGTGCGGCTGAACCTGAAGTTTCCGAAGTTATACAGGTTCGGGTACTCGTAGTACTCCTGCTGCATTTCCTCGGTCAGGTTGGTACCGTCGAAAGTCACAACGAAGTTGCTGGTGACATCGTAGCTCAGCTGGAAGTCAACGCTGGTTTCCGGGCTGTGGTAAATACCCAGCGGATTGGCAAACAGAGCAGCTTCGTTTGCAGCCAGGAAGTCCTCACGCCACACATAAGAAAGACGCATATCCAGGTCGTTCTTATCGTAGGCGAGTACAACACTGTAGGAAGAGTCGGAAACACCGAACATCGGCAGGTTATCGACACCGGTTACTTCACCGGCAGCATTGACGACCGGGATGTCCTGTTCTGAATCCAGCATGGTGTAGCTCGCTACAACCCCAAAACCATCCAGCAAGCCCGGCAGGTTTTCAGGGAAGTAGGTTGCACCCAGCTCGATACCCGTCAACACGCCATCGGAAGCATTGTCTGGCTGGCTCAGGATGTAAGTGTATTCACCAATGTCTGGAATATCGTTCGGCACATCGATGGTGACAGAGTTGCGGAATGGCACTACCAGCCCATCGATATCACGACGGAACCAGGTTGCGTACAGCGCGCTGGCATCACCGAAGTAGTATTCCAGTGCCACATCCAGATTGCGGGACTCGGTAGGCTCCAACTCAGAGTTACCACCGGACGCAGTACCGTAGCCGATGTCCGTCACATCCGGGACATAAGTGATGGTCGGGTTCAGGTCCACGAAGTTCGGCAAACGCAGGGTTTCACCATAGCTGACACGAGCCAGCAAGTTATCGGTGAGGTGGTAGCGCAGCATCATGCTCGGTAGCAGGCGCGATACGTCATTGGATGCGGTGTCGCCAGTGAACTCGAGATCCGAAGATACATTCAGGAAACGCAGACCAAATTCACCGTCCAGTTCGCGGCCGGCGAGCTCGGTAGCAAATTCGGTTTGCGCGTAGATTGCAGTCTGGTCTTCTTCAATTTCGAAATTTTTGGACAGCGAAAGCTGAGAAGAGGTCGCCAGACCGTACAGGCTACGCAGGTTATCACTATTCGCATTCAACCAGTTGGCATCAGCAGCAGCCCAACCACCAGGAAGACCAGCGCGACTACCGAAGAAATCGTCACCACCGGATAGCAGTCCCAATTCAGACGGGCGGAAGGAGCAAGGGTCAACGGCCAGTGCGGCATTACACCCGGCGCTTGCTACACGAGAACTTTCGGAAGCAGATCGGCTATCGTGGCGAAGGCCAAATTCAACTTTGCTGAAAATACCCCAATCTGCATCGTAGCTACCGTCCAGGGTCAAGGTAACGGCATCACCTTCACGCGCACCCGCATTGTCGAACATGCTGCTCATGTACCAGAGTTCAGAACTGGTCAGATCGCTCTCATCGATGTCCGGTGTATTCGGATCATCAAAGAATTCCATGGATGGAATACCGTCGCCGCTGTTGAAATCCACAAACATGCGATGGATACCACCGCCGGCACGGGAAGTCTGCAAAGCCAGGAATTCGTCTTCGTATTCACTCTTCTGATAGACAACTTCCGATTCCAGGCGGAGGCGATCGCTCAGATCCCAGTTACCACCCAGGGCATAGACAAAGCTGTCCGTTTTACCGTTCGCGTAGTCGCCACTGGAGAAAGCATTGGTGGCATTGACGTAGCGAGATTTAATGATGTTTGTACCGTCAAAAAGCTCGACCGGATCTTCCGGGTCGATAGCCCACCAGGCATCGGTGAACGTCAGCAACAGGCTGTTCTCGCTCTCCTGACGGTAGCCGTTGTAGAAGGCTTCGAACAGGTACTCAGAGCTTTCGTTGGGAGCCCACTGCAGGGAAATGTTTGCCGCAGGGCGTTCGCGCTCACCGGTAAAGTCGTTCAGGATAACGGCATCGCGACCGAGCAGGTACTCAGTACCATCGTCAAGAGTGGAACCCGGCTCAAACGGCAGGCCGCGGTCAGTGCCTGGCTGCCAGCCAGCGAACAGGCGCTCTAGCGGCGCATCCGCTTCACCAGTGCGAAACGGGACAGCAGCACCAGACTTCGCGCCCTGGTCGCGGAAGGTGGTTTTCGCGTAGGAAACGTTCACCAGTGCACCTACTTCACCAACACTGGTTTCCCAACGGTTACTGGCAAGCGCACTGATCACCGGGTCAGTTGCATCCGCTTGTTCCTGGTGAATGCCGCGAGCGGCAAAGACCACTTTATTGCCTTCAAAGTTAAATGGGCGATGGGTGTGAATATCGATCTGCCCAGCAATACCACTGGAAATCAGGTCAGCGGAGCGGGTTTTGAATACATCAACCTGCCCCAGCAGGCTAGCGGGAATATCTGCCAGCGCCACAGAGCGGCCAGAGGCAGTAAAAATATTGCGACCATTTACCGTAGTGGTGACATCGTTTAATCCACGAATGGATACCGTGGTCACTTCACCGGCGCCGCGGTCGGTTACCTGTACACCGGTTACACGCTGCAGGGATTCAACAACGTTATTGTCCGGAAACTTACCGATATCTTCCGCAACGATAGAGTCCACAATCTGGAAGCTATCGCGCTTTATATCGATAGCCTTTTCGAGACTGGCACGCACGCCGGTAACTACTACCTCTTCGAGTGCGGAAGACTCATCGATTTGTGCATCGTAAGAGGCGTTCTGGGCCATAGCCACTGCACTGAAACCACCAAACGCCGTCGCCATGGCAATGGACGAACTCAGTAGGTGTCGCTTGAACATATTATCTCTCCCATCTTGGGTGTTTTTATTGTGTTGCCGAATTCCGGGGAGGGCATTCACCACTCCCGGTTTTTCCGCGCCAGACCTCCGCGCGGGTTTCTGTCTGTAACCGGCTTGCGCAACGTATCCGGCCTCTGGGCGGCCGGGGTTCCACTCGCGAATTACAGGCGTCAAGGGGTCGCTTGTGCTCAGGGAACACAAACCCCATTCGGTTTCGGGCAGATGAGAGCCACACAGGCTAATTGGGTGGGCAATAAACGACTGGTGGTGCAGGCCGTACAGAATTGGCCGGGAAGTCGTCTCTCGCGCATCGCTGGTCTTCGACTCTCTTATTATTCGGTGCTTGTCTCGGCAGGGCCGGCTCGCACTCTCTTTTATCTGGTGTCCCTCTCCCCTGGTGGCAAACACTTTTGCAAGTAGCGCCCTGGGAAGGCCGGATTTACACCTTATTTGTATTACTTTTAGGCATGCTAGCCACTTATTTCGGGTCCGTCAACGAGCTTTTCGCCATTTTTGTTATACAAAATGAAGATTTTGGACAGCGACTGAACTATCCAGGCGGCATCAAACCCGCGCTATCAGGGCCATAGCCGGGAACAATGACCCGCAGCGAACGCCAGCGCGGTCTCCATCGGTATAGCCTGGCACGTAATTCTTCATTTCCTGCACGAAAAATCAACGATTTATCACGAATACAGGCTGCTCCGGGACTCTGCGGCCCATGTCAGCGGCTCTTTCTCCGCAGTTCCAGGCCACAAAAGCCAAAATATTATTGTAATACGATAACTCTATTGGCAAGATTCACGGCTACCCTGCGCTGGAGATGTCGGCAGCCCCACTGTCGGCACTGGCATTCTCTGTGCGCACTGCGGTACTGGGTGCGATCGGAGGGGGTAATAGCGGAGAGAAAGCTCCAGATAATAAATACAAGAGGGATTCACCCATGAAGACCAACCACCGGGTCAGTTACCTGGCCCTAGTGCTGTCCAGCATTCTGTCGACCACCGGCTGTTTTGATTCGGGTTCCGGCGGCGGCGATGACGACCCCATTGTCAAACCTCAGCCAGAACCGGAGCCCCAGCCCGAGCGGCCAAAGGTTCCGGACGCCACAGATCCCACCGCAGATGGCAGCACCATCGCCTACAACGATATGGGTGTGCACGACCCATCGGTGATCCGCGACGACGACGGCACCTTTTATGTATTCGGCTCCCACCTGGCTGCTGCCAAATCCACCGACCTGATGACCTGGGATTTTGTCGCCGAAGGCGTCAACGACCAGAACCACCTGTTCAACACCTACGCCAGTGAAGTTTCCGAGGGGCTGGAATGGGTCGGTGGCCACCAGGGTTCCTGGGCAGCAGATGTGATCAAGCTGAACGACGGTCACTACTACTTCTACTACAACCACTGCGCCAACCCGGAAAGCGAAGCCGGCGACTGCAACGCGCCGCGCTCCTATCTCGGCGTCGCGATGGCAGACAGCATCGAAGGTCCCTATACCGATCTGGGTATCTTCATGCGCTCCGGCATGACCCCGGAAGAACTCGCGGCGGGCTACGGTCCCGACGGCTTCACCGGCACCGAGTACAACCCCTGGATCCACCCCAACGCCATCGACCCGGATGTCTTCTACGACAAGGACGGCAAGCTGTGGATGACGTACGGCTCCTACTCCGGCGGCATCTTTATCCTGGAAATGGATGAAACCACCGGCAAGCCGCTCCCCGGCCAGGGCTTCGGCAAACACCTTACCGGCGGCGACCACAGTGCCATTGAAGGCACTTACATGCTGTACAGCCCGGAGAGTGACTACTACTACCTCTTCATGTCGTTCGGCGGCTTTGTCTCCACCGATGGCTACAACATTCGCATCGCCCGCTCGAAAAACCCGGACGGCCCCTTCCTGGACGCGGAAGGCAATGACATGGTCAATGCCCGCGGCAACTGGGACAGCATCGCGCCTTACGGGGTGAAGATGATGGGCGGCTTTGAATTCGCCTCGGATGTGGGCGACACCGTTGGCGCGCGCGGCTATTTGGCTCCGGGCCACAACTCTGCCTACTACGACGAAGCCACCGGCAAGCACCTGCTGATTACCCACACCCGTTTCCCCAACCGCGGTGAACAGCACTCGGTGCGGGTACACGAGATGTTCGTGAATGCCGACGGCTGGCTGGTGGCTTCACCCCAGCGCTACGCGCCCATCGATGGGGACAACATCGTCGACAGCAACGACCTGAACGGTACCTACAAATTCATCAACCACGGCAAGGACATTAACCGCACTGCCAAACCCACCCTGTACGTTTCCCTGAATGACGATGGCACTGTGAGTGGCGAAGTCAGTGGTACCTATGTGCACGATGTGGATAACCCGGCGCAGATCAGCTTCACCCTGGATATCGACGGTGAAAGTATTGCCTACGCGGGGGTCACCCAGTGGCAGTGGAACGAAGCTTCCAGCAAGCTGGTGCCGGTGTTTACTGCGGTATCCGCCAGCGGCGAATCCATATGGGGCACCAAGATGGATAACCTGGTGGATACCGATGTACTCACCAATATCAGTGATGCACTGGTTCTGCCGACAAGCTCCACGGATAACCGTCTGACGCTACCCACCCGCGGCACCCGTGCTGCCAGCATCACCTGGAGCAGCAGCGACGAAAATGTCATTCAGGCCGATGGCAGCGTAACGCGCCCCAATGCGGGTGAAGGCGACCAGACGATCACCGTCACCGCGGACATCGACCTTAATGGGGTCACCAGCAGTAAGTCCTTCGACATCACCATTCCCCAGCGCCAGCCGTACAACCGCACTGCCTGGTTCCCGTTTGAAAACAGCCTGGCGGAATCCGAAAGCCGCTTCGCTCCGGGTACCGCCACCGGCGACCGCATTTTCAACACCGGCACCATCGCGTACACCGAAGGCCAGGAAGGCTCAGCGTTGCAGCTCGACGGCAGCAACGGCGTGCTGTTGCCGGAAGGGTTGATCAACAACTACGAGTACACGGTGTCCTTCTGGACCAACCCGACAGCAATCACCGGATTCACCACCGCCTTCTTTGGTGCCGTCAACGAGCAGACCGATGACAACGGCCTGCCCTATTCCAACAACTGGATCAGTTTCCTGCCTCAGAGCTGGGATGAAAACACCATGTTGTGGAGTGGTAGCGAGGCCTGGTTCGATGGCTCCGCAGGCGAGCGGATTCCGGAAGGCGCCTGGACCCACATGGCGTTTTCCGTCAACCAGGGCCTGGTCAGCGTCTACCTGAACGGCGAGCAGAAATTCTCTGCGGGTAACCTCAGCGACTTTTTCTCCAGCAACACAGGAACCTTCGCACTCGGCGTCAACTACTGGGATCTGCCGTTCAACGGCCTGATCGATGAGCTGAAAGTGTACGAGGCCGCCCTCACCGCCGAGGAGGTTCGCTTCCTGGATATCGACAAAAAGTCCGACGCCGAATTGCTGGCTTCCGCTACCGCGATTCTCGATCTGGGCGACCTGTCCGCGGTTGCGGACAATCTGCAGCTGCCGGTAACCGGCCCCTACGCCGCCGCCATCCACTGGAGTTCCTCCAACCCGGCCGCGATCGAGGTATCGGGCAGCACCGGTGTGGTCACCCGTCCGGAAGGCAGCGATGCCGAAGTCACTCTCACCGCAACGCTGACCCTGAACGGTGCCCAGGAAGTGAAAACCTTCGCCGCCACGGTGAAATCCAGCGGCTTACCCGAACCTGTAGCCCACTACGGTTTCGAACAAACCCTGGATGACACCACCGGCAATTTCGGTGCGGGTAATGTGGTCGGCAATCTGATCGACGCCGCCGGTGGCAGCATCACCTATGCCGACGGTGTTGCCGGCCAGGCCGCGGTATTCGACGGCGCATCTGGCGTGGTATTGCCGGACGGGTTGATCGAGGATCACAACTACAGCTTCAGCCTGTGGCTGAGCCCCTCGGCACTCACCGCCTACACCACCAGCTTCTTCGGCTGGGCCACCACTGAAAGCTGGATCAGCCTGCTGCCCAACGGCCACGGCAGCGACACCATGTTGTGGTCCGGCACCGCCTGGTACGACGCCAATACCGGTATCCAGATTCCTCAGGATGCCTGGAGCCAGCTGGCGGTCAGTGTGAATGGTGGTGAAGTCAATATGTACATCAACGGCGAGCTGGCCTTCGGCGGCAACAACTTCCCGGATATTTTCGGCACTGCGGCGGAGCGTCACTTTGCCCTGGGCGTGAACTACTGGGATACCCCCTACGCCGGCATGATGGACGAGCTGAAAGTCTATGCAGACGCCATTCCCGCTGCCGACATTCAGGCACTGTATGAGGCGGAGCTACTGAACCAAGAGTGATGACGCCAATTTCTACACATTAGTTAAAGAAAAGGTTCAAACCGGACCAAACCGAACCAAACCCAAAAAAGGGCAGCGCAAGCTGCCCTTTTTCATGGGCGACTTGTTCTCGGTCAGTGGTTTCCGCTCCATAGAAATATTGCCGCCTTCCCGGGCTTTGAGTAGTGTGAAGGGGTACGGATCGAATAAGACCTTGCCATGGAACACTCAATTGGGCCGCGGTTGCCGCTCATTCATCACATATTGCCAACCCTGCTCGCAGTACTGCTGTTAATGGGTGCCAGTGAATGGCTGATTATTAGCCAGCTGCCACCGGGAACCCAATTCGCCGGCTCGGTGCTGCGGGTACTACTGGCCACTGCGCTGGTCGGCTTCTCCGGTTTCCTGTTATATCGCCTGCAGCAGCGCCTTAACCTACGTCAGGCCAGATTGTTGGCCCACCAGGAAAAGCTCAATGCCGAGTACCAACAGGAACTGAAAAAGCACGAGCAAACCGAAAAGACCCTGTCCGACCAACTGCATTTCCTCCAGATTCTGATCGACGCCATCCCCGCCCCCATCTTCTATAAAGACGCCGATGGCATTTACACCGGCTGCAACCGCGCGTTTGAGGCTTTCCTCGGCAAGTCGCGGCAGGCGATTGTCGGTCACTCGGTGTATGGCGTATCCCCTGGCCCCCAGGCCAAGGTATATCACGAGAAAGACCTGGAGTTGATGCACCAGCGCGGCCAGCAGGTTTACGAATCTCAAGTGGCCTACGCCGACGGCAGCCTGCACGATGTCATATTCAACAAGGCTGCTTACGAGCTGGAAGATGGCCGCCTTGGCGGATTGATCGGCGTCATTCTGGATATTACCGAGCGCAAGACGCTGGAACGGCAGCTGGTACAGGCCAAAGAAAAAGCGGAGTTTTACAGTCGTTCCAAAACCCAGTTCCTGACCAATATGAGTCACGAGATCCGCACGCCACTGAATGCGATTGTCGGTTTCAGCCAGGTACTGCATAGCCGCAGTGCCGGTTTCGAGTTGCCGCAGGATTTTCGTGAATTCCTCGAAAAAATTTCCATCAGCGGCCAGCGCCTGGCGGAGCTGGTGAACGATGTGCTGGATATATCCCGGATCGAGGCGGGCAAGATGGAAGCGGTGGAGGAGGACTTCCCGCTACAGCGCTTGATCGACTGCATCCTGGTTTCCTGCGAACCCCAGGCCATTCGCCAGAACCTGCGTATTCACTGTGATATCGACCCCACCCTGCCCGCGTATATTCGCAGTGACCGCGGCAAGCTGTCGCAGATACTCATCAACTTGATCGCCAACGCCATCAAATTCTCGCCGGCCGACAGCGCCATTACACTCACGCTGAAAAACCGGAACGACACACAGCTTGCGATCGAGGTGATGGATCGCGGTATCGGTATTCCGCCGGAGCAACAGGCGATTATTTTCGAGCCGTTTGAGCAGGTGGACAAATCCCTCCGTGGGCAAGCCCGCGGTACCGGATTGGGGCTGCCAATTACCCGCAGCCTGGTGGAACTCCTCGGCGGCAGTATTTCCCTGGAAAGTGAAAATAATGTCGGCACCCGCTTCCAGGTATTGTTGCCCTTGCGCCACGGCAGCCCCACACCAATAGCAAGTGGTGAGCAGGAAAAAACCCGCTCACTCGACGGTATCCGGATTCTGATTTTTGAAGACAACGCGCTGAACCAGACACTGATGCAGGCGTTCTGTGATGATCTGAAGGTGGATGCCACCTTTGTCGCCGATGGCCGCCAGGGAATCGAACAAGTCCAGGCCATGCACCCGGATCTGATTTTTATGGATATTCAGATGCCCGGGCTCAGCGGCATCGAAGCCACGCAAAAAATTCGCCAGAACCCGGCATTTTGTGATACACCGATCATCGGCCTTTCGGCCGCGGCCTTTAGTGACCAGCGCAATGCGGCGCTGGATGCAGGCATGAACGACTACCTCACCAAGCCGATCGCTTTTCCGCAGTTAATCGCGGCGATCAACAAACACCTGGTCTAATGGAAAGTATTCGACAGGTTTTCTCGCACAAAAAAATGGGCAGCCTGAGGCTGCCCATTTTTTAATTTGGCCGTTCCGGAAGGTACGGCCTTTGCCTTTGCAGGCAAACCCATCCTGTGACAGATTGGATTACTTCAGGTCAAAACGGTCCAGGGTCATCACCTTGGTCCAGGCATCGACGAAGTCGTTTACGAACTTCTCGTCGCTGTCGTTGCTGGCGTACAGCTCAGACAGTGCGCGCAGTTCGGAGTTGGAGCCGAAGATCAGGTCTACCGGGGTGGCAGTCCACTTCACTTCGCCAGTCGCTCGATCTTTACCTTCATACAGACCATCTTCCTTGAAGGACTTGGACCACTTGGTGTCCATATCCAGCAGGTTGACGAAGAAGTCGTTGCTCAGGGTACCCGGCTTGTCGGTGAAGACGCCGTGGGTGGATCCGTCGTGGTTCGCACCCAGGGTACGCATGCCACCCACCAATACCGTCATTTCCGGCACGCTCAGGTCCAGCAAATTAGCGCTGTCGATCAGCATATCAACCGGCATCATGTGCGCTTCTTCGCTGTAGTAGTTACGGAAGCCGTCCGCCTTGCGCTCCAGGTAACCGAAGGACTGAACATCGGTCATTTCCTGGGTAGCATCATTACGACCCGGCTTGAACGGAACGGTAACGTCGTAACCGGCTTTCTTGGCAGCCTGCTCGATCGCAGCGGCACCGCCGAGAACGATCATGTCTGCCATGGATACTTTCTTGTTACCCCAGGCTTTGCTGTTGAATTCCTGCTGAATTTTTTCCAGCTGACCCAGAACCTTGTCCAGTTCCTGCGGGTTGTTCACAGCCCAGTCTTTTTGCGGAGCCAGACGGATACGTGCACCGTTGGCACCACCGCGCATGTCAGTGCCGCGATAAGAAGAAGCAGAAGCCCATGCAGTGCGCACCAGTTCAGATACGCTCAGGCCGCTGTCCAGCACCTCGGCTTTCAGGTTTTTCACATCGCGATCGCTGATCAGTTTGAAGTCCACTTCAGGGATCGGATCCTGCCAGCTCAGTACTTCCGCCGGTACTTCGTCGCCCAGGTAGCGCGCGCGCGGGCCCAGGTCGCGGTGAGTCAGCTTGAACCACGCCTTGGAGAAGGCCAGCTGGAATTCTTCCGGGTTCTTGTGGAAACGCTCAGCGATTTCCTTGTACTTCGGATCAAAGCGCATGGACAGGTCGGTGGTGAACATCATCGGCGCGTGACGCTTACCTTCAACGTGCGCATCCGGAACGAACTTCGCCTGCTCGGCATTCTTCGGCTCCCACTGGGTGTGGCCAGCCGGGCTCTTGGTTTTTACCCATTCGAAGCCGAACAGGTTGTCCAGGAACTGGGAGCTCCAGGCAATCGGGTTAGCGGACCAGGCGCCTTCCAGGCCCGAAGTGATGGTGTCTTCAGAGTGGCCTTTGCCACACTTGTTTTCCCAACCGAAGCCCTGCTGCTCGATCGGAGCGCCGCCCGGCGCTGCACCAACACATTCCTGCGGCTTGTGTGCACCATGCGCTTTACCGAAGGTGTGACCACCGGCAATCAGTGCAACGGTCTCTTCGTCGCTCATGGCCATGCGGCCAAAGGTGTCACGAATACGGTGGCCGGCAGCCAGCGGGTCCGGGTTGCCGTTCGGGCCTTCCGGGTTTACGTAAATCAGACCCATGTGGTCCGCAGCCAGTGGTTTCTCAAGAACGTCGCCCTTGAAACGCTTGTCGTTGCCAACCCATTCGCGCTCGGAACCCCAGTAAACAACGTCGGCTTCCCAATCGTCTTCACGGCCGCCGGCGAAGCCGAAGGTTTTGAAGCCCATGGATTCCAGAGATACGTTACCGGCCAGCACCATCAGGTCAGCCCAGGAAATCGCATTGCCGTACTTCTGTTTTACCGGCCACACCAGGCGACGGGCCTTGTCCAGGCTCACGTTGTCCGGCCAGCTGTTCTGCGGCTCGAAGCGCTGCTGGCCGCCACCGGCGCCACCGCGACCGTCGTACACACGGTAAGTACCGGCACTGTGCCAGGCCATACGAATAAAGAAGGGACCGTAGTGACCGTAGTCAGCCGGCCACCAGTCCTGGGAAGTGGTGAGGACTTCCCTGAGGTCTTTCTTGACGGCTTCCAGGTCCAGCTTGCTGAAGGCTTCGGCGTAGTCGAAGTCAGCACCCATCGGGTTGGACTTTTCTGCGTTCATGCGCAGCGGTTGCAGGTCGATGCGGTTCGGCCACCAGTCCTGGTTGGACATGACCTGATCGCCGGAAGGCGCGGCGTTGGCGTTAACAGAGAGTGCTGTCGCCAGGGCCACCGCCAGAGAGAGGGATTTCTTGAGCATTGGATTGCGTTCCTTATAGTCTCATCAATCGGACGAGAGAATCCTATAGGGTCACGCAATCACCTTGAAATTAGACGTTATTATCGGCCTTATTAATATCCACAATCTGAAAATGGTTATTAATAGCTATCGAGTATCAGCCTTATAGAGTGCAGCAATCCATTGCACAGTAAACCATCAATTTGTGGTCAAACTGCCAAGAGGCACCCGGGTAACAACGATGTCCTCCTTGTTTTCGCCGTAGGCCACATACAAATGCTCCTTCCACACAAACGATTTGGGATAACTAAAGCCTTTTCGCTTGTACAGTCCCTCGTAACGCAGCCCCTCAAGATTTTCGCCCCCCGCGCGTAAAAGGTAAGCGCGGTCAAACAACTGGCCATCACTGCTCAGGGTGATTGTGAGGGGCTCGCGGTCTTTTGAGCCACTGGGGTTATTGACGAGATACGCAGTCCCGTCCGGCAAATTGCCCGCACTCTGCTTGGCGCGGGAATCCGGCATATCGGTTTTTTCTACCCGGGACCAGCTTGTGCCGCAGTCTTTACTTTCTGATGCCAGTACCCGGAAGCCGCTCTGCTGGTCCCGAAATACCATGACCAGTGCACCGTCCTTGCGCCGGAAGTTACTCGGCTCCAGCTCTCTGCTCACACCGTCTTTCATCGACAGATTTTCAAACTTGCCAAGCTGCCAGCCATGGATACCCGACAGGTCCTCGGTAAACATGGGAGTAGCCCGCAAACCTGGCTGGCGATGCAGGGCGGTTACCAGTCTTCCGCAATAGGTGTGGAAATCTTGCTCGATAACGCCATCCAGTGGTTCGCCAGAGGCAAACGTCGGGCGCACAGGCGCGTGCCAACCCTTATCCTGGTGACTGCGCAAGACCTCGGTGTAGCCACCGCGAGGCTTCATATCTTCGGGCCATACGTTGATGAATGCGTACAGTTCCTCGCCCTTCGACCACCAGCCACCGCTGGTTATCACTGCGCCTTGCCGTGCGGGCGCCAAAACTTCGGGCGCACTCCACTCCAGACCATCCTGACTGGTGGCGTAGAGCACGCGGGTATCCGCTGCGTCTTCATCCCGCGCCAAACTCTGCCACTGTGCATATAGGGTCCCGTTGTGTGCGAAAAGTACCGCACCGTGGTTGTATTGGCTCTCTTCCGGCTTTGCTCGGTATACCGTTACCGACTCGGTGCCCTCTAAAGTAACAAGCCCCAAAGTACCGGGCTGAGCGTTATCAAACAGATCGGGCGCTACATCAAAGGGCTGCGCGCAGGCACCCATCGAGATACTCAGCAAAATAGTCGAAAACAAATTCTTCATCTAAAAACCGCAACTCGTCAGGATCTAGTAAAGTAACAGCGGACCAAGGTGGCCTGAAATTGTCGATGTGCTGCTCAATGAAAGCGCTGAAGCGTAACAGCAGCGACCATGCGGCAAAAGTCCCCTATAACCCAGCACAGTACCCCCTACAACAGACGAGCCAACATTCACATGCAATCGGTCGCCATTTTTGTTGATGTACAGAATGTGTATTACACCACGCGACAAGCGTTTCGCCGGAATTTTGATTACAACGCATTTTGGTCGAAGGCAACCGAGGGCAGGCGGGTCACCAGTGCCATTGCCTATGCAATAGACCGCGGCGACCAGAAACAGCGGGAATTCCAGAACATACTCAGGGCCATCGGTTTTGAGGTAAAGCTGAAACCCTATATCCAGCGCGCTGATGGCTCGGCAAAAGGCGATTGGGACGTAGGTATTACGATTGACGCGCTGGAATACAGTGAGGATGCCGATACGGTAATTCTGGTTTCCGGTGACGGGGATTTTGATTTGCTGGTGGAAAATCTGCGTGTTCGCCGGGGTAAACGCGTAGAGGTATACGGTGTTGCGGCGCTGACAGCCGACTCACTGATCAACGCCGCCAGCGATTTCACGCCAATCGAAAATGCATTATTACTGGGCTAACTAACGGGAATGAAATAGATCCATAGAGTCCGCGTAATCGCCGGTCATCCAATGAAAGCTGTCCATTGCAAATCGCATTAAAACGGGTTCAATGTATAGCCCTGCTGCTGTAACAGCGCATTGGCCGTCATCGCAGACAGCGCCATATTGATACCCGGCAACAGATGCGCGTTATCAATTTCGTAATAGGCTGCAGATTGTCCGCACAGATACACCTGTACCCCCTGCTCTTGTAACGCGGCAAGAAGTGGCGCATTGGGGTTTTTACCCCCAAACTTTTCTTCAAATTGCTTGTTCGCGAGCAAATCAAGACCAGCCTTACCATGCACGACCAACGCGAGCTCTATTTGCTCCGGAGGCACGCCGGCACGGGCCTGCATATTCAGAAAGCGAGCCAGACTTTCAAAGCGTCGATTGGCTTTTTCCTTATCGCCCTGATCAGCCACATCAAAAACCACCTTGAAGTGCTCCTTCCCAGTCAGCGGACTGCTCTGCTTGACCTCGGCAACCGCTCCGTAGTTTTCAATTACCGGCCCCTTGGAGAAGTCCGCAGCCGACGAAAATGGCGCAACCAATATAAAAAAGGAGAGTGCGAACGTGGGGTTAATCATTTTCAACTCACTGTTGCATTTAATGGTCGTGAATAAGGCAGCGGTAAATTACTGCATTGCCGCGGTGATCCCGGGCCTGACGGCGTCTGATCCCGAACTGGATGACGCCATTTCCAATCGATTACGCCCACCCTGCTTAGCCCGATAAAGCGCTGCGTCAGCGGCCTCAAACAGTTGCACCGCGGAAACATAATTATTCTGCTCAAAGGCGGCAACGCCGATGCTCACCGTCAGGGATATTTTTCCCAGCTCCAGTTCTGCCACCAGTCTGACCAAACGTTCGGCGACAACCGCGGCCTGTTCCCGGTTGGTCCGGGGCAAGAGTATGGCGAATTCCTCACCGCCATAGCGACAGGCCAATACCGGTTTGCGCACCTGCTTTCTGATCAACTGTCCCAGAGCACACAAGGCTTCATCACCACGCGCGTGCCCCAGCCGATCGTTAATGGTTTTGAAGTGATCCAGATCGAGAATCAACAGAGCCAGGGGTGTACCGTTGCGATCAGCCAGCGCAAACTCCCGCGGCAACTGCTCATCGAAATAGCGACGATTGAACAGGCCGGTCAATTGATCCAGATAACCGTGTCGCTGTATCTCCCCTACTCTGGCGCCCAGCGCCAGAGACAAGAGGACCATCTCCACCAACGCCCCCACCTGAAATGCGTTGTGGGTAAAACTGTTGTGGGGTACCAGGCCAAAGGTTTTCAACATATAGATGACCACACTCACCAAAAGCGCGGTCCAACCGACCAGGAAATAGCGCGCGGGCACCGAGCCCCGCAACAGGCTGATCACCCCCATCACCATAAACAGAATGGAAAGTACCAGGGTGAGAATGGCAAGGATCAGAATAATCGGCCCGTAGTCCACAAACGGAGAAACTATCGTCAGTGGAATAAGGAGGTAGAGTAACCAACGCGCTACTTTGTCGGTACGCGGTGCCAAACGGGGGCCGGAACAGACAGTGCGCACAAACTGGATACCAAAGATCAGGGTAAACCCAAGGAGGACTACCAGGCTTTGATTGGCCAGCCATGGATTTTCAGGCCAGAGGTATTGATAGGATATGCCGTTGTGAATGCCAAAATAGAGGCCATAGCTGACGGCGTATCCCATGTAATAGGCATAGGCTCTGTCGCGCACCGCCAGGAACAGAAACAGGTTGTAAATCACCAGCACCAGGAATCCGCCGTAATAGACTCCCAGTAATATCTGCTCCTTGCCCAGTTGCGGCAGGAATGCCGTTTTGCTGCTGACACTGAGGCCGATATTCATCGAGCCCGCGGTCTGGTAGCGCAGGTAGTAGGTTTGGATACTGTTGGCAGGCAGGGTAATCGGGAAAACGAAATCGCGCAGGTTCAGAGGACGAGAATGAAAAGGTCGGCGGTCGCCGGTGGCGATCTGCGTCCAGTCGCCAGCGGAATCCTGACTCCAGAAATCCAGGTGATCAATCAGTGGGTAGTCCTGGTGCAGGATCAGCCCCACAGGAGCCGTCGTGGGATTTTGCAGGGTAACCGCCACCCAGTAAGTAGCCTTGCTGAAGCCGAAGTTCGCGCGCTCGCCTTCAATCGGCTTCAGTTGCTGTTTCGCGTCCGCGTCCAGGACTTCCGGTAACGCAAGGCTGCCCTGCTCATCCACAAGAATCCGCAGGTGCGATGTGAGGGCATGAGGCCGTTGCTCCTCCTCCACGACGAAGGGATTCGCCGCGGCCCCCAGTGACAGACAAATCAGCAACAGCCCCCATATCCACATTGCGATCTTCATCGCTGCCGCTTCCCCAAGCTTATTTTTCTGTTAATTGACGCCGAATATTACCACAACAGGCGTGTATGCCCCGCCAACCCGAAACATCGGCCTAAACTGACCAGTCTCATACTGTCAAATAATGAGCAGATGTATTTCACCGTTACTTAGTGAACGACATATCCTCTGGGAGTCGCCTAAATGAACACTAAGCGCGGCAGATATAAGAATGGAGCCATTGAAAACATTCTGCTTACCGGAGCACTTCTCCTCCCTTTCTCCTCCTTCTCTTACACCTTTCTCATAGAGAGGTTTCCCCATTGAGCATGCAATTGATAATCTATATCATTCGCAACCCTGCAGGCGTTAGATCTACCATAGCCCGCAGTAGCGGGTAATACCCGACACCATCGAAATCAGGGGGCAGGGAATGACTTCCATCCACAAAACTACCTTGGCCGCAGTGATCTGCAGCCTGTGCGCGTCCGCTTCAATCCAGGCGGAAGAGACCATCGAAACGGTCACTGTGACCGCGAGCCGCAGTAACAAACCGATCAACGCCATCCCGAATACCGTCAAGGTACTGGATCGCGAGGCTCTGAATCAGCAGCTGGCCATGAGCAGCAGTCTGCTGGACAGTCTCAGCTTCACCGTCCCGAGCCTCACCCCTGCCCACCAGAAGATGACCAGCAACGGCGTGACCCTGCGCGGTCGTACACCTCTGTATATGGCGGACGGCGTGCCGCAGTCCACGCCCCTGCGCAATGGTGAACGCAGCGGTTTCACCTTCGACCCGGATTTTATCGACCGCGTGGAAGTCATTTACGGTGCCAACGCCATCCAGGGTGTGGGCGCCACCGGCGGCGTCATCAATTACGTGACCGTGGACGCGCCTGAGTCCGGCGACTGGTTGCGCAAGTTGAACACCACGCTCACTACCGATGACCTGCTGGGTACCGACAACCACTACAAAACCTCCGGACTCATCGGTAAAAAGTTCGCGCAGACTGATTTCGTCACCGGCATCGCTTGCGACGCACAGGATATTTACTACGATGCCGATGGTGACCCCATTGCCATAGACCCCGTCCAGGGCGACTTTATGGATAGCCAGAGCTGGAGCCTGTTCAGCAAATTTGGCTACGACCTGGACAGCGCACAGCGCCTGGAAGCCTCCGTCAATTACTTCAATCTGACTGGGGATGGCGACTACCGCGTAGTGGCCGGGGACATGGTCCAGGGTATTCCCGCCACGTCAGAAAAAGGCCGGGGCGATGGCGACCCCACCGAAAACGAAGCCCTCAACCTCACCTTCAGCTACACCCACAGCGACCTGCTGGGCGGTGAATTGAGCGCGCAAACCTTCTACTACGATTTTTACGCACTCTATGGCGGCGGCGCCTTTGCCGCCTTCCAGGATGCGGAGATCGCCCCAGTAGGCACCCTGTTTGACCAGTCTGCCCTGGCCTCGGAAAAAGCCGGTGCCAAGCTGACATTTATTCGCGACAACACCCTGATAGACGGCCTGCAACTGGTTACCGGTCTCGACTATTTGCGCGATAACACCTATCAGGAACTGGCTCAAACCGACCGCCTGTGGGTACCGAACATGGTCTACCAGGGCTGGGCACCCTTCGTGCAGCTGGAGCAACGCTTGGTCGATGACCGCCTGCGCCTGTCCGTCGGTGCTCGTGTCGAAAACGTCACCCTGAAAGTCCCCAGTTTCACCACCGTAGCCGGTGCCAATAACACCTATGTGGAAGGTGATTCTCCAGACTTCAGTGAGGTGCTGGGCAATGCCGGTGCCGTCTTTGATGTAACCGAAAACCTCACCCTATTCGCCTCCTTTGCCGAAGGCTTCACCATGCCGGATGCGGGGCTGATTCTGCGCGGGGTTAACACTCCGGACCAGACGGTAGCGGACCTGGTTGACCTGCAGCCGGTGATCGCGGACAACACCGAGGTCGGTGCTAATTATCAGAGCGGCGGCCTGGCGATTGCAGGCAGCTACTTCTGGTCCGACTCCGATTTCGGCTCGCGTATTCTCGTAGTGAACGGTGTCGGTGAAATCACTCGCCAAAAGACCGAGATCAAGGGACTGGAGCTGACTGCCAGCTATCAGTTTGAGTCCGGGGTGCGCACCGGCATTGCCTACAGTCAACTGGAAGGCCACTTTGACAGTGACAACGACGGCACCCTGGACAAGGATCTGGACGGCCGCAATATCGCTCCGGATCGGGTAAACCTTTACGTTGCCGGCCCGCTGGCCGAGCAGGTACAGGGACGCCTGCAGTACTCCGCGTTACTGGATCGCGAATTTGATGGCGGCCTGCCACAGCACAATTTCAATGGCTATCGCCTGCTCGATGCGATGGCGACCTATACCAATCCGGAACTCGGTACTTTCACCCTGGGTGTGGAAAACCTGGCGAACGAGTCGTATATCACCTACTACTCGCAGACTCTTACCTACGTGAACGACAGCACCTATTTTGCCGGTCGTGGGCGCACCCTGAGCTTCGGCTGGAACAAGGCGTTCTGATCGATTTATCAATCAGTGCCGAAATAGCTATGCATCCGTAACAGCCCCCGCAAGTGTTTGCTTGCGGGGGCTTTTGCTATTGAAGCTGGCGTTGGCATTTTCGACAGGCAAAAAAAGGGGTGGTCTACATTTCTGTAGCCACCCAAGCCCGATAAAAATCGTTGCCCTGCTGAAAGGGCTAAATCAAGGACGGAATCAACCCCGCGCGGGAACCGCTCGTAGCTGGAATTTCTGGCAGTCGCTGTCCGCTGCAGGCGCCTGGGCAAAGGTATTGCCCTCTGCCAAACCACAGTGCGCCAGGTCCAGGTTGTGCTTGCTCTCGCGGTTTTTGATTTGCAGGCTGCCGTCGGCCAGAGGTTGCAGCAACCACTGGCTGCTGCTCCCTTTACAGCTGCCAAGTACCGCTGGCGCACCGGGAACCACGGCATTGTCAGCGATGGTCATGCACTGGTCACCGGCCTGTATTTTGACAAACCCTTCATCCGCCGCCGCAATCTTCCAGCGCTGGCAGGAATCCCCTTTCCAGGCGCCCTGGCGAATGTCAGCCCCGGTCGCACAACCGGTTGCCTGCAGCACTCGGCCACTCTGTACACTGGCAATAGCAACTTCCTCGGCGGGCTGCAGTGACCACTGAGAACAGCCTTCGCCATTACAGTCTTTTGCCGCCAGCGGCTTGCCGGTATCGCGATTCAACAATTGCACCCAGCCGTTTTCATTCTGGTCCAGGGTCCAGCGCTCGGACTCGGTATTGGTCCAGGGTGCCAGCTCTCCGCTCTGGTTGAGGAAATTGCCGCTGGCGGTATTCGCCAGACGGTAAGCGCCGTCGCCAGTACTATCCAGCACCCACTCACTATCGCTGGATGCGCAGTCGTCCGTGCCTGTACCTGTCAGGCACTGGTTGCTTACCGCATTCGCCAGTTTCCAGCGCGCGCCCTGTACTTTGGTGGTGATTGGTCCGTTTTCACCGGAGGGCAGCTTCTGGAATTCACCTTCCGGTACCGGTACGCCGAAATTCGGGGTGCCGTTTTCATTCCAGGTAAATTTCTGCGCGCGCACCGAGCGGGTTGCACTGCAACCGTCGGTCTCTTTCGAGTTGCCGTGATAGACAATCCAATCTTCGGTTCCGTCCGGCGATTTAAAGAAACCATTGTGACCGGGGCCGAAAACGCCATTGCCGCGCTGGAACACAGGCTCCGGATACTTGCTCCAGGAGGCCGGGTCCATCGGGTCATCACCGGTGAGCTCTTTCATCGCCAGTTTGTAGTCCGGCGTATCGCAGAAGCTGGCGGAATAAATCATGAAAGTGCGGCCATCCTTTTTCAGGATCTCCGCGCCCTCGTTCACCTTGCGACCACTCTGTTCCCACTCGGCTTCCGGACGGGTAATCACCACACGCGGTCCCTCGATCGACCAGGGGTTGGTCATCTTGGAAATCCAGTTCAGCTGTTCGTCACCCACCCACTCGGACCACAGCAGGTACAGCTGGCCCTTGTGCTCGAGATAGGTGCCGTCGATATTCCAGGTATCCGGCATCGGCGAGCCCTTGTACACATAGGGCCCCATGGGGTCGTCGCCCACGCTTTCCAGTACCGACAGGTGCTGGTGGTCCAGTGTGCCGTGCTGGCCGGAGGTGTACATCAGGTACCAGCGCCAGCCATTGGGGCCATTCAGACGATGAAATTCAAATGCCCAGAAATTGCAGCAGCGCGCCGGATCGGTATCGGACCAGATATTAATCGGCGCCGCCGTGGCGAGCCCATCCAGGGTCGGCGATTTGCGCATCACCAGCTGCGAGGTCCAGGTGGTGGTCGTCAGGTAGTAGTTGCCGTCCCAGTATTCCAGCCAGGGATCGGCGCCATTGGCAAACAGCGGGTTGGCGAACATGCCTTCGGGGGCATCGACCTGGCCGTGCTGCGATTGTTCGGGCTGCTCGGAAGCTGCACCCTGCGCACTTTTTCCGTCTTTCCCCGCTGGGGATTTTTCCGCACTGTTTTCAGCGGGCTGGCAGGCGGTAATGCTCGCCAGTGCAATGCCGGCAACCAAACTTTTTGTGATAAAACGGGAAACGCGTTTTAGGTTCATGCTGATTACTCCCTTGTCGTTATTGAACCGGCTTTACGCCTTCAGAAGTCATGACCACACGCTGAATCGTGCCATCTTCGTTGTAGTGCAGATCGTCGATACACACCGAGCGACGGAAACTGCCGCCTTCCGGTGTTCCGCCGTTATGGTAAATAAAGAAGGAACGGCCCTTGAAGTCGATAATGGACTGGTGGTTGGTATTGGAGTTACCCGCCAGTTCGTTGAGGACACCCTTGTACTCCCAAGGTCCCTCGATGGACTTGCTCATGGCATAGCCGATTTTTTCCGGGAAACCCATGGCATAGGTCAGGTAGTAGTTGCCACCGTGTTTGTGCGCATAAAGTGCTTCGGTAAAGTTCGGCAGGTCCAGGCTGTGCATGGGACCATCCAGCTCGATCATATTGTCCTTGAGCTTGGCCCAGCGCGGTTTGGTATTACCCCAGAATAAATAGGCCTCACCGTTATCATCGATGAAGGTCGCCGGGTCCAGGTCGTCCCAGTCGATCTCGGTATCGGTGGTCATGTCATTGCTGATCAGTGCCTTGCCCAGGGCATCCTTGAAGGGACCTGTTGGGCTGTCGGAAACCGCGACCCCGACCGCAAAGCCCGGCTTGGTTTCATCGTGGCGCACCGTGGTATAGAAATAAAATTTTCCATCTTTTTCCACCACATGGCTGGCCCAGGCATCGCCCTTGGCCCATTTAAAATCAGTGACCGCCAGAGGAGAACCTTCGTTTTTCCAGTTCACCATGTCTTTTGAAGAGAACACCAGCCACTTGTGCATTTCGTAGAAGCCCTTGTTGTCCTTGGCTTCGTCGTGGCCGGTGTAAAGATAGACGGTGTCCTTGTACACCATGGCCGCAGGATCGGCGGTGAGTACCTCGGTGATGGCCGGATTGGCGGCATGACTGCCGATTGACGTTGCGGTCAGCCCAGCGGTGACGAGAGTGGCTAAAAATCTGTTTTTCATATTTCTCTCACTTCTATTTTTATAATGACAATTCGCGAAAAAATACGGTGTTCAGTCTGCAGCCTGCTGGCGGAACTCCGGCATACCCGAAGCATCCCAGTGCAGGACCCGCACCCGGGTCGCGCGGTTACCATCCAACAGGGGATTGCCCTGGATATTCCGGTAATCCCGCGCGTGGTACACCACTAGATCTGTTACGCCATCTTCAGCCACCGTAAAACTGTTGTGCCCCGGGCCGAAGCGCTTGCGCTCTGCACTGGTGTAAAACACCGGCTGTGGTGACTTGTTCCAGCTCCGGGGATTCATCAGGTCCGCACCTTCATCGGCCCACAACAGGCCCATGGCATAGTTGGCGTCGGTGGCGCTGGCGGAATAGCTGATGAACACCCGGCCATTCTTTTTCAGCACCGCCGGACCTTCATTCACCTTGTGCCCCCGGGTCTCCCAATCAAAGGTCGGCGTCGACAGGGTGATGACCGGCTGGCGAATCTCGGTGGCTGACGCCATTTCTGCCATCAGCAACTGCGAGCCCAGCTCGTCCTTCACATCGTACTGGGCCCAGACCAGATAACGATTACCGAGGTGAGTAAAGCTGGTGGCATCCAGTGAAAAACTGTCCACCGGCGTCGCAATTTGGCCCATCTCCTGCCAGTCCCCCTGCAACGGATTAGTGGCAGTATTGCGCAGGACGTACATGCGGATTTTCCACGGATCTTCCGCCTCACCGGCCGCAAAATAAATGAACCAGGCATCATCGATATAGTGGAGTTCTGGCGCCCAGATATGTGCGCTCATGGGGCCTGCCGCGTGCTTGCGCCAGATCACTTCGGCATCGGCTTCGGCCAGGCCGGCAACGGTCTCTGCGCGGCGCAGCTCAATGCGGTCGTATTCCGGAACCGTGGCAATAAAGTAATAGAAACCATCGCGACGCATAACCCACGGATCGGCCCGGCGCGCCACCAGGGGCGAAGGTAAGTGTCCCTGCAGGGACGCATCGTGCAGGGACGTATCGTGCTGGGTCGACGGCGCTGCGGCCACGCTGGCGGAAAGCCAGAGACAGGCGCAGGCCAACACCCGGGGGAACAGGCTTGGGAAGTTCATCGCTGTTTTCGTTATCGTTGTAGTCTTGTCTTTATTCGCGGGGCTGCTAGTTCCGGTACTGCTATTTTCCGTAGCGCTATTTGCGGAATGCAGGGCAGTTGCCGCGCCGCAAACAATATTATTATACTACTAATACCCTAACAACCCCGTTAAGCACCATAATTCGACGGGCTTGTGTGGATGAGAGAAGCACAATAGCCATAAAGAGAAGCCGATATGTTCCGACTTCCCGCAGTACTGCGGCGCCCGGTCGCGCTCGCCGCTGCCTGCCTCAGCCTTCCCCTTGCCGCCTGCGCCGACAGCGATGCCCGGGCGCAACGCCAGATCGACGTGCACGACCCGGTAATGATCCGGGAAGGCGACAGTTACTACCTGTTCAGCACTGGTCCAGGTATTACCATCTACCGCTCACCGGACAGGCAGCACTGGACCTATTCCGGTCGCGCCTTTGACACAGAACCCGACTGGGCGAAGGGCGTATCCCCCACCTTCAATGGTCACCTGTGGGCACCGGACATCATCGAGCACGATGGTCACTTCTACCTCTACTACTCGGTTTCCGCCTTTGGCAAAAATACTTCAGCCATAGGCGTGACCACCTCCCCGACTCTCGACCCCAGTTCGCCGGCGTATGGCTGGCAGGACCAGGGTATTGTGGTGCGCTCGATTCCGCACCGCGACCACTGGAATGCCATTGACCCGGCCATCATTTTCGATAAAGACGGCACACCCTGGATGAGCTTCGGGTCTTTCTGGGAGGGATTGAAACTGGTGAAGCTGGACAGCTCGCTCACCAGGCTGGCAGAACCGCAGGAGTGGCACACCATCGCCCGCGGCGACCGGCAAAAATACCAGCCGGTGGACAAGGCCGGTTCGGAAGAGCTGGAGGCTCCGTTTATTTTCGAGAAAAACGGTTACTACTACCTGTTTATCTCACGCGGGCTCTGCTGCAAGGGCGATGACAGCACTTACCGGCTGGCAGTAGGCCGCTCGAAATCTGTCACCGGTCCTTACCTGGATAAAGACGGTGTGGATATGGCGAACGGCGGTGGCACACCACTGCTTTCCGGGAATAAACGCTGGCCGGGGCTTGGACACAACAGTGCCTACACCTTTGATGGCAAGGATTATCTGGTACTCCACGCTTATGAGTCAGCGGACAATGGCCTGCAGAAACTCAAGATCATGGATATTACTTGGGATGATGATTTATGGCCGCACGTAGATCCCGCGGAGCTGGATAAGTACCAGGGATTCAAAGTTAAGTAGTTCCCACCGATTCAGAATAAAAGCACCAGAATGGCGATGAAAAAAATAATCTTAAGCCTCGCAATCAGTACCCTTGCCCTGAGCGGATGCGCCAGCAAGCAAGAGCCCGGCGAACTGGAAGTGTTCCCGCTCGACCAGGTTCGCCTGCTGGCAAGCCCTTTTCAGCACGCCCAGGACACCAACATCCAGTACATACTGGCAATGGATCCGGACCGGCTGCTCGCACCCTATCTCAAGGAAGCGGGGCTCGCGCCCAAAGTGGAAAACTACCCTAACTGGGAAAATACCGGCCTCGACGGCCATATTGGCGGCCACTACATTACCGCGCTGAGTCTGGCCTGGGCCGCTACCGGCAATAGTGAGGTCAAGCAGCGCCTCGACTATATGCTCGACGAGCTGAAGCGCGCACAGGTTAAAAATGGCAACGGTTATTTAAGTGGCGTGCCCGGCGGCAAAGCCATGTGGAATGATTTAGCCGCGGGAAATATCCGCTCCGATCTGTTTACCCTCAATGAAAAGTGGGTCCCGCTCTACAATATCCACAAGGTCTACGCCGGCTTGCGGGATGCGTATCGATACGCAGACAGCCAGCAAGCCCTGGAAATGCTGATCGCCCTGTCCGATTGGGGGGCTGAACTGATTGTGAATCTGTCGGATGCACAGCTACAACAGATCCTGAAAAGTGAGCACGGTGGCCTGAACGAGGTCTACGCCGATATCGCCGAAATTACCGGTGACAAAAAATACCTGGAAATAGCCAAGCGCCTGTCACACCGCGAGATTCTCAATCCACTGGAACGGCAGCAGGATAAGCTCACCGGCCTGCACGCCAATACCCAGATCCCCAAAGTCATCGGCTACAAGCGTGTGGGTGATCTGGTACAGGATAAAAAATGGCAGGACGCCGCCGCGTATTTCTGGGATGAAGTGGTAGCGCACCGCACTGTGGCCATCGGTGGCAACAGCGTACGCGAGCACTTCCACCCCACCGATGACTTTGCGCCCATGGTGGAAGATGTGGAAGGGCCGGAAACCTGCAATACCTACAACATGCTAAAGCTGACGCAATTGTTGTATCTGGGCGATGCGGAACTGGGTGATCCACAAACCCGCTATATCCGCTATTACGAGCGCGCGCTCTACAACCATATTCTGTCATCACAAAACCCGGATACCGGTGGCCTTGTGTACTTCACTCCCATGCGCCCCAACCACTATCGTATGTACTCCCAACCCGAGGAGGCCATGTGGTGCTGCGTTGGCTCAGGAATCGAAAACCACAGCAAATACGGCGAGATGATTTACGCCCATCGCGGCGACGACCTGTTCGTAAACCTGTTTATTCCCTCGACCCTGAACTGGGATGAAAAAGGTATCCAGATCCGTCAGGAAAATACCATCCCGGATACGGAAACCACCACACTGACGGTCACCGGCAGCGGCAGTTTCCGCCTGAAACTACGCTACCCTGCCTGGGTCGAAGAAGGTAGCCTCGCTATTGCGATCAATGGCGAAAACGTTTCTGTACAAGACAAGCCAGGCAGTTATGTCTCCCTGGCGCGCCACTGGAACGATGGTGACCGTATTGAAGTCAAGCTGCCGATGCACCCGCAAGCGGAACAGCTTCCGGATAAATCCGACTATTACGCACTGACATACGGGCCTGTTGTACTGGCAGCGAAAACCCAGCCTTTTGTCGGCGAGCAACTCAATTTTCTCGCTGACGACAGTCGTATGGGGCATATCGCCCGTGGCCCCATGTGCCCGCAGGAAATGACACCCACCTTTGTGAGCGAGGACCGTGATTTCGCGCTCGGGCTGCGGCGCTTGCCCGGAGACCAGCTGCGCTTTGCCGCGCCGGATAGCCTGCGTACCGCAGATATTCCGGCACTGGGAAAGAATATCGCCCGCGCCGAACTTCCCGCGCTGAACCCCGATGCCGGTACGGGGCTGGAGCTGATTCCTTTTTTCCGAGTGCACGAGTCCCGCTACAGTATTTACTGGCCTTACAGTACGCCGCAAAACCTGGCAGCCAAACAACAACAGCGTGAAGCGGAAGACCGCGCACGGCTGGCACTGACACGCCAGACCATCGACAAGGTGGCGCCCGGCGAGCAGCAACCGGAAGCGGATCACTTTTTTGCCGGCGCCGGTACCGAAGCGGGCATCCACCGCGGCCGCCACTGGCGACATGCCAGCGACTGGTTCAGCTACCGTTTGAATGATCCCAACCAGGAAGCACAGACACTGCGCATTACCTACTTCGGGCTCGATAATGGACGCAGTTTCCGGATCCTCGCCAACGCGGTGGAGATCGCGCAGGTAACACTGGATGGCAGCCGTGGGGATGCTTTTTTCAGTATGGATTACCCGGTGCCCAGGGAGGTATTGGAACAGGCAAACCAGGGGCACATCGAGTTACGCTTTGAAGCGGCGGAAAACTCCGTGGCCGGAGGAATTTACGGTGTGCGCCTGCTGCGCGCGATGGCGGATATTGAAGAGATGAAGGAATAGCAGCGGCGTACATAAAAAACCCCGGGCAGGTCACCCTGCCCGGGTTTTTTATTGATCGCTCTGGCTGGATGGATTCAGGCCGGAACTAACTCTTCTGATGGTACCGGTTGCACAAGTTTATCCAGCAGCTGTGCGGTATTGAAGCGGAAGCCCATCACGCCTTTAAACGGTGTTTTGAACACAAACAGGTTACCCGCCTGCCACTCCCGATCAAGGGTCCACTCGTTCAGAGATTCTTTTGCCGTGGTGACAAACATCAGATCCAGATCCGGGCCGCCGAAGGTAACGCAGGTCGGCTGGCTCACCGGCACCGGAATAGCCCCGGCCAACTTGCCGTCTGGGGAATAGCGCTGGATCCGCGCACCGCGCCACTGGGCGGACCAGAGGTAACCCTCTGAGTCCACGGTGGCACCATCCGGATAAATGCCGAACATGGTGCGCGCAAACAGCTCACGCTGACCGATATCGCCGCGGCGGGCATCGAACTTGTAGCGGTAAATACTGCGGCGCGGAGAGTCGGCAAAATAGAAGTGGCTGGAGTTCACATCCCAGCAGCAGCCGTTGGAAATAAAGATATTGCTTTCCTGCTGGCTGACCACACCATTGGCCTCGAGACAGTAGAGGACACCTGCAGCGTCTTCGCGGCCATCTTCCGCCATGGTACCCGCCCAGAAACGCCCCTGCCGATCAATCTTGCCGTCGTTGAAGCGCAGGCCACTGCCCTTTTCCAGCAGGGTTTTCTGCCACAGGATCTTGCCCTGTCGGTAATCAAACAGGGCGAAGCCGGTTTCAAACGCGGCGACAATACAGTTTTCACGGTCGGTGAAGGCGAAGGCACACAGGCGCTCCGGGGTATCGAATACCTCCAGTTCACGGCCGGGCCAGGACAGGCGATAGAGTTTGCACTCGTGGATATCGGTCCACCAGACACTCTGCTCTTTGTGGTTCCACAGCACCCCTTCACCCAGGGTATTGCCGACTTCGATCGCGTCAATGCGCTGTACTTCGAGCATGAGCGCCCTCTCTTATTCCGTATTGCCTGATTTTTTATCGTCTATGGGTAGCAATTAGTGTGCCGCTGCAGCCTGCCGCCGGGTGAGCAGTCGCTGCATACCGATGAAAGCAAACAGCAGCAGGCCGATCACGATCTTGGTCCACCAACTGTTCAGGGTGCCATCAAAGGAGATATACGTCTGGATAACCCCCATGATCAGCACACCGATCAGGGTGCCTACCACATAGCCGGATCCGCCGGTCAACAGGGTACCACCAATCACCACCGCCGCAATGGCATCCAGCTCCATACCTACAGCGGCCAGAGAATATCCTGAGAATGTGTAAAAGGAGTAGACGATTCCACCAAGAGCAGACAGGAATCCACTGATCGCGTAGATACTGATGGTGGTTCGGGCCACCGGCACGCCCATCAACTGAGCGGACTGGGCGCTGCCTCCCAGTGCGTAGATAAAACCACCGAGGCGACTGAAATGCGCCAGCAGGATGGCCGCAATCAGCACCATAAACAGGATCAGTGTGGATGCCCCAACCCAGGCACCGCCGGACAAAAGCAGACCGAAATCAGCTACCGCGTCATAAAATGGGTGCTCAATTGGGATCGACTCTTCACTCAAGGTCGTCGCCATGCCACGGGCCAGGAACATACCCGCCAGCGTGACAATAAACGGCTGTAGTTTGTAGTAGTGGATCAGCGCGCCCATGGAAGCGCCAAACAGGCCACCACCAATCAGTACCATCGGAAAAACGATCAGCGGGTGCCACTGCAGTTCACCGATCAAAAGCCCGCACACCACACCCGTCAGGGCGATCACTGCCCCCACCGACAGGTCGATACCACCGGAGATGATCACAAACGTCATGCCGATGGCTGTGATGACCAGAAAGGCATTATCGGAAAACAGGTTGGCGACCACTCGGGTGCTACCGAATCCGTCGAACTGCAAAGCACCCGCGAGGAACAACAGCACAAACAGAGCGCTGGTCACATACAGTGCGGTGAATCTGGAATTGGCGAGAGACTGAATCATACCTGCGCCCCTGCGTGTTTGTTTTTTCTGAAGGATGCAACAAGCGCAGCCATCTGTTGCTGGAACAGCGGCGACTGCAGCAGCAGCACAAAGATAACCACCACCGCTTTGATCAACAGGTTAAATTTTGCCGGCAGACCACTCATGATGATGGTGGTGCTGAGGCACTGGATCACCAGCACCCCGACAAGGGACAACAGAATGGAAAAGCGCCCGCCCATCAGGGATGCACCGCCAATTACAACGGCGAGAATCGCATCCAGCTCCAGCCACAGGCCCGCATTATTGGCATCCGCGCCCTGAATATCGGCCGCAGCGATCATGCCCGCCAGTGCAGCACAGACACCGGCAATGCAGTAAACCATCATTTTTACCGCACGCTGATTGATCCCCAGGTAATAGCTGGCTCCGGCATTACAACCGACACTTTCCACGAACAAACCCAGTGCGGTTTTACGCATCAGCAATTGCACCAGTGCAAACACCACCAGCACCAGCACGATGGGAAATGGCAGCCCGAGGAAAGCGCCCGTGCCGAGAAACGCAAAAGCATCGTTCTGGAAAGTCACGATCTGGCCGGCGTTGACCAGCTGCGCAATTCCGCGCCCGGCCACCATCAGGATCAAGGTAGCCACGATCGGCTGAATCCCCATATAGCTCACCAGCCCACCGTTCACCGCACCCGCTACCAGGCCCGCGGCGAGACCGGCGGCCATCAACAACAGAATGTTATCCACACCACCCACAATCAGGTTGGCGCACACTGCGCCGGCAATGGCCATGGTCGCACCAACAGACAGATCGATGCCGCCGGTGGCAATCACCAGGGTCATGCCAATCGCCAGCAGCGCCACCGGTGCACTGCGATTCAGTACATCGATCAGGCTGCCGTACAGGCGTCCATCCTGGATTTCGATATGAAAAAATTCCGGAGCCATGACCAAATTGATGGCCAGCAGGCAGAGGAGCCCCAGCATCGGCCATACATAGCGGCCGTTAAGCTTGGGCAGTGTGACTTTTTCCGGGGCACTCGCCTGGCCCGCGATCGTTTGTAGATTACTCACGTTACGCCTCCGCAATCGCCTGCATGATATTGCCTTCGGTAATGTCGTCGCCCTCGATCTCCGCCACCTTGCGGCGATCACGCATTACTGCAACACGATCGGAGAAGGCAACCAGCTCATCCAGCTCGGAAGAGGTTACCAACAGAGACATGCCGTCGCCGCAGAATTTTTTGATCAGCTTGAGAATTTCTGCGTGTGCACCTATGTCGACGCCACGTGTAGGCTCGTCCAGTACCAGCAATTGCGGATTGGTGGCCAGCCAGCGGGCGAGAATGACTTTCTGCTGATTGCCGCCACTCAACTGTTCGATGGGCTTTTCCGCATCCGGTGTCGCAATTTGCAGCTCGGCGATAAACCGCTCCGCCAGCGCCTGCTGCTCGGCACGGTTCATCGGACGCCACCAGCCCCGTCGCGCTTGTAGTGCCAACGCGATATTTTCGCGAATAGATAGCGGGCCAACGATACCGCTGGTCTTGCGGTCTTCCGGGCACAGCGCCAACCCCTGAACAATGGCTTCCGCGGGTTGTGAAAAGTTCTGCTGCGAGTTTTTGAAGGTCAGTTTACCGCCGGTCGTTTTATCCACACCGAAGACCGCACGGCAGACTTCTGAACGCCCGGAGCCGAGCAAGCCCGCTAGGCCCACCGCCTCACCGCGGCGCACCCTCAGGGAGGTGGGGTGCAGTGAACCACGCACCGCAACCTCATCCAGTTCCAGTAAGGTTTCCGCGAGTGCCTTTTGCTCCCGCTGCTCTTTAGCCTGCAACTCTCCAGTCTGTAAATCTCCAGCCTGAACTTTGGTTTCCGCCTGCAGCTCCTTGCCGAGCATATGCCCTACCAGCGCACTGCGAGGAAGGCTGGCCGCCTCGAACTCCCCAACCAGCTGACCGTTGCGCAACACAGTGATGCGATCGCACACCGCGTATACCTGATCGAGAAAGTGGGTAATAAACACAATGCCGATGCCCTTGGCCTTCAACTCGCGCATCACGGAAAATAGCTTCTCGCATTCCTCCGCGTCGAGACTCGCGGTGGGCTCATCCAGCACCAGCACCTTCGCCGACATATCCACACCGCGAGCGATGGCGATCAACTGCTGAATCGCAACAGAAAACGTCGATAGCGGCCGGGTAACGTCAATATCCAGGTCAAAGCGCTTCAGTACTTCTTTTGACTGACGATTGATCCGCTTCCAGTCGATCAACCCGAACTTTTTCGGCTCACGCCCCAGGTACAGGTTCTGTGCCACTGTAAGATTGGGCAACAGGTTGACCTCCTGGTAAACCGTGCTGATACCCACGGCTTGCGCGTGCGCGGTACTCTTCAGCTTTAGCGGTTCACCCAGATAGGCCATGCTGCCACCGTCACCTTGCAGCGCACCGGTCATCACCTTTACCAGCGTGGACTTCCCAGCCCCGTTCTCCCCCAATAGCGCGTGGACCTCGCCCTCGCGCAACTGGAAATCCACGCCGTCCAGGGCTTTAACCCCCGGGTAGCGCTTTTCGACTTTGCTCAGACTTAACAACGTCATGGTGTTTACCTGCCGGCTATCGCGCCTAGTTCTATTATTTTGAGCGCTTCGCGTATTCTGCAGCGGCGGTTTCCTGGGTAAACAGGTCACCGGTGGTGGTAATCAGTTTCTCCACCTTGCGATCGCCCTTCAGGTAGGCCTCAATCACATCAAACGCCGGCGCCCCCAGATGCGGGTTCAGCTCCACCGTAGCATTGGCATCGCCATCTGCCATCGCCTTGAAATAATCCGGCACACCGTCCACAGAAACCACCAGCATATCCTTACCCGGCTTCAGCCCCGCTTCCTTTATCGCCTGAATGGCACCAATGGCCATCTCGTCGTTGTGGGACCAGAGCGCACAAATATCCTTACCGCTGCTCTCCGCCTTGAGCATGGCTTCCATTACCTCTTTACCCTTGGTACGGGTAAATTCACCGGTCTGGCTACGCACGACTTCCGCATTGGGGTACTCGGCGATCACCTCATTAAACCCCTTCATCCGGTCAATCGCCGCGGTAGCACCCACCGTACCCTGCAGCTCGAGAATTTTGCAGTTACCGCCGGTTTCATCCATCAACCACTGCGCCGCACGACGTCCCTCCTCAACAAAATCGGAAGCGATGCGGGTAAGAAACAGCGTTTGGTTATTCACATCGATATTGCGGTCGAGAATAACCACCGGAATCCGCGCGCGTTTGGCTTCGCGCAACACCGGCTTCCAGCCAGTCTCCACCACCGGCGCAATCATGATCGCATCGACCCCTTGGGCGATAAAACTGCGCACCGCCTTGATCTGGTTTTCCTGCTTCTGCTGGGCATCGGAGAACTTCAGCGTGATACCACGCTTTTCCGCTTCCGCTTTGACCGACTCGCTGAAGCTGGTGCGCCAGCCACTTTCCGAGCCGACCTGGGAAAAACCAATGGTGGTTGCGAGTGCACTCTGGCTGGCACACAAGGCCAGGGCAAAAGCGCCAGACAGGATTCGAGAGATCTTCATAGCGGACTCCTCATCACTTTGGATTGTTTATATTTATTGTTGGGAGCTTGGCTCCCTTTGTAGGTCCACCCATCTTTGTGAACGAACACTAGATACTCAGACGCGAAGCTCCCGTTGCCGGGAAGCGGTTCACGAGACCGTCTGCGGCCTGGATGGCCGCAGCCGAGCCCCCATGGATGGGTTCACGGCGTGTCTCGTGAACCGCTTACCGGCGACGGGGGCGCCACTACGGCCAGCTAGTCGCTACCCTGCAGCATTTACTTGGCAAGGAATAACCACTAGTGGCGGCTCCAGTCCGGCAGGGGTATCCGGGACACGCCGTAAACCCATCCCTGGGGGCTTGTCTGCGAGGTCCCTCTCGCAGACAGTCCCGGATACCCCTGCCGAACCGAAGCCTTCGCAGCAAAAATTTCACTACGAAGAAAGAGTTTATTCCGCAGAAAACTGGTAAATCGTTGTCTGCCGGTACTGCTCACCCTTCTTCAAAATTACAGAAGGGAAATTACTGTGATTAGGCGCATCCGGGAAACCGTGGGTTTCCAAACACAATCCCGCATACTGATTCATGGGGGAGCCGTCATCGCGATTGCGGCTGCCATCCAGGAAATTTCCGCTGTAAAACTGGACCCCAGCCTCACTGGAGAAAATTTTTACCGCACGCCCGGACGACGGATGTACCAGAGATGCAATCGGCTTCAGAGCCTTGTCCGCGGTCTCATCCACCACCCAGAAATTATCGTAACCACCCGGCCACCACTCGATATCACGGCCAATTTGCTTGCGCTTGCGGAAATCCACCGGTGTATCCGCAACCTCGAGCAACTCACCAGTAGGAATCAGCTGATCGTTCAGGCGCAGCAGCTGGTCAGCGTAGATCTCCAGCTCATGCTCGAGGATTCCGTCACGCCCTGCCAGATTCCAGTAACAGTGATTGGTCAACGCCACCGGCGTTTCCGCATCGGTTACCGCACGAAACTCCAGGGTCAGAGCATCATCCTCATCCAGACAATACGTCAGCTCAATATCCAGATTACCCGGATATCCGCCCTCTCCGTCTGCACTGACACAGCGAAAAGTCACCGACTGGAAACGCGCCGAAGATTCGCTTTGCACCAGCTGCCAGCGCTTGCTATGCAAACCCTCCGGGCCACCGTGCAAATGGTTTTCACCATCGTTGGCCGGCAGCAGGAAAGTCTCACCACCCAGTTCAAAACACGCACCGCCAATGCGGTTGGCAACCCGACCCGCAGTCACACCAAGGTAGCCATCGTTCTCCAGCCAGTGCTGAGGATCGGCGTAGGTCAGCAGGATATTATCGCTGTGGCCATAGCGGTCTTTGGTGTGGATGGAATACAGGCTGGCACCGAGGTCACACAAGGTGACCCGGGTACCGCGACTGTTCTCCAGCGTAATCAACTGCAGCGGTCGATTACCGCTGCCGATGGGCAGCTCAGAGGCGACTATCCCGCTGGGCATGTTCAGTTCAGAATGCATCACTGCTTTTTTCACCATTTACCAGCCGCGCAATGTTGAGCGGATTGGCGTTTTTCAGGGCCTCCGGCAGCAGTGCTTCCGGATAGTTCTGGAAGCAGATCGGGCGCACAAAGCGCGCGATGGACATGGTGCCGACGGAAGTGAAGCGCGCATCGGTAGCCGCAGGGAAAGGACCACCGTGCATCATGGAATGACACACTTCCACACCCGTAGGGAAATTGTTGCAAACCACACGGCCGACTTTCTGCCGCAGGATTTCTACCAGATCGCCGTACCCCGCGAGCTCCGATTCGGTGCACTGCAGAGTTCCGGTCAGCTGGCCCTGCAGTGAAGCAATTGCCTGCAGTAGTTCGCTGCGATCGCGACACTTCACTACCAGCGACATGGGGCCGAAGACTTCTTCCTGCAGCTCTTTGTTGGCGAGGAAGTTCTTACCATCCACGGTCAACAGACCCGCCTGGCAAGTGAACCCTCTATCGTCACCAGCGGCTTCACCACAGCCAACCTGTTCCACGCCCTGCTGATCGCGCAGGCGGGCAACGCCGCTCTGGTATCCGGCCAGGGTATTTTCATTCAACATCACACCTGCGCCGACCTTGGCCAGTGCATCGCTGGTGGCCGCGATAAAGCGATCCAGACCTTCACCTTCCACTGCCAGCACCAGCCCAGGGTTCACACAGAACTGACCGGTACCCAGGGTCAGGGAGCCGACAAAGCCTTCGGCGATGGTTTCAGCTTTTTCTTGCAGCGCTTCTGACAAGAGTACGACCGGGTTGATGCTGCCCATTTCTGCAAACACAGGAATCGGTTCCGGGCGTGCGTTGGCCAGGTTGAACAGCGCCATACCGCCCTGCAAGGAACCGGTGAAGCCAACCGCTTTTACTCCCGGCGCCTTTACCAGCTCGGCGCCCACGCGGCGCCCGGAACCCATGATCAGAGAGAAAACACCCGCAGGCATGCCGGTGTTTTTTACGGCCTTATCAATCGCCTGGGCTACCAGCTCGCTGGTGCCCGGGTGGGAGTTGTGGCCTTTTACAATCACCGGACAACCGGCGGCAAATGCCGCCGCGGTGTCCCCACCGGCGACGGAGAACGCCAGCGGGAAGTTGCTCGCACCGAAGACCGCCACCGGTCCCAGTGCCTGATTGAAGGAACGCAGGTCAGGGCGCGGCAGCGGTTCACGATCCGGCATGGCGGTATCGATGCGCGCATCCAGGTATTCACCTTTTACAATCCAGTCTGCAAACAGGCGCAGCTGGCCGCAGGTACGGCCGCGCTCGCCCTGGGCGCGGGCCAACGGGTAGCCGGTCTCTGCAGAGACACGCTCCAGCAGCTCATCGCCCAGGTTCATGATTTCGTCGGCGCAGGCGTTGAGGAATGCAGCGCGCTTGGCCGGTGCCAGATTGGCAAATTCCGTGGCGCAGGCGCTGGCGGCATTCACCGCTTCGGTTACCTGGAACTCATCCGCGGAGCTGATCGCCGGTGCCAGGTTTTCACCGGTGGCCGGATTTACGCCATGAAATGATCCGGCACGGCCGTCCACCCAGTTGCCTGCGATCAGTTGTTTTCCGGTAATCGTCATTGGTTTCTCCTAAGTTTTTAAATCCAGCCGCCGTCGACGATGAAATTCTGTGCGGTGCACATAGAGGCATCGTCGGAAGCCAGGAACAGGGCCATGGCACTGATGCTCTCCGGCATCAGTGGATCTTTTACACTCTGGCCCTTGTCGATGGCTTCGCGTGCAGCGTCATCGACCCGCTCGGCCAGTTGCTTTTCGGTCATCACCCAACCGGGCACCAGGCAATTCACGCGGATTCGGTCCGGGCCCATGTCGCGGGCCAAACCACGGGTCAGGCCTTCGATGGATGCCTTGGCACTGGTATAGCCGGGCATGCCACCCTGACCTGCGTGCCAGCTCATGGAACCGAGGTTGATGATGGAACCCGCTCCCAGTGCTTTCATATAGGGATATACCGCCTGCGCCGCAAAGAAGTGGTGGCGCATATTGACGGCGAGACACTTGTCCCACTGTTCCGGAGTTACCTCACGAAAATCGTGGCGCGTGTCATTGGCGGCGTTATTGATAAGTACCGAGATGGGGCCCAGCTCTTCCGCCGCCTGCGCAATAACCGATTGCAAGCGGTTGATATCGGTGAGGTCGCAGGGGTAAAAGCGCACTTCGCCTGCCGCACTTTCGTTGCGCAGTCGCTCGACCAGTGCGGAGGATACGTCTTCCTGAATATCCACAAAGGCAACTTTGGCACCCTGCTGGAAAAAAGACTCCACCAGGCTGGCGCCAATGCCGGAACCGCCGCCGGAAACAAATACGGTTTTGCCATTAAGGCTCGGATATTGATTGGTCAGCGTCATCACTCGCTCGCTTTATGCATTATTCGTTGTCATTACTGCGCCCACTCTCTGCGGAGTGGATCGCATGGATTCTACTGAATCCGGTCGACAGGTAGGGCCGGTACGCCTGAGTGAAAAAAGGCGCCCCGAAGGGCGCCGGGAGTCAAACGTGATAAACCGGATTAATGGTTACCTGTAGAAAATCTATCTGGTGTGTACAGCGCTTCCCGTTAGTGAGAGTGCGGCGGTACTTCTGAACCGCGGCAGCCCACCAGAAAATCGAAGTCACAGCCTTCGTCGGCCTGCATCACATGATTGCGGTACATGGCCTCATAACCGCTGGTAGTGGCGATCACGCGATCGGCTTTCAGTTTTTCCAGGCGCGCAGCTATTTCTTCATCGGATACTTCGAGATGCAGCACACCATTGTGCGCATCCAGGTGAATCATGTCGCCATCCTGCACCGCCGCCAGCGGGCCAAACTCCATGGCTTCCGGGGCCGTGTGCAACACTACGGTACCAAAGGCAGTGCCACTCATGCGCGCGTCGGAAATACGCACCATGTCCTTGATGCCCTTTTTCAGTACCTTGGGCGGCAGGCCCATGTTGCCCACTTCCGCCATCCCTGGATATCCCTTGGGGCCGCAATTTTTCAGCACCATCACGCAGGTTTCATCGATATCCAGATCCGGATCTACCACGCGGGATTTGTAGTGTTCGAAGTCTTCGAACACTACCGCGCGGCCGCGGTGGTTCATCAGCTCGGGACTTGCCGCCGAGGGCTTCAGCACCGCACCGCGCGGCGCCAGGTTGCCGCGCAACACACAGATACCGCCATTTTCTACCAGCGGATTGTCCAGCGGGCGAATGACATCGTCGTTGTAACAGGGTGCATCTTCCACGTTCTCGCCAATGGTCTTGCCATTGACGGTCAGGCAGTCCTTGTTCAAGGCACCGGATTCGCCCAGGCGGCGCAACACAGCCGGCAGGCCTCCCGCGTAATAAAACTCTTCCATCAGGTACTTGCCGGACGGCTGCAGGTTGACCAGGGTCGGGACTTCGCGCCCTTCTTTCCAGTCGTCCAGATTCAGGTCCACGCCCATGCGACCGGCAATGGCCTTGAGGTGGATAACCGCGTTGGTAGAGCCACCGATGGCGGCATTGGTGCGAATCGCATTGATAAAGGCGTCTTTGGTCAGCACCTTGGACAGGGTCAGGTCCTCATGCACCATATCAACAATGCGCATGCCGGACAGGTGCGCCAGCACATAGCGGCGGGAATCCACTGCGGGAATCGCGGCATTGTGCGGCAGGCTGGTGCCGAGGGACTCCGCCATACACGCCATGGTGGACGCGGTACCCATGGTGTTACAGGTACCCGCAGAGCGGGACATGCTCGCCTCAGCGCTCAGGAATTCGTGCAGGGAAATATTGCCGGCCTTGTACTCTTCGTGGGCCTGCCACACCAGGGTACCGGAACCTACGTCCTTGCCCTTGTGCTTGCCGTTCAACATAGGGCCGCCGGTAACCACGATAGTGGGCAGATTGCAGCTGGCGGCCCCCATCAGCAGGGCCGGAGTGGTTTTGTCGCAACCCACCAGCAGAACAACCGCATCAAGCGGGTTGCCGCGGATAGCCTCTTCCGTATCCATGGCGGCCAGGTTGCGGGTAAACATGGCGGTGGGACGCAGGTTGGATTCACCGTTGGAAAATACCGGAAATTCTACCGGCACGCCGCCGGCTTCAATCACGCCCTTTTTGACGTGCTCGGCAATTTTGCGGAAGTGGGCATTACACGGGGTCAGCTCGGACCAGGTGTTGCAGATACCGATAACCGGCTTGCCCTCAAAATGATGCTCGGGGATGCCCTGGTTCTTCATCCAACTGCGGTACATAAAACCGTTTTTGTCACGGGTACCGAACCAATTGGCCGACCGCAGGACCGTCTTCTTGTTATCACTGGCCATTATTATTGAACCCCATTTACTCTCTCATAACTATTATTGTATGACTTATTAAAAATCGGGACAAGCTTCGGAATCAATTTGCCCCGATTTCTGTCATCGCAAGCCTCAGTGGCACCTTTTAAGTGCGCTCATTGAGATACATCATATTGTATGATATTAATAATGGCCAGCGTCACAGAGAACATTTTTTACACGGCGCTGCACAGAAAATACCCCCTCCACCGGGCACTGTATAGCTCCTGGCCAGCGCCGCTTAACCAGCGCTTTGAAAGGGACGCAGAGAGATGCCGGTGGTCCCGAACAGCAGGCTAATAGAGAAGAAAAAGCGATGAGACTGATCCAGTTCACCACCGAATCCGGCCAGCGCGCAGTGGGCGCCGTGGTCGACAGCAATACCATCGACCAGCTGAAGGATGTCGAAACCGTATACCAGCTGGCCCAGCGCGCGCTGGCAAGCAACACCGGCCTGGAAGTTCTGGCCAGCTCACTGCTGTCCGATATTCGCCTGGACTATCAGCAGATCATCGATGAAAGCCGACTGCTGTCACCCATCGACCACCCGCAGGCCACCCAGCTGATGGTAGCGGGAACCGGGCTTACCCATCTGGGCAGCGCGGACACCCGCGCCGCAATGCACGCCCAGAACGCCACCGGCAAGGTGGAAGATATGACCGACACCATGAAGATGTTCAAAATGGGCGTTGAAGGTGGCAAACCCGCACAGGGCGAAACCGGCGTACAGCCGGAGTGGTTCTACAAGGGCGATGGCGACTGCGTAATCCCGCCGGAGGCATCCATCCCCAGCCCATCCTTTGCCCTGGATGCCGGTGAGGAACCGGAAATTGCCGGTATCTATATCAATGACGCTAACGGCACTCCCTGCCGCATCGGCTTCGCCATCGGCAATGAACTCTCGGACCATGTGACCGAGCGCCAGAACTACCTCTACCTGGCCCACTCCAAACTGCGCCACTGCTCCTTCGGCCCGGAGCTATTACTGGGTGAGCTGCCCAAGCATATCGAAGGGATCTCCCGCATTGTGCGCGGCGAGGACATCATCTGGGAGAAGAGTTTTGTGAGCGGTGAGGACAATATGTCCCACACCATCGAGAACCTGGAAGACCACCACTTCAAGTACAACAATTTCTGCCGCCCCGGCCATGTGCAGGTGCACTTTTTCGGCACCGCCACCCTGAGCTTCGGTGACGGGATCCAGCCCCAGGCCGGCGACCGCTTTGAAATCGAGTCGCCAACCTTTGGCCGCCCGCTGCGCAACACACTGAAAGTGGTGGAACGCGTGATTCCCAAGGTGAAAACCCTCTAAGGGAACCAAACTCGCAAATAAAAAGGGCAGCTCCATGAGCTGCCCTTTTTATTTCACATGCACCAGGGGGCAAAGGAATTACACCGCAATATCTACCTTGCCGTCCGCTCCAGCATTTCCCTCTTCCTCTGCCAGGTGATCCAGCGCCTTGTGCACCGACTTGGACAGCAGGGATTTCATTTCGAAACGCGCACGCTCCGGATCGCGATCGCGAATACCGAGGAACACGGCGTGGTGGCCAGGCAAAGACGCCTGATAGGCCGCCTCTTTGGAGCTACTGATTCGGAAGAGCCCCATCAGCGCAGTCTTGATCGACTCCCCCAGGGAAACCATAAACTCATTATTGGTTCCGCGCAGGATGGCCATATGGAATTCGATATCCGTGAGAATCACTTCTTCGGTGCCCGGCTCGGCAGTTTCCATCGCCTTGTAGGCTTTTTCCATCGCCTCGATCTGCTCATCGGTGGCACGCTTGGCCGCCAGGGCGGCAGAGGTGGGCTCGATCATTTCCCGCACTTCAAACAGGGAGCGCAGGAATTCCGGTGAAGGGGTGGAGTCAAAACACCAGCGCAACACTTCAGAGTCGAACATATTCCAGAATTCCCGCGGGCGTACCCGGGTACCCAGCTTGGGACGGGATTCAATCAGCCCCTTGGCCGTGAGGATCTTGAAGGCTTCCCGCAATGCCGTGCGGGATACATTCAGCTCTTCGCCAATGGTGGCCTCGTTGGGAATATAGGCACCGGGCTCGTAATAGCCGGTCACGATGCGCGTGCCCAGCTCGTAAGCGACCCAGGCGTGCACGCTGCGCGGCCTATTTTCCCTGACTTGTTTAACCATAATGCTTGCCTTTTCTGGTGCCGCCGATTCCGAAAATCGTTGATGCAGCGGAACAACCAGCCTTACCCCGGACTAACCGGTAAAAAAATCGGACTGATTAATTTTCGACCTGAATCGCACAACATCTGGTACGATCGCACAGCTTTTGTACATTTCCGCCGGGTAGGATACAGAAGTTTCGCGCCCGTTTCCGGAAGCGTAACTGCGAAATGTACGCCTATTCCCGGCGAGTTAAAAGTCGATGCACGGTTCCGGGGCCTTACCCCTCCTGCGCTTTGACTTTAATATTACAATAATATATATATTCTGTCGCGCCCAAACGAACTACGCTCACCGTTCAGGACAATAAACAGGGCGTCCAAAAAAAATAAACGTACGGACAAACGCAATAAAAGCTCCGGTACGACAAGCGATCGATAATAAGAGAGAAAGCACCATGCAGCAGTCGAGCAAGTTGTCTGTGGTGGAAAAAGTCGGTTTCGGTGCCGGCGATATGGCCGTGAACGTGATGATCGCAGCCATGTTCTACTTCATGCAGTACTTTTATACGGACATCTTCGGCCTGAAACCGGCGCATGTTGGAACACTATTCCTCGCTGCGCGTTTGGTCGATGCCCTGAGCGACCCGCTGATGGGATTGCTCACGGACAAATTCAAAGGCCGTCACGGCCGCTTCCGCCCCTGGTTCCTGTATCTCGCCATTCCCTATGGCTTTGCGGTCTTCCTACTGTTCACCACCCCGGACCTCGATTACAACGCGAAACTGGTGTGGGCCTACGTCACCTACCTGTTTGCCACACTCATGTTTACCGGTGTGGCCATCCCGTACATTTCCTACATCGGCGTGCTCACCAGCGATCCGCAGGAGCGACTGTCGGCAAACGGCTACCGCATGTTCTTTGCCAAGATTGCCAACGTCGTCATCGTGGCCTCGGTGCCGGTGCTGGCCCAATCCTGGGGCGGCGGCGACATGGCCAAGGGCTACCAGCTGGCCATGGGTTTTATGTCCCTGGTGGGCGTTCTGCTGCTGGTGATGTGCTTCTTCACCACCCGTGAACGAGTCGAGCATGTGGTGGATAAACAACCCCTGGGACAACAGTTGAAGTTGCTGGTTAAAAATGACCAGTGGCTGATCCTCGCCGGCGCCTGCATCCTGGGCACCATTGGTTATGCACTGCGCGGCGGCGTGGCCTTCTACTACGCGATCTACTACCTCGGCGGCAACGAATCCCTGGCCGCCCAGTTCACCAGTGCCGGTATCGCCGCCTCCATCGTCTCCATGGTCGCCTCCACCTGGATCACCAAGCGCTTCTGCAAAATTAAATTATTCAGCTGGTCGCAAATGCTCGTCGGCATTCTCAGTGCCCTGATGTTTTTCGCGGTATCCCCCGGCGATATTGCACTGGCCTTCGCGCTCTACATTCTGCTTTCCTTCGTCGTTGACCTGCACGCTCCGGTGTTCTGGTCTGCCATCGCCGAAGCCGTCGACTACGGTCACGCCAAAACCGGCCAACGCGTGAGCGGCCTCGCCTTCGGCGGAATTTCCTTCTGCCAGAAAGCCGGCGCCGGCCTCGCCGGCTTTATTACCGGTTTGCTGCTCACCTATTTCGGATACGAAGCCGGAGAAACCCAGAGCGAATTCACTCTTACCGGTATCGCCTTGATGCTCACCATTATCCCCGGCCTGTTCCACTTCCTTTTGGGACTGCTGATGCGCAAATTTGTGATTACCGATGCGTATTACACGGCGCTGAAAAATGGTGAGCTGAAGCCTGAAAGCGAACCAGAACAAGAAGGCGCTCCGGAAGCTTCAACCTGAGACAAAGCAATTCGTTAAGAAATCAAAAATTTCCGAGCAGGTGCCGGTATCGGGTGCAGGTTTGTGAGACCTTCAAAAACAGGATGTTTTTGCAGAGCCCCCAGGGATGGGTTCACGGCGTGTCTCACAAACCTGCACCCGATACCGGCGCCGCCACAAAACATATTAAGAACACTAATTAGATGTAGCGGAGTACCAAAGTGATTCCAGATAAAATTGCAGAACCTTTACTGCAACCGCTGATCGAGCAGCGCGCCGATCCGTTTATTTACAAACACAGTGATGGGTTTTATTACTTTATCGCCTCAGTTCCAGAATACGACCGCCTGGAACTGCGCCGCGCCAGCACCATCGCCGGCCTCGCCGAGGCCGAAAAAGTTACCCTGTGGACCAAACCCGAAACCGGCCCCTATTCTGACCTGATCTGGGCCCCGGAAATCCACCATGTCCACATCGAAGGCCAGGCCCCGACCTGGGCCATCTACTTCGCCGCAGCGCCATCGCGGGAAATCAAACACGACCTCTTTCAACACCGGATGTACGCCCTCACCACCACCGGCGCTGACCCGATGAACGCCACCTGGGAACTCAGCCAGGTAGACTCCGGCATCGACACCTTCTGCCTCGATGCCACCGTGTTTGAACACCATGGCAAACACTACTATTTATGGGCCCAGAAGGGTCCAGGTATTGCCGGCAACTCCAATCTCTACATCGCCGAAATGGACAGCCCCACCTCCATCGTGGGTGAACCGGTACTGCTGACCAAACCGGAATACGATTGGGAAGTGATCGGGTTCCTGGTGAATGAAGGCCCCGCAGTGATCAAGAAAAATGGCCGTGTTTTTATCGGCTATTCCGCCAGCGCCACCAATCACAACTATTGCATGGGGCTACTGTGGGCGGATGAAAATGCAGATGTACTGAATCCTGCGAGCTGGGAAAAATCCCCCAAGCCCGTATTGGAAAGCGATTACCAGCGCGGTATTTACGGGCCCGGACACAACAGTTTCACCGTCTCCGAAGATGGCAGCGAAGATATCCTGGTTTTCCACGCGCGCACCTACACCGAAATTGTCGGCGACCCACTGTGGGATCCGAACCGCCACACCTTTGTAAAAGCAATTCACTGGAATAAAGAGGGCTTTCCAGAGTTCGGCAAGCCGTCCGAGCCCTGAATGGCATTTCATCTCCGTTAAACTTGTCTCACAGGTTTACCACTGGCCCGCGTCTGCGGGCCTTTTTTGTTACCCCTTTAACCAGTACTCTTGCCGCTCCAGACATAGGATCAAGGAGCCATCCGTGGAAATATCCGCGCTCTACCATTTCCCGGTTAAATCCCTGCAGGGACACAAATGCAAATCCCTGCCACTGGACCGCTTCGGCGCGGTCAATGATCGCCGCTGGATGCTGGTAGATGGCGATAACCAGTTCGTCACCCAGCGCCGACTGCGGCCCATGGCGCAACTGAAAGCCACCGTGACCAGCAGTGGGGTGCGCCTGGAAAACCCCGAAGGGGTCGCCATCGAAATCCGCCAGCCAGACAGCGATGCAAACGCCCGTGTGGTACGCGTATGGGACGATGAGGTCAGCGCCCGCGATGCCGGCGACGAAGCCGCACACTGGCTCAGCGAACAGCTGCAATCCCCAGTGCGTCTCGTTGCCATGGGCAATGAATTCCAGCGCCACTTGGAGGCCCCGCGGCAAGACCGGCAGGTAAGCTTCGCCGATGCCGCGCCACTGCTGGTCATCAGCCAGGCATCCCTGGACGATCTCAACGGCCGCCTCGCGGAGCCCGTATCCATGCTGCGCTTTCGCCCCAATCTGGTAGTCAGTGGCTGCGAACCCTTTGCCGAAGACAGCTGGAAAACCCTCATCATCCACACCCACGACGGCCCGCTGGTATTCGACTGCACCCACCCCTGTGCCCGTTGCGGCATTCCCGGTCTGCACCCGTTTACCGGACGCGCACAGAAAGAGCCCCTGCGCACCCTGGCCAGCTACCGCCGCTGGGAAGACGGCCAAATTTACTTTGGCATGAACCTGGCACCCGCATCTGCCAACCAGATACCGGCCACCATACACTTGGGAGATAGGGTCGAAGTTCGCTGACGGGAAACGCGACCAGCAGAGGGGGCACAAGATGAGTATCACCCGCGACTGCGCACAGCTACTCGAAGCCGGCAGCCGCTACCACGTACACTACGGCGACCGCCTGGCCAACCACCTGCCCATGGTGCTGATCGCCCTGGACAAGCTGAGTGCGGGACCGCAACCACTCAAACACGCGTTCGACCGCAGCACCCCGCACCTGCACCCGCGCCCATACAGCCCCGTTGCCGACATTGAAAAGCCCGCGGATTACCGCAACCGCGACGACGCCTTTCCCAGTGTGTTGCACTACTACGAACAGCAGCTCAGACAGCTAGGTATCGCCAAGTGCCTGCAGCAGGAGCTGCCGCCACTACTACCGGCCATCGCCACCGCCGCCTTCCACGGCCTTATCCGCACCGCCTACGGCATCGACGCCCGCCATCTGGAAGAAATTGCCATGGGGCTGGCCTTCTGGAACCTCGACTACCATGAACTGAGTAGCAGCAGTGAGACCACTCCGCAGACAGCCGCAACCATCATTCGCCGGGTTGCGGAAAAATACCCGGAGGTTGCCGTAGCCCCGGGCAATATCGCCGATCATATGCAGGCTGTTACCGGCCAGCCCGATTGGCTGCAGACGCCAATCCAGCCGCAATTTTTGGGCCTCGAAGACATTGCCCGTGTCGCCATCGATGCGTACCTGGGCACGGGGGATTTCACCCTGCTCCACGGTGTCACTGGTTGCCACGCACTGCGACTGATACTGTCCTACTGCGAAAGCCAGCAGAGTGCACTGCGCTATTTCTGGCAGGGGCTGGTGATTGCGTACTTAAGTACCGGGCCAAAAAAAATTCAGCCCATTCCGTCGGAGGAAATCGACAATATTTTGCAACGGCAGACAGCAATCCGGGAAAAAGCGCTGCACAGCGAGGATGACCATGTAATCAAACTCGCCTACAGTGCGCTGGAAGAGTTTCATCACTACGGCAATCGCAATTACCTGCGTGTTCTTGTCTGAAACCTGGGCCTAAACCCAGGGCCTAAAACCTGGGCCTGGAAACTAGGCCTGAACCCTACCTAGACCGCCAAATACTGGCGAATCAAACCATCATCCAGATTCGACATCTTGTCCGCCGCAACCACTGAACCTTTCTGCATCAAACGAAACTCTTTTCCCACCCGACGCGCAAACCCCAGCTTCTGCTCCACCAGGATTACCGTCAGCCCGTCCTCTTCATTGAGTTGCGTAACGACGTCGCCGATCTGGCGCACAATATTGGGCTGAATACCCTCGTTCGGTTCATCCAGTATCAGCACCTTCGGATCAATCACCAGAGCGCGGCCTATCGCCAACTGCTGTTGCTGACCACCGGAAAGATCACCGCCGCGGCGGTGCAGCATATCCTTGAGCACGGGAAACAGTTCAAAAATCCGCTCGGGAATTTTTTTGAGGCCGTCACCGCGGGCCGGCAATCCGATCTGCAGGTTTTCTTCCACCGTCAACATCGGGAATATGTCCCTGCCCTGGGGCACATAGCCAATCCCCATTTTTGCCCGCGCCTGTGCCGGGCTGCCCTCAATCGGTTTACCCTGATACAAAATCCGGCCAGTGCTGGCTGGCAACAACCCCATCAGACACTTGAGCAATGTGGTCTTGCCGGCGCCGTTACGCCCCATGATGCAAGTGCAGGAACCCTCTTCAATATCCAGGTCGAGATTCCACAGGATCTGGGTTCCGCCGTATTTCTGGTTGAGCTTTTCAATCCGGATCATGCCTCTTCCCCCAGATATACTTCGATGACATCGCGGTTGTTCTGCACCTGGTCCATGGTGCCTTCCGCCAGCACCGAACCCTGGTGCAATACCGTTACCGTGCGCGCAATACTGCGTACAAATTCCATATCGTGCTCCACCACAATCACCGTATGTTTACCGGCGAGGGACGTCAGCAACTCTGCGGTACGCTCGGTTTCTTCCGCAGTCATACCCGCCACCGGCTCGTCCACCAGCAACAGGCGCGGTTCGGCGGCCAGCAACATGCCAATTTCCAGCCACTGCTTCTGGCCATGGGACAGCGCACCGGCCAACTGGTGGCGGGCATTTTCCAGGCCGATAATATTCAGCACTTCATCGATCCGGTCGCGCTCGCTGCCGGAGAGACTCGCGGTGAGTGCACTCCACACCCCCTTGCTACCCTGCAGGGACAACTCCAGGTTGTGGAAAACCGTGTGCGCTTCAAATACCGTGGGCTTCTGGAATTTCCGCCCGATCCCCAGCTGCGCAATCTCCGCTTCGTCGTGAGCCAGCAGGTCGATATTCTGGCCGAACCAGGCGCTGCCACTGTCGCACCGGGTCTTTCCGGTAATCACATCCATCAAGGTAGTTTTGCCGGCGCCATTGGCGCCGATCAGGCAGCGCAGTTCTCCGTCGTTTACATACAGGGTGAGATCGTTCAGCGCCTTGAATCCGTCGAAACTGACGCTCAGGTCTTCCAGATACAGGATCACGTTTTTCGACACATCCGGCGAGCGCCGACGCGGTACCAGAAACGGCCAAGCGGTATCCCGGCGCAACAGTTCGCGCGCCTGGCCTGCGAATTGATTCAAACTCGTCATGCGTTCACCTCTCCGCCGCTCACTTCGCGGCTGCTGTCGACCTGCGTTTTATCCCGCGTGGGCTGCGGGGTTTGTGTACTGACAAAACGCTGCAACAAGCCTGCCAGGCCCTTTGGCAGGTATACGGTAACAATGACAAACAAAGCGCCGAGCGCGAACAGCCAGCCGTCCGGCATGATGGCGGTAAAGCGGGTTTTGGCGTAATTCACCAGCAGTGCACCGACAATGGCACCGTACAGGGTGCCGCGGCCTCCGACGGCCACCCACACCACCACCTCGATGGAATTCAGTGGAGCAAATTCACCGGGATTGATAATGCCCACCTGGGGGACATACAAGATGCCGGCTACTGCCGCGATCAGTGCGGAGTAAACAAACAGCCATACCTTGTAGTGTTCGGTACGGTAGCCCAGGAAACGCGCCCGCGCCTCGGCATCCCGCACCGCCACTATCACCCTACCAAGACGCGACTCCACGATGGCGCGGCTGCTGATAAAGGCGATCACCAGCAGCAAGGTAGTAATCAGCAGCAGCGCCACACGGGTACTGTCCGCCTGCAAATCAAAGCCGAGAATATCCTTGAAATCCGTCAGTCCGTTGTTGCCGCCAAAGCCCATTTCATTGCGGAAAAATGCCAGCATCAATGCATAGGTCAGCGCCTGGGTCATGATCGACAGGTAAACGCCGGTCACCCGCGAGCGGAATGCCAGCCAGCCAAAAATAAATGCCAACAGGCCGGGGATGGCGAGCGCCATCGACACCGCAAACCAGAACTGATCCATACCGAACCAGTACCAGGGCAACTCCTGCCAGTTCAGGAACACCATAAAATCCGGAAGATCCGGGTTGCCATAGACACCGCGGTCGCCAATCTGTCGCATCAGGTACATGCCCATACCGTAACCGCCGAGCGCGAAAAAAGCCCCGTGGCCGAGACTAAGAATCCCGCAGTATCCCCAGATGATGTCCACCGCCATGGCAAGCATTGCGAAGCACAAGTATTTCCCCATGAGCGTAATGGTGTAGGTACTGACATATAGCGGCGAATCTGCCGGTAACAGCAGGTTGGCCGCGGACATCGCCAGGGTCGTCACCAGGAGTATCCCCACCAGCAATGAGGAGCCCTTGCCAGGCTGGCGCAGCTCGGTCATCGCGGCCGTCATCTTCTCCAGCGTACGAGTCATTGTGCTCATTGTGCTCATTCCGCTGCCCTCCCGCGCTGGGGAAACAACCCTTTTGGACGTTTCTGGATAAACAGGATCAGGCAGACCAGCACAATGATGTTGGCCAGTACCGCGCCGGTGGCCGGTTCAAGGAATTTATTCGCAACCCCCAGGGAGAAGCCGCCCACCAGTGTACCGAGCAGGTTGCCGACACCGCCAAATACCACCACCATGAAGGAATCGATGATGTAAGACTGCCCCAGGTTAGGCCCCACATTGGTGAGCTGTGAAAGCGCCACCCCGGCCACTCCGGCAATCCCGGAGCCCAGACCGAAGGTCATGGCGTCGACCATTTCCGTGCGCACACCCATGGCTTTGGCCATATCCCGATTCTGGGATACCGCGCGCACATTCAGGCCGAGAGAGGATTTTTTCAGAACTGTCACCAATGCGACGAATACCGCCAGGGCAAACAGCAGGATATATAACCGGTTGTAGGTGACGGAAAACACCGGGTTGATCGCCAGGGAACCGCTCATCCAGTCCGGCGTCACCACCTGCATATTCAGCGGCGAGAAAATACTGCGCACCGCCTGTTGCAGAATCAGGCTGATACCGAAGGTGGCGAGTAAGGTTTCCAGCGGACGCCCCTGTAAATGTCGAATGACGCCCCGCTCGATCAAAACGCCCACACTGCCAGACACCAGAAAAGCCGCCGGTACCGCGACCAGCAGCGAATAGCCAATGGCCCCGGGCATCAGCTGCTGAATCACATAGGTGGTGTAGGCGCCGAGCATGATCATTTCGCCGTGGGCCATGTTGATCACCCCCATCACCCCGAAGGTAATGGCGAGGCCAATGGCCGCAAGCAACAGTACCGAGCCGAGGCTCAGGCCAAAAAACAGTTGCTCCATCTGACTGTAGAATTTGATGCGTTCGGAAATTTTATCGAGTGCTTTCTGCGCGGCCGCCGTGACCGCGGCATCCTGTTCACTCTCAGTGTTCGACAATCGCTGCAGTTGATTGCGAACCGGGGCTTCCAGCCGCCCCTGCATGATCGTGATTGCGGAAAGGCGATCTGCGGTGCTGTTGCTGTCGCGCAGCTGCACCATGGCGCCTGCGAGACTGATCAACTCGGCGACTTCGGCGTTCACACCGGCTGTTTGTGCTTCTTCCAACAGCCGGATATTCTGTGGCGTCAAATCGCCCAGCATGGCAAGTACCGCCGCGCGCTGCGACTGCCCGTCACCGTGGAGCAAATCGATTCGTGCAATGGCATCGCGCAATTGACTGCGGAGCCGATTGTTTACACGTATTTTTTTTACCGCGCGGGATTTGAACTCCCCGAGTTCCGCGCCATCAAACAGCGCCCGGCCCACCAGGGTTCCGCTGCTGTTTTTCTGGATCTCCAGCAATTGTCCGCTCTCTTTCACATAGTAGAGATCACCGGCCAGCATCACTTCAAATAGAGAACGCATTTCAGCGCCCCCGGCCTGCTCCAGCTGTCGCACCAGGTCGCCGGTCTTTTTCAGACTTGCGCCGGGTAATTGCTGGAGCACAGAACCCACAGCGATTGCTGTGGGTTCTGTTTGCGCCAGCGGACTGCCGGTTGGCAGCAGCAAAACGGCCACTGCTGCCATCCAAAGCTTGAGTAGTAAAACCTTCACTAAACTCTCCGCATTCGTTACATCAAGATTGGGTGGATTTCGCCAACCGCTTTACTGAGCCTGACCACTGCAGGCCTTGGACTCGGTGTTGTAGTTGCCGCACTTGATCGGTGCGGTCCAGTCAGCAATCAGGTCCTTGGAACCCGGCAGGAAGTCAGACCAGGCATCGCCGGCCACGACACCCTCGGTTTCCCACACCACTTCAAACTGACCGTCGTCCTGAATTTCGCCGATGAATACCGGCTTGGACAGGTGATGGTTTTTGTTCATTTTGGCAACGCCGCCGGTGAGGTTCGGGAACTCGATGCCGATCATTGCCTGCTCAACCGAATCCACGTCCGTCGAACCGGCTTTTTCCACCGCCTTGGCCCACATGTTGAACCCGATATAGGTCGCCTCCATGGGATCGTTGGTTACGCGCTTTTCATCACCGATGAATTTTTTCCACTGCTGGACGAAATATTCATTGGCCTCGCTGTCGATGCCCTGGAAGTAGTTCCAGGCCGCCAGATGGCCGACCAGCGGACCGGTGTCGATACCGGAAAGCTCTTCTTCACCTACGGAGAAAGCCACGACCGGAATGTCCTCGGAGCTGACGCCCTGGTTGGCGAGCTCTTTGTAGAAGGGCACGTTGGCGTCGCCATTGATGGTGGAGACCACCGCGGTTTTCTTGCCGGCGCCACCGAATTTCTTGATATCGGAAACGATGCTCTGCCAGTCGGAGTGCCCGAACGGGGTGTAGTTGATCATGATGTCTTTCTTGGCGACGCCCTTCGATTCGAGGTACGCCTCCAGGATCTTGTTGGTGGTACGCGGATAGACGTAGTCGGTACCGGCCAGTACCCAGCGCTCCACTTCGAGATCGGACATCAGGTAATCCACTGCCGGGATTGCCTGCTGATTCGGCGAGGCACCGGTGTAGAACACATTTTTGGAAGACTCTTCACCCTCGTACTGCACCGGGTAGAACATCAAACCGTTCAGTTCCTCGATCACCGGCAACACGGATTTGCGCGATACCGATGTCCAGCAACCGAAGATCACATCCACTTTTTCTTTGGTCAGCAGCTCGCGGGCCTTCTCCGCAAACAGTGGCCAGTCGGAAGCCGGGTCTACCACCACCGCTTCGAGCTTTTTACCCAGCAGACCGCCCTTGCGGTTCTGCTCTTCCACCATCATCAGCACCGTGTCTTTCAGGGTGGTTTCACTGATGGCCATGGTGCCGGAAAGCGAGTGCAGTACGCCGACTTTAATGGTCTCAGCCGCCAGTGCGGCAACGCTGACTACGCTGGTGCCGGCGGCGAACGCCAGGCTGGCAACGAATTTTTTCAGTTTCATGGAATAGTTCCTTTTAGATTTGTTAAATCGTAGCGAGCGGGTGGCTGATGGTGGCCGCCGGAGCACAGAAAGCGGAGTGTATTTGGCATACATGCGCATTCCGCGCACCGCCGGACGCCGTCAGGCGCACGCGCAGTAGATTTAAAGCTGAACTTGCATGCCGAGGCTCAACACATCCACATCCGCGCCTGCATATCCGGAGGCGTTGGCATCACCGGAGACATAGCTGAGGTTCAGGCGGGTGTTGTGGCTGTTGACCACATAATTGAGGCCCAGCTCGGTGGAACTGCTGCTGTCGGCATCGGAGGGGCTGTTTTCCACCAGACGCAGGTAGGGCTGGAATTTGCCCGGGCCCACGTTGGCCGGAAACAGGTAGGCAGCAGTGGCAAAGACCGACTCGCCGTCAAACAGACAGAAGCAATCGCCGCTGGTGGGCGGGGAGGCCAGGGTGTAATCGGCATCGAAACTTTTGTATTCCGCCTCGACGGTAATCACACCGCCGGCATCCAGCACTGTTTCCGAGAGCATATCCACGGTCCAGCCGGAAAAGTCACCGGCGGACTCCGCACTACCCACACCGTCTTCCTGACTCTGCAGGGAAAGTGCCAGGGTAAAAATATTGCCGAGACCACCGTAATATGTGGAGCTTGTGTAGTAACCGGGATTGGCTTCCATATTCAGGAAGTTGTAGGCAAAGCGCGCGGCGTACAGCGGTTTCTCGTCCTGGTTGCTGTATTCATCGAGGCCAATAAAACTACCAGCGGCGTACTGGAATTTTCCCGCGGTGCCCCAAAAGGTAATGCCCTCATCGCGCCCGATGAGTCCCGCCTGGCCACCCTGGTCGGAGGCGTAGAGCGGCTGGCGATACTGGTTCCAGCTGAGACCGTAGTAAGGTCCGCTCATTTCGATGCGGTCCGCCGGCGTCAGCATGCGGCCCGCCCAGATATTGAACGCCGGGCTGAACTCGAATTGCGCAATCGCATCCAGCACATCCACGGTGTCGCCGTCCCGTTGCTGCAGATTGAAGGTGAACTTCACCGTGTCATTCAGCTGGCCAGAGGTGTAGACGCGGATATCCGGCATGGTGAATTCGCTATCCCCTTCCACCGACTGGAACTGGGAGCGAAATCCGGCACCGATACTGAACGTCTGCCCACCTTCCGATTCGTACTGCTTGGCTGACACCGGCAGTGATACGGCGCTCGCCGCCAGAACCCCTGCCGCACAGGCGCCACCTAGCCACCTTTTCTTCGACTGGCATACCGCTGGCAGTCGCTCACCTCCTGAATACTTCTCCATGATTGTCCCCTTGGTTTTTGGTCTCGGTCTTGGTTTCGATTGGTTATTTTTGCTGCTATCGATTATTCGACCGTGGGGACAGGGGAGCTATACGCGTATTGGGGCCGGTGACTACGTCATTTGACGGTTTTCAGAAATGCGGAGGGAAGTACACTAAGGATGGCAGTAATCAGCACAGAATCCGGTATTCTTGTTGCAAGAAAAAAGAATATGACGAGAAACCAGCAGTAGGCAGCACCCGGTGGTTGAAATATTTACGGGCAACGATAACGACAACGAACAACAGGCCATGCGACCCGCACAACAGGTGTTCCGCGTACGGCGGACCTACAACAAGTGGGTGGGAGACGAGACCCTAGAGGACTTCGCACTGCGATTTACCGCCGTGCGCGGGCGCCGTTTTACCATTGAGCAGGTGGCCAAAACCGCCCTGGGTGCCACCGCCTTTCTCGCCCTCGAGGCGATCGCTGCGGCGGTTACCCTCAACTACGGCTTTATCAATACCATCGCCGCCATGCTCGCGGTGGCCGCGGTGATCTTTATTACCGGCTTTCCGATCACCTATTACGCCGCCAAGCACGGCCTGGATATCGACTTGCTGACCCGCGGTGCGGGCTTCGGTTATCTCGGTTCCACCATCACCTCGCTGATCTACGCCTCCTTCACCTTTATCTTCTTCGCCATCGAGGCCGCAATCCTCACCTCGGCCCTGCATGCCCTGCTGGGTATTCCCCCGGCCATCGGCTACATATTCTGCGCGCTGGCGGTCATTCCCATCGTGACCCACGGTATTCACGCGGTGAGCAAATTCCAGATCGGCACCCAGCCGCTGTGGTTACTGTTGCAGTGCCTGGCACTGGGCAGTGCGGCCTGGTTTGAAATCTCCCGGGTGGAAGACTGGACCCAGTACGCACCGCAACACAATCCGGCGGGAGCGGGGTTCAACTGGATGCTGTTTGGTGCAGCCAGTGCGGTGTTTTTTGCCATGGTGGCGCAAATTGGCGAGCAGGTGGATTACCTGCGATTCATGCCAGAAAAAACACGGGAGAATCGCAAGCGCTGGTGGTTCTGGCTGACCCTGGCCGGACCGGGCTGGATCTTTATCGGCGTGATCAAGATGCTGTTCGGTTCCTTCCTCGCCTACCTGGCGATCACCGACGGCGCCTCTGCCGAACAGGCCGCCGATCCGGTGTACATGTACCAGACGGTGTTCAACTACCTGACCCAGTCACCCACCATGGCGCTGATCCTGGCCGGCGTGATGGTGCTGATCTCGCAGATGAAGATCAACGTCACCAATGCCTACGCCGGCTCCATCGCCTGGTCGAATTTCTTTTCGCGACTTACTCGCAGCCATCCGGGCCGTGTGGTCTGGCTGGTGTTCAATGTGAGCATCGCGCTGATTCTGATGGAACTGGGGATTTACCGCGCGCTCGAAGGCGTACTGGGTATCTTCTCCCTGGTGGCGATCAGCTGGCTAGGCTGCCTGGCGGCGGACCTGATGATCAACAAGCCGCTGGGCATCAGTCCATCCTACGTGGAGTTCAAGCGCTCGCATCTGTACGATTTCAATCCGGTGGGCGTGGGCTCCATGCTGCTGGCATCGGTGATCGGTATCCTGTGTTACCTCGGCCATTTCGGCGAAGTGGCGAAAAATTTTGCCAGCTTTATCAGCCTCGGTATCTGCTTTGTGATGGTACCACTGCTGGGGCTGGCAACCGGCGGCCGTTTCTATCTCGCCCGTCATCGGGACTTTCTCGACGGCGACGGTGAGCGCGCTGTCAGTAGCCACATCCAGTCAGCCCAGACCTGCTGTATCTGCGAAAACGATTTCGAACCAGCAGACATGAGCCACTGCCCCGCTTACCAGGGCCCGATCTGTTCACTGTGTTGCTCACTCGACTCCCGCTGTCTCGATGCCTGCAAGCCGGACGCGCGCTTTTCCCGGCAGCTGGCCACCTTCGCCAAAATACTGGTGCCGGAGGCCGTGGTGAACGGGGTGGATTCCCGGTTGGGGCGCTTTGCCGTTCTGCTGCTGGGCGCCAGTGTGTGTATTGCCGGCGTGTTGTCACTGATCTATGGCCAGCTACAACCGGCCAATGACGGGGAGGCACAGTTGCTGAGCCAGGCGTTCTGGACACTGTTTGTGGTGCTGCTGCTGATTGCGGGCGTGTTGGCCTGGCTGTTCCTGCTGACCCACGACAGCCGCATCGTTGCGCAGATGGAATCGAACCGCCAGACCCGGCTGCTGCTGAACGAAATCGAAGCGCACAAGGAAACCGACCGCGCCTTACAAGCGGCCAAGGAGCAGGCGGACCGTGCCAACAGCGCGAAGAGCCGCTACCTCTCCGGCATCAGCCACGAGCTCCGCACACCGCTGCAATCCATTCTCGGTTACGCGCAGCTGCTCAACCAGCAGCAGGACATTCCGGAAAAGCATCGCAATGGCCTGCGCATTATCAAACGCAGTGGTGAATACCTGACGGACCTGATTGAAGGGCTGCTGGATATTTCCAAGATCGAAGCCGGGCGCCTGGATATCTACCGCAACCAGGTGCGGCTACCGGAACTGCTCGAACAGATGGTGGAAATGTTCCGTCCCCAGGCCGAGGCAAAGGGCATCCGGTTTTATTGCCATATCCACAATCCACTGCCATCCACGGTAATCGCGGATGAAAAACGCCTGCGGCAGATACTGATCAACCTGCTGTCCAACGCGATCAAATACACCCGCGAGGGACAGGTGGATTTTCACATTCGTTACCGCAATCAGGTAGCGGAGTTCACCATTGTGGATACCGGCGTGGGCATTCACCCGGAAGATCAGGCGCGTATCCTCAAACCCTTTGAGCGGGTGCGCAACGGCGCGACTCCGGTGGCCACCGGTACCGGCCTCGGGCTGACCATCGCCTACCTGCTGACGGAAATCATGGGCGGCGAGCTGCGCATGGAAAGCGCACCGAACGCCGGCAGCCGCTTCACCGTGTCCCTGCTGCTATCGTGGGTGGATTCAGATCACCGCAGCGAGGTGCCGGAACGTCGTATACGCGGTTACCAAGGGCCGCGCCGCAGCGTAATGGTGGTGGACGACGAGCCCATTCACCGCGGATTGATTGGCGACCTGCTGACACCACTGGGCTTTTCCATGATGGAGGCACAGAGCGGCGAAGACTGCCTGGCACTGGTGCAGCAGCAACAGCCCGACCTTTTCCTGCTGGATGTGACCATGCCGGGCATGAGTGGGCTGGAGCTCGCCGAGCAGTTGCGCACCCGCGGTATTGCCGCCCCCATCGTGATGCTCTCCGCGGACGCACAGGAGCGACACCTGAAACCCGGCGACAGCGAGCCCGCCCACCACGATGCTTACCTAGTGAAGCCACTGGTGAACCAGAAGCTGTTCGACACCATGGCCCAGCTGCTGAAACTGACCTGGGTTTACGCCACCGACAGCGGATCCGCGACCAAACCACAAACGCGACGAGCCGCTTCGAGTGAGGCACTGCCGGATCATCCACTGCTGGCAGAACTGCTCGCATACGCGCGCATCGGCTACCGCAGCGGCGTGCACCGCACCCTGGACCGGATTGCCGCAGAATCGGTGGTACCCACACACCGCATTGAAGAATTCCGCCAGCTGGCGGACACCATGCGCTTCGAGCCTTTGAGCGAAGCCCTGGAAATCAAGGAGTGAACATGAAACCCGGTGACGACACGGCCAGTGCCACCCGGTCAACGGCGGATACGCACACAGGTGATATCGTACTGGTGGTGGACGATTCGCCAGATACCCTGAGCCTGATCAACGACACCCTCGAACAGGCGGGAATCGATGTACTGGTAGCGCTGGATGGCAACCAGGCGCTGAATATCGCCCGTCGCCTGCGCCCGGATATGATTCTGCTGGATGCGGTCATGCCCGGGTTGGATGGGTTTGAAACCTGCCGTTTGCTGAAAGCCGATCCCGAGCTGGCTTCTATTCCGGTGATTTTTATGACCGGGCTGACAGAGTCGGAGAGTATCGTGCGCGGACTGGAAAGCGGTGGCGTCGACTACCTGACCAAACCGATTCAGCCGAATGAATTGCTAGCCCGCATGAAAGTGCATCTGAACAATGCACGCCTGACCTCCAGCGCCCACCAAGCCCTGGACTCTACCGGGCAGTTCCTGTGCACCGTCGATGCGGCGGGTCGAATGCACTGGGCCACACCACAGACCTATGCCCTGCTGAGCAGCGCCGGTGCAATGGAAGGCGGCCTGCAACAAAAAATGGCAGCAGACCTGCAGCTATGGCTGTCACGCAACCCGGGGAGTGGCCACAAATTAAAGCTGGAGGGTTTTCACAAACCACTCGCGGTGGTGTTTATCGAGCAGCGCGGCGGCAGCACCTACCTGTTGAAACTGATAGACGATGGTGGCCCCGGCGGCGAGACAATACTGCGCGAAAAACTGTCGCTGACCCGACGGGAATCGGAAGTACTCTTCTGGATTGCCAACGGGAAAACCAATCGTGAAATCGGCGAGATTCTCGAGGTGAGTCCGCGCACCGTCAACAAGCATCTCGAAGGCGTTTTCTCAAAGCTCGGCGTTGAAAACCGTACGGCGGCGGCGGGCATCGCAATACGCGCACTGAACCCGGACGCCTGAGCCGATGCGATAAGATACCGAAAAAACGGGAGGCCATCGGCCTCCCGTTTTGAATCGCGTGACTTTCTAGGCTGCGACCGCTTCTTCTGCGGCCACCGCCTTTGCAAAGGCCGGGTATTCCGCCACTTTCTCAAAGAGCTGCCGGGTATTTTTACCCAGAGAGATCTCCAGCGGAAAGTAATTTCCCCAGTTGGCGTAAACCGCCAGCATCATATCGATCGCCGATACTTTCTCCCCGCAGATAACCGGCCGATCCGCAAGACGCTGTTCCACCAGTTGCCAGAGGCCGTTAATCCGCGCGGCGGCTTTCTGCAAAACTTCCTCTTTCGCCGCGTCCGACTCCAGGCCGCGACTGGCAAAAAATAGCAGGCCATAGGCCGGGTGCAGCGTGGCGTTGGCAAACATCAGCCACTGGGTGAATTCCGCCTGTTGTGCCGCGCTGGCTCCCAGTGATTCGGGCGCGTGCTTGTTCAGCAAATACAGCACAATGGCGGCACCCTCGCGCAATACCAGGTCGCCATCTACCAGTACCGGTACCTGGTTGGTCGGATTAATCGAACGAAAGTCCTCGACCGAGTCCCGCGCAATCAGCTCTACCGGCTGGTCCAGGTCCAGTATCAATGCGTGAATCGCGCGAGAGCAGGCACCGGGCATGTAATACAGTTTGTACATGGTTTTATCCTTTGTTGATTAGGGTTCAAACGAGGTTGTGTGCAGAAACAGGTCGATATTCACCGTTCAGGGACAGTGTCGACTTCGCCCACCAGCGCAGACAGCAGCTCTGCCGCGTGTACATGGCGACTCAGGCCGATAATTTGACCGGCCGCCATGGTGGCAAAATTGGGGTTGTTGCTTGCCGTGGAAGCGCGGGAAAGCGGCCGCGTCACCGACATCTGAAATGGATAGGGCAACGCCGGATCGTCCCAGACATCACTGGCTTCGGTCAGGCGGTTGCGGATATAGCGGGCCATACGCCCGGAAACCACTCGCGTCAGTACGGTATCGACACTCTCTCTTTCGCGCAGCAGCCGCTTGTGCATATCGCTCGCGCCGGATTCCTCACAGGCGAGAAACGCGGTACCTACCTGCACCGCATCTGCCCCAAGCGCCATGGCGGCGCGCACGCCTCTATGATCGGCAATACCGCCAGCGGCGATTACCGGAATCGATACCGCATCGCGCACCCTGGGCAGCAGCGCAAAAGTAGTGAGCAAAGTGCGCGGCTCGGGCTCTGTCAAAAACGCCGGGCGATGGCCGCCCGCTTCCAGTCCTGACGCAATCACCATATCCACGCCGGCGCTTTCCAATGCCACCGCCTCGGCGACGGTGGTCGCCGCTCCCAGTGTTTTGATGCCGCGCTCGGCACAGCGATCGAGAATCGAGGGTTCGGGAATACCGAACACGAAACTGAATACCGCCGGCCGCGCTGCGAGTATTGCCTCCACCTGCTCTTCGTAATCGTGCAGCGGATTCTCGGCTGCCGCTGGCGGAGAGAGAGACATCTCTTGATAAAGCGGGGCAATCTTTTTGAGGTAGGTTTGTTCGCGCGATTTGCTGAAGGGTTGGCCCCACTCCTGATCCCGGGGAATCCACAGGTTGAGATTGAAGGGCTTGTCGGTGCGTTTGCGAATATCCGCGGCTAGCGCAAGAATGCCTTCACCGGACAGGTGATGGGCGCCGTAGGCACCGAGTCCGCCGGCGTTGGACACCGCGGCGGCAAGTTCGGCACTGGAGTGGCCGCTGCCGAAGGGGCCCTGGAACACCGGGTAGGTTAACCCCAGTGACTGCGCTACCGGGTTGTCACGAAAATCCTCTCTCCGCATAAATACTCTCCCTGGCTGATGTGTGCGGGAGGCAGTCTAGCGGCAGTGGTTACCAAAATATACTAATGGAAGCTTTGTAACTACAATATGTGGTTACAGCATGGATACCTGGTTACCGATCGGTAACCGGTGATTTTCCGGCGATCATAATTTGGAAACAGTAAGGAAGTTTGCGGTGCTGCCACGTCGAAAAAATCCGGTGGAGACGCCACCGGCCAGTTGCCCGTTGAGTACCTGTATGGAGGTCATTGGTGGGGCCTGGACGCCGAATATTATCTGGTTCCTGAGTGAGCGGGCGCGGCGTTTTACCGAGTTGAAAAGTGATATTCCCGGGATCTCTGCAAAGATGCTGACGACACGACTGAAGCAGCTGGAGGAGCGCGGGGTGGTTATTCGCGAGGTGATGCCGACGTCACCGCCTAGTGTGGAGTATCGGTTGAGTGAGCTGGGGGCGGAGTTGAAGCCGGCAATCGAGGCGATTGTTCAGGTGGGGCACAAGCTCAAGGTGCGGGCCTCACAGACTACGCCATGAAATTAGTGTCGTGGCGACAGCGCACCGGGTGCACTGCCTTCACTTCTCAGCGCTTTACTTCGTGGCTTTCGTTACCCTGTTAGTCCTGAGTGTCTTCTTTTTTCTTTTCCGATTTCCTGAACAGAAAAACCGCCACCGCGCTTACTGCAAATGCCATAACAATCCACAGCATATGGTGCATTTCGTGTACCACACCCGCAGGCGCGTGACCTTCGTGGGCTTGAGTGGCCAGACTCGCGCTCACGAGAGTCATGAGCATCACGATTTTGGAGAGAATTTTTGCTTTCATATTTTCCTCGACTACTTGTGTTCTTGCTTTGATCGTTTTCAGGCAATTGCCGGAATGACTTTTTCTTCCAGCATTCCTTCGCGCACGATGAATTGGATAATGTCTTTGAGGCCTTTTTGTACCTTCAAGTTCGAGAAGACAAACGGCCTGTCGCCACGCATTTTTTTGGCATCGCGATCCATGACTTCGAGGGACGCGCCGACCAATGGGGCCAGGTCAATTTTATTGATGATCAACAAATCGGAGCGGGTGATACCCGGGCCACCTTTTCTGGGGATTTTGTCACCAGCGGATACATCGATCACATAGATGGTGAGGTCGGAGAGTTCCGGGCTGAAGGTGGCGCTGAGGTTGTCGCCGCCGCTTTCCACGAACACCACATCCAGTTCGCCGTGACGGGCGATAAGTTCGTCGATGGCGGCGAGGTTCATGGAGGCGTCTTCACGGATGGCGGTGTGAGGGCAGCCGCCGGTTTCTACGCCGAGAATGCGGTCCGCGCTCAGTGCCTCGTGATGGGTGAGGAACTTGGCATCTTCCTGGGTGTAGATGTCATTGGTGACGACGGCGATATCGTAGTACTCGCGCATGGCACCGCAAAGTTCACGCAGCAGCGCGGTTTTACCGGAGCCTACCGGGCCGCCGATGCCGACACGCAGGGTCTGTTTTTTGGCTGTGGTCATGGTATTTATCCCCAGGATGCTTATTGGGTTCTCGTTAGGATCTAAACAATCGACTGTACTGGTGTTCGTGCTTGGCGCTGGCGATAGCCAGCGCGGGCAGGCCAGCCCCGAGTTCAAAGTCTTGTAATTGTGTTGCGCGGGTGATGGCCGCCGGTACCTGTTGCTGAATTTCGCCGATCAGTTGCTGCGCCTGGGTCTGTCCCAGGGGCACCAGTTTGGTGACGGCGGCAACCTGGTTTTCCAGCCAGGCCCACACCAGCCCGAGTACGGCGGCTTCCCCGCTCAGTTGCCAGTGATGTGCGGCGATGGCGAAGGCGGTGACAAAACTGGCTTCGGATTTCCCCAGCGGCTGTTCAATCTGCAGCTGCACTAAAAGCCGGATAAGGGCGTTGCCGGTAGCGGTGTCAGTGAGGCGCAGTTCGCGGGTTTCGCGGCACGCCAGGGCGTAATGGTTCCAGTAATGCAGCTGTTCCATATCGTCCTGCTGCAGTGCGCGATAGCAACGCAGCAGTAGCGGGCAATCCACCTGCGCCAGGGATTCCATCAATTGCAGTGACAGCCATTCGCGAGTCTGTTCGAAGTTTTTCACCCAGCCCGTATCAATGGCGTACTCCAATCCCTGGGAAAACGCGTAGCCGCCCACCGGCAGGCTGGCACTGGACAACTGCAGCAGGCGCAGCAGCGCCGCGTCAGTGGTGGTGATGCTCATGGTGATCGTGGCTATCTCCATGACTGTACGAATGGCTATGCGAGTGCCCATGAGAGTGCCCATGAGAGTGCCCATGGGAATGACCACCACTGTAGGCACCGGATTCCGGTACAAACACCGCCTCTTCTCGCGTCAGGCTGAGTCCGAGCAGTTCCAGCATTTCTTCCAGCACGTGGTCGGGGGTAATACGCAGCCAGTATCCATTGGCGCTTTCCCGGTTGCCGATCTGTAATTTCACATGACGGTTTCCCAGGTGGTAGCAGGCGCGACTGAAGGTGAACCAGTCATTGCAGTGGGCGGTGGTTACCGGCTCTTCGGCGCCGACCACCTCGACATAGCTATCGCACTGGCTCTGCAGGATTTCCCCTACCTGTAATGGCTTGCCACGCTCCAGAAAAATCCGCACTTCGCTGCCGTCGGTCGCCTGCGCACGCAAGCGGCCGCGGTCCCGCTGCAGGTGGTCCAGCACCAGGGAATACTGGGGCGTTTTTTCGCTGTCGGTACCGAGACGCTCGTAGATATCCAGTGTCAAAAGGCGTTCCTCACAATCAGAATAAGCAATAACGCTGCGCCAGCGGCAGCTCCGTGGCGGGTTCACAGGTAAGCAGTTCGCCATCGGCACGCACTTCGTAGGTCTGGGGGTCAACGGTGACGTCCGGCTGCCAATCGTTCAGCAGCATGTCTTTTTTGCGGATATTGCGGGTGTTTTTACAGGCTACCAGGGTGCGTTGCAGGCCGAGTTTTTCTCCGACACTGTTGTCCAGTGCAGCCTGGGACACAAAGGTCACCGAGGTTTTCGCCGCGGCCAAACCCAGGGCACCAAACATGGGGCGGTAATGCACCGGTTGCGGCGTGGGGATGGAGGCATTGGGGTCCCCCATGGGGGCCGCGGCAATCATCCCGCCTTTTAAAATCATCGATGGTTTTATGCCGAAGAAGGCCGGCTTCCACAACACCAGATCCGCCAGTTTACCCAACTCGATGGAACCCACTTCGTGGGCGATGCCGTGAGTGATCGCCGGGTTGATGGTGTACTTGGCGATATAGCGGCGCGCGCGAAAATTGTCGGCGCCGGCAGTTTCACCAACTGCATCCTCCGGCAAATTGCCGCGCTGTACTTTCATCTTGTGCGCAGTCTGCCAGGTGCGGGTAACCACTTCACCCACACGGCCCATTGCCTGGGAATCCGAGGCAATCATGCTGAAGGCGCCAAGGTCGTGGAAGATATCTTCCGCGGCAATGGTTTCCTTGCGAATACGCGAATCGGCAAAGGCAATATCTTCGGGAATACTGGTATCTAGGTGGTGGCACACCATCAGCATATCGAGATGTTCATCCACGGTGTTGACCGTATAGGGACGCGTAGGATTGGTGGAAGACGGCAATACGTTTTCCGAGGCGCACGCCTTGATGATGTCCGGCGCGTGTCCACCGCCGGCACCTTCTGTGTGATAGGTGTGAATGGCGCGCCCCTTGAAAGCACCGAGGGTATCGTCCACAAACCCGGATTCGTTCAAGGTGTCGGTGTGAATCGCCACCTGCACATCGTATTTTTCCGCCACCGTCAGACAGCAGTCGATGGACGCGGGTGTAGTGCCCCAGTCCTCGTGCAATTTTAGCCCGCAGGCACCGGCTTCCAGTTGTTCTTCAATGGCTTCCGGCAGGCTGGCATTGCCCTTGCCGAGAAAGCCCAAGTTCATCGGCAAGCTGTCCGTGGCCTGCAGCATTTTGCCAATATTCCAGGGACCGGGGGTGCAGGTAGTGGCATTGGTGCCGGTAGCTGGTCCTGTACCGCCGCCGATCATGGTGGTAACGCCGGACATCAGCGCCTCCTCCACCTGTTGCGGGCAGATAAAGTGAATGTGCGCATCGATACCGCCGGCAGTCAGGATCGAACCCTCGCCGGCAATAATTTCGGTGCCGGGACCGATGATGATTTCGACCCCTTCCTGCACATCCGGATTGCCCGCTTTGCCGATTCCGGAAATGCGCCCGTCTTTAACTGCAACATCAGCCTTGACCACACCCCAGTGATCGAGAATGAGCGCGTTGGTGATGACCAAATCGGGGGTTTCGGCAGACGGCCGCTGGCTCTGCCCCATACCGTCGCGGATCACCTTGCCGCCGCCGAACTTCACTTCATCCCCGTAGCGGGTGAAATCTTTTTCTACCTGCAGCCAGAGTTCGGTGTCTGCCAGACGCACGCGATCGCCGGTAGTGGGGCCGAACATCTGTGCGTAGCTTTCTCTATCCATGCTGCTCACGGTTTCACTCCCCTCACTCCCCGACCTTGTCCAGTGGGCCCATGACCTCACCACGAAACCCGTACACCTCGCGCGCGCCCGCGTAAGCCACCAGCTCGATCTCGCGCCCCTGTCCGGGCTCGAAACGCACCGCGGTACCGGAGGCAATATTCAGGTGAAAGCCCCGCGCCTGTTCGCGCTCAAACCGCAGCGCCGGATTGACCTCGTAAAAATGGTAATGGGAGCCCACCTGTACCGGGCGATCACCGGTATTTTCCACCCGCAGGGTGCGGGTTTCACGGCCGGGATTGAGTTGGATATCGCCCCTGTCTGACGCGACCTGAATTTCTCCGGGAATCATTTCACACCCTTTTTAATTAGCGCTTCAGCTGATGGGATTGTGCACGGTCACCAGTTTGGTACCGTCGGGAAAAGTGGCCTCCACCTGCACTTCGCGAACCAGTTCGGGAACGCCGTCCATTACCTGATCTGCATTCAATATCTCGCGGCCGTAACCCATCAGCTCCGCGACACTTTTGCCGTCCCGCGCACCTTCCATGATTTCCATGGTGATCAGCGCCACGGCCTCCGGATAATTCAATTTCAATCCACGCGCCAGCCGGCGCTCAGCGAGCAGTGCGGCGGTAAACACCAGCAGCTTGTCTTTTTCTCTCGGCAGTAATTCCATGCAAAATCCTGCAGTGCCTTTTCAATTTATAGATATCAAAACAAATCAGGTGCGCCAGATTCGCGGCGCACAGGGCGCACGTCCCAGCCATTCCGACCGCAGACGCGCCCACACATCGGTAAGCAGTGCACGCACTTCAAACGCGCAGCGCCCCAACACACGCACCGCGAGCATTTCGCCGACCAGGGTGACACCGGCCACACAGCGCTTGTCATGCGCTGCGATAATTTCCCGGCAGTCTTCCAGCACAATCTCTTCAGGTGCCTCCGCAAACGGCCCCATCACCAGCAGTCCATTGACCGGCAGCCCCTGCAATCCAGCGCGTGATTGCAAAATTTCTTCACCGCTCAAGCGCAGGGATTCCACCAGTAGCGGGATGCCCTCACGAAAAATTTCCAACCGCTGTAATAACTGGCCACTGGCAAAGGTGGCATCGCAGGCGGGCAAACCGAGGGACGTAACCTCCCAGCCTGCAAACCGCGCCCCGTGTGCAAGATTCACTCGCGTGTGCATAACCCCATTGGCACCCGGATAGGCAATATTCTCCAGCGGCAACCACTCCAGGCTCGCCCCGGCCTCGACCCGCAGCGTCGTATTCTGGCTCTGCAACAGGCCGTCCTGCCGCGCCCGGTAAACACGCCCCGCACCGGTGGTCGTCACCAGTGCACCCGCGCCCTGCTGGACCTCCACACGGATATCCAGCCGATCCCCGGAAACCAGCCCACCGGGTGGATGCAGCAGGTACACATGCGCCAGATCCCGCCCCTCTGGAAAGAACGGCTTCTGCACATACAAGGGACCGGAATGCCGATTGCGCGCCAGCCGGCAGCCACGCGCCCCGCGCGCGAACTGCAGCTCAAGGTTCGCGTGCCAGCGCCCTGCGGAAACGGCTTCAGCCGCACTGGGCTCGGGAATAGCGAGTTGATTCATGGAAACACTGGCAACAGCTTCTCGCCCCGGAAAATCTTTCACTCTTTCCCGGCAGCAGGTTGGATTTAAGGCCAATGGAAACAAGATTCAGAAGCGAGGGGTATGCGTCATTTGACGTAGAACGCTACCTGCGGGCACTCGTCGAAAGTTTGAAGTGAAGGGCAAAAAGAAACCGCGGCCTGAAATGGCCTTACAAAAGCCGTACACTCGGACACGGCTGAATAAATAACAGAATTGATCTCTAGCCTCGGAAAAGGAGCAACCAATGGCCCTCACTCCCTCCACCATGATTCCACTGGGCACGTCCATGCCCAGCTTCAAACTCCCGGATCCGACCGGCGCCCTGGTCAGCAGCAGCGACTATGCGGGCAAGCCACTGCTGGTCATGTTTATCTGCAACCACTGCCCCTTCGTAAAACACATTGCCGCCGCACTCTCCAAATTCGCCGAGCAGTACCTGCCCGCCGGCCTCGGCATCGTCGCCATCAACAGCAATGACTTTGCCAGCTATCCGGAGGACAGCCCGGAGAAAATGCAGAAAGAAGTGGCCGCGCGGGGATATCGCTTTGCGTATCTGGTGGACGAGGATCAGTCTGTGGCCAAAGCGTTCGACGCTGCCTGCACCCCGGACTTTTTCTTGTTTGATGGGAATGGAAAGCTGGCCTATCGCGGGCAGTTTGATGACAGCCGACCGGGGAATAATGAGCCGGTGGATGGAAAGGATTTGCGCGCAGCTGTGGATAAAGTTCTGGCGGGGGACGAGCCAGGAGAAGATCAGACGCCGTCGATCGGCTGCAATATCAAGTGGAAATAATCTCCGCTAACGAAGCAATGCAGGTGGGCTGAAGCCAAAGTGCTGGGTGTAAGTTTTTGAAAGCGTCGGCGACAGGGACGTCGCCGACGCAGCGTACAGGGATGTATTCACAGCGGTTTCAAAAACTTACACCCAGTGCTTTGGCGCCACATAATGCAAATAGAACTTTCGCCCCAGCTACGAAGCACTCTTCAAAAAAGCCAGCATCCACCGCGCCACCGCACTGGTGTGAATATCGTTAGAAAGCGAATCCTTGCCCTTCTCCACCATATCCTCACCAAACACCTCTCTGCGCAGCTCCATCAGCCCCTGTGAATAGGGCTTGGTGAACTCCGGATGTGCCTGCATCGTAAGCATGTGCTCACCAACCTGCAGCAGCGCATAAGGGCAGAAATCGCTGGAAGCAATCACCTTGGTGCCCGGCGCCGGTGTCACCACCTGATCCTGATGGCTCACCAACAGGCTGAAGTTCTCCTTAGGCTCCACCATCCACACCGGCGTCTCCTGCACCTCGTAACTGTGCACCCCCACACCCCAGCCCTTCTCCGACTTGCGCGTCTCACCACCCAGCGCATGGGCAATCAACTGGTGGCCAAAACAGATCCCCAGGGTCGGCTTCTCGCGCTTGTGCAACTCGCGCACAAACGCCATCAAAGGCGCAATCCAAGGCTGGTCATCGTAGACACCGGTTTTGCTGCCGGTAATCAAGTAGGCATCCACCTCATCGATATCGTCCGGATAGTGGCCGTGCTGCACCTCATAGGTCACAAACTCCAGAGATGGGTCTTCACGCTTCAGCAGGTCCGCAAACATCTCCGGGTACTCGCCGAATTCCGCCACCAGTTGCGGGCGTACATCGTCGGTTTTCAGAACACCTATTTTCATCTTTCCACCACTGCTCACTAAAACACACCAGTAAATTTGTGATCACATTATCCCGATGCGCCCGGAGACCAACAAGCCCCAAATCACCAGCACTCGGCCTGTCACCAGAGTAAACGCAAAAATATTGCGCTTTTCCATCCCCGGCTAGACTGAAAGTGTTGCGCCACACGGCCATGAAGTTCAAGGAGCGAATGCATGAAAGCAATCAGCCTGGCTGCGGCGATTCTCGCGGCCACCCTCGGCGCCAGCCAGTGCCTGGCAGATTACGAGCAGGGCGACTTCATCGCCCGTATCGGCTGGGGCTATGTAGACCCCGATGACGATTCCGACTGGTTGCGGATCAACGGCAGCACCTTCCTGGAAGATACCCGGGTCTACGTAGACTCCGGTGATAGCGCCACAATTACCGCCACCTGGCTGTTTGCCGACCACTTCGGTCTTGGACTGCTGGCGGCACTGCCCTTCGAACACGACCTCGCCGTTGCCGGCCTGCCGGACCCGAACAACCCCGGCAACCTGCTGGGCAAAGTCGACCTGGGCAGCATCGAGCACCTGCCGCCGACGCTCACGGTGCAGTGGTTCCCCGTGTGCAAAGAGTCCTGGGTGCAGCCCTATGTCGGCTTCGGTGTGAACTTCACCACCTTTATGGATGAAGATATCAGCAATGTCGCCAACGAGTATTTCGAGGACGTGCTCGGTGCTCTGACCCCGGCGGACCTGAAGCTGGACGACTCCTGGGGGCTCGCCGGCGAGCTGGGGGTAGACATCATGTTCGGTCGCGACAGCAACTGGCTGTTCAATGCGGCGGTCTGGTACCTGGATATCGATACCAAGGCGAAGATCGACTTCCGCTCCCGTGGCGATTTCACCACCCGTATCACCACCGATGTCGACATAGATCCCTGGGTCTATTCGGTGGGGCTCGGCTATAAATTCTGACCCTCAACATCTGAACCGGTTTGCGTTTGAGCGGGCGTCAGCGGGCGCCCGCCAAACCCATTGCAGGCCTTCATCTGCGCATGTTGAACGCTCCCCCCGCCCCTTTCGCACTGGCACTATACCCTTCGATCCCCCAGTATTTTCGGCAAATATTGCCCAAAATCCATGAAATTCAACTAGAAATACTGGCACCCTTCGCTCAAAGGCACCGCCATCATTATTGCTGTATGATTGCCCGTTATTTGATCACTTTTTAGCCGGCAGGCACTCGCACAGGAGACATAATGACAACATCCACATCCCCCAGTGACATCCAGCCCGCCGGCGCCACGAAAAAAACGGCCTTTACCCGCTTCCTCGATACGGTGGAATGGCTGGGTAACCTGCTCCCCCACCCCATTACCCTGTTCGCCCTGTTTGCTGTGGGTGTGGTGCTGATCAGTGGCATCGCGTCCTTTTTTGGCCTGTCAGTGGCGGATCCCCGCCCCGAAGGTGCTGCCGGTCGTGCTGCCGATGGCGTTATCCATGTGGTCAACCTGCTCTCTGGCGAAGGTCTCAGGACCATAGTCACAACACTTGTCACCAACTTCACCGGTTTTGCGCCCCTGGGCACGGTACTGGTGGCCCTGCTGGGTGTGGGGATTGCCGAGCACTCCGGGCTGCTGTCTGCCGCGGTGCGCGGTATGGTGCTGCAGGCCTCCAAACGCACCGTTACGGTGATCGTGGTATTCGCCGGCATCATCTCCAACACCGCCTCCGAGCTCGGCTATGTGGTGCTGATCCCCATGGCGGCGATGATCTTCCACTCCCTTGGCCGACACCCGCTGGCGGGTCTGGCCGCGGCCTTTGCCGGGGTATCCGGCGGTTACAGTGCCAACCTGTTCCTCGGCACCGTGGATCCGCTGCTGTCCGGTATCACCGAATCCGCCGCGCACATGATCGACCCCACCTATGTCGTGGGGCCCGAGGTGAACTGGTTCTTCATGATCGTCAGCACCTTCCTGATCACCATTGTGGGTAGCTGGGTGACCCTGGCAATTGTGGAACCGAAACTGGGCAAGTACGACAGCAGCGAAGCTTCCGTGGATCTGTCACAGGACAAGATGACCACCCTGACCGACACCGAGAAACGCGGCCTGAAATACGCCGGCCTCGCGGTACTTGCGGTGTGCGGTTTGCTGGCACTCACCATCGTGCCGGAGTGGGGTGTACTGCGAAATCAGGAGACAGGTGCCGTAGCCGGCTCCCCCTTCCTGAAAGGCATTGTCGCCCTGATTGTGGTGTTCTTTGCGGTACCGGGCTTTGTCTACGGCAAGGTGGTGGGCACCATGAAGAATGACCGCGATGTGATCGATGCCATGTCAAAAAGCATGGGCACCATGGGCATGTATATCGTGCTTGTGTTCTTCGCCGCGCAGTTTGTGGCCTTCTTCAAAATGACCAATCTGGGCACCATCTTTGCGGTGCTGGGTGCGGAAGCCCTGCAGAGCATCGGCCTCACCGGCCCGATCCTGTTCTTCTTCTTTATCCTGATGTGTGGTGTGGTCAACCTGAGCCTGGGCAGTGCCTCGGCGCAGTGGGCGGTAACCGCGCCGATCTTTGTTCCCATGCTGATGCTGCTGGGTTATGCGCCGGAAGTAATCCAGGCCGCCTACCGGATCGGCGACTCGGTGACCAACATCATCACGCCGATGATGAGCTACTTCGGCCTGATCGTGTCCTTCGCCACCCGCTACAAGAAAGACCTGGGAATGGGCACATTGATCGCGACCATGATCCCTTACTCGATCTTCTTCTTTATCGGCTGGACCGCACTCTTCTTCCTTTGGGTGTTTGTAGCCGGCCTGCCGGTTGGCCCCGGAGCGGCCACTTACTTCACCATGTAAGTGCTCTGCTCGCCCCTCGGTGGCGGGCAAGCGCTGGGTAACCCTTTTTGAAACCGCTGTGGATACATCCCTGTACGCTGCGTCGGCGACGTCCATGTCGCCGACGCTTTCAAAAAGGGTTACCCACCACTTTCCCTTCAATTTAAGTTTCTGCGCTTCATTAGCATCTCAACAGCTCCTTCAGTAGAATCGGCCAGACCAAAATAACAAACGGTCAGGCAGCTTTCGAAGCTGCCGTGAAGGAGTGAGCATGAAAAGAAACATCCTCAAGGCATCTCTGCTGTCCTTTCTGGTGAACGCCAGCGCCACCCAGGCCCAGAACCCCCTCGATTTCGGCAGCGACATCAAAACCGCCGACCCGTCTGCCCACGTGTGGAGCGACGGCAAGATGTACCTCTACACCTCTCACGACGAGGAGTGCCAGCAGGATTTCTGGATGAAAAACTGGCATGTGTTTTCGTCGGACAATCTGGTGGATTGGGAAGATCACGGTGCCGTGTTGTCGGTGGACGACCTCAGTTGGGCCGACAACTATGCCTGGGCACCGGATGCGGCCTACAAGAATGGCAAATACTACCTGGTATTTCCCGCGGGCACCGGTCACAAGGATCGGGTAAATCCGGAGAAGAGCACCAAGTGGATGGGCATTGGCATTGCCGAAAGTGACTCGCCCACGGGTCCCTTCAAAGATGTCATCGATGCCCCCCTGTGGCGTACCCCCTATGCCAACGATCCGGCTTTGTTTATGGACGACGACGGCAAGGCTTACCTGTATTTTCACGGCACCAGCTTTGATTACTACGTGGTAGAGATGGCCGAGGATATGCGCAGTATCCAGGGCGATTTCCAGAAGATGGATATGGGTGGCCACGAGCCGAAGATGGAAGGCCCCTGGGTCTTCAAGCACGACGGCAAATATTATTTCACCATGCCGGAAAACAACCGTGAGCTCGCCTATTACATGGCCGACTCGCCGCTGGGGCCCTGGGAGTACAAGGGTATCTTCATGGATCAGGAGAACCAGAGCAACAACCACCACTCCATCGTCGAATACAAGGGACAGTGGATTCTGTTTTACCACCGCTGGATGCAGTCACCGGTGTCCAGCTGCGAGAAGCGCCAGCGCTATTCCACCGCCGAATACCTGCACTTCAACGAAGATGGCACCATCCAGAAAGTGGTGCGCACTGACCAGGGTGTAGCGGATTTCTCCGAGCGGGTTAAGAGCAGCATTGCCCACAAGGATTGATTCTTGCAGCAGTGCATGGTTACCTGCCAATCGGCCATGCACTGCAAACAGGAATTTCTTGTGAAAAAAACAACATTAACAATCGCTCTCGCACTCGCCGCCACCGCCCTCCAGGCACAAGCCGCGGATGCCGACAAACAACTGGCACAGACCGAAAGCAAGGTCATCGAATGGCGCCGCCACCTGCACCAGAATCCTGAGCTGGGTAACCGCGAATTCGAAACCGCCAAATACATCACCGCACACCTGAAGTCCCTCGGCATGGAAGTGGAAACCGGTGTTGCCCACACCGGGGTGATCGGCTTGCTCAAGGGCGGAAAGCCCGGCCCTACCGTGGCGCTGCGCGCGGATATGGATGCACTGCCGGTTACCGAGCAGGTGGATATTCCCTTCGCCTCCAAGGCAAAGACCGAATACAACGGCGAGCAAGTGGGTGTGATGCACGCCTGTGGTCACGACACCCATGTGGCCATGCTGATGGGTGCCGCTCAGGTGCTGGCGGATATGCGTGATGAGCTGGCAGGCAATGTGCTGTTTATTTTCCAGCCCGCGGAAGAAGGCGCGCCTGATGGCGAAGAGGGCGGCGCGGAACTGATGCTGAAAGAAGGCTTGTTCAAGAAGTACAAACCCGCCGTGGCATTCGGTCAGCACGTGAGCTCCAGCCTGCCGGCGGGCGTGATCGGCTACCGTTCCGGGCCGCTGATGGCGAGCTCCGACGAGTTCCGTATCAATGTAAAAGGTCGCCAGACCCACGGCTCCCGCCCCTGGGGCGGTGTCGATCCGATCACCGCTGCCGCGCAGATTGTGATGGGCACCCAGACCCTCGTCAGCCGTCAGATAGATATCACCAAGGAACCCGCGGTGGTGTCCTTCGGCAAGATCGACGGCGGTGTGCGCAACAATATTATTCCCGACAGCGTCTTCCTGAATGGCACCATTCGCAATTTCGATATGGATAATCGCCAGGAAATTTTTAAACGCTTGAAAGTCACCGCGGAGAAAATTGCCGAGAGCAGCGGCGCTACCGCGGAAGTGGAAATTCTGGAAGGCTACCCGGTGACCAGTAACAACCCGGCGCTGACCGAAGCTGCAGTACCTGCACTTAAAGCCGCGGCCGGTGACGACAAGGTGATGCTGATTCCGAAAATTACCGGTGCTGAAGACTTCTCATTCTTCGCCAATGAAGTTCCCGGTTTCTACTATTTCCTGGGTGTCACCCCAAAAGGCACCAACCCTGCCACTGCCGCCAGCAATCACTCGCCGCGTTTCTACGTGGACGAAAGCGCGCTCAAGGTAGGCACCAAAGCGATTACCCAGCTGACTCTGGATTACCTCGCCAGCCAGCAAGAAAGTTAAAAACCACCTTAAAAAAGGCGGAGCAGTGCTCCGCCTTTTTCTCTTCGATCGTCAGATCAATGCGCGCGCGCCCGGCGCTCCGCCATTAATGCTTCAAACGCAATCGCCTCCGCACTCTTTACTGCCACGGTGCTTTCCTGTGGAACGGCACTGCGCAAGGATCGCGCCGCCACGGTTACAGTATCAGTTGCACTGGCAAAGCAGCGCTCCAGCAGGCAGTCCATAATGGTTTTGCGATCATCCAGCTCGTGGAATTGACGCAGTTCGCCGCTCACCGGATCTTCAACCGCAAACGGTTCCTCTTCCCCGGTGGCCGAATTGATCACGACTCCGCTCATAAACGCTGAAATCTCAGCGACTTCCCCAACTTCACGCTCCACCACGTGGGAAAACTCGGTGTTGGTCTCGGTACCGTGGCAACCGCTGCAGGTATTCAGGCCGACGATATGCCGCGCCTCATTATTCAGGATTCCGGGTCCGTTCCAGGTAGTTACCGGCCGCGCAAATCGCCCGATCTCGGCATCGGAAGCACCACCCAGCAATGGCTCACCGGCAAACTGGAGCGGTACCACATAGCTGCCATCGAGGATTTCGGCTTCCGCGCTGTTGACGTAGTCCGCGAACAGCTGGGTGCCGTTCACATCATCCGCCGGGGTCTGTGCGACGGTCGCGGGCTCCAGCAAGCCGGTTTCCGCGCTGAGTTTGAACTCCCGCAGCTGCCAGGGATCCGCAAAGGGCAGCTCATTAGTGCGCAGCTGGTTCAACGCATTGCCATTGGGCTTGTGTGGCACGGTATTTTTACCGGTAAAACGGTTGGTCAAGGCGATCAGCTGCTGGTTGTACTGTTCACCAAACTCCAGTGCACCCAGTGCGTGGAAGCCCTCGGCCCAGGCCAGCAGCTCCTCTTCCGAATTGGCTTCCAGGCCGTACTCAAAGATGACCTTGGCCGGCAGGGTTCCACCGCTGCTGGGCTGGTTAAAGCTGAATACAAAGCGCGCCTCACCACCACTGGTGACCTGGCCACTGGCATCCCGGGTGTGCAGGTCCGGGCGGTAGACAATCGCCAGCAAACGGAACAGGTGAATATCGAAATTCAGCGCATCGCTGGTGCCCTGGCTCAGGCTAAAGCTCATACCCCGCCAGGGTTCGATAAACAGCGTCTGTATCTGCGGGCGCGTGGCCACGACGTCCTCGTTGATGACCTGCTGGTTGAGGTAGCTGTTGAGCCAGTGCAGAACAAACGCTTCTTTTTCCGCGTTGGTCGGATTCTCCTGCGGCATCATCTGTTCAATCAGATGCACCCAGGAAAGCTCGCCACTGATGGCCGCTTGCGAGTCCACCACCGACAGGTCGCGAATCAGCAACTCTTTGTCGATGTCCACGGCGTGAAATACTGGCAAGCAGGCGCCATCCAGCGTCCACTCACCCCACTCCCCATGGTGCGAGGAAGGCAGTGTGTTCTGGTTCCACCAGTTGGCGGTATACCGCTGCTGGTTCTCCACCACCCGGGCGCCACTGGCATAGGCGCTGGCCGAGTCCCAATCAGGCACTGCGGTGCAATCCACCTGGCTGGCCTGTGCGGAAGTAGCAGAAGTAAAAACGGCAGAAGCTGCCAGGACCAATGCGGACGCATTGGCACGGATAGATCGATACATAACTCTGTCCCTAAAACGAGGTTGTGGACAACCTCAAGTACTTCGAATTCACGCACCTTTCCGGGTGCGCAAAGCGGTGGCAGCAAGAAATAAAGCGAATTGCATCTCACCACACCCGACAATGACAACGCTGTCATTGCCGCGAAATACTAATACCAACAAGTCATGAAATCTATATGACGGGAACTCTGGCGGAGAGAAGCTGCAGATGAACAGGACCGGTGCCGCGCCCCGATTCAGTACCCCGGGAAAGGCGCCATTGCGGCCCTGCCGAGTGCGGCAGGTAAGTGAGTACCAACAAAAACGGCGAGCTGGAAGCTCGCCGTTTTGTGGAAAAATTTTCTAGCAGGGCGTCAAATTACGCCGTTTCACTGCGCCGGGCCCGACGCTGGCGAGGACGTTGATCCGCGCCGCCAGTGCGATTGCCGCGCGAGTCGCCGTTGCCACTGCGATTGCCATCCTGGCGATTACCACTGCGATTTCCGTCCTGACGATTGCCGCGCGCATCGTTTTCAGAGCGCCGGTTGCTGTTACCGCGGTTACCCGAGCGATTGCCGGATCGACCTTCGCTATTACCGGAGCGGTTTCCGGAATCCCGTCCGTCGGAAGCGCCGCGGCGGTTGGCCGGCTTCTTGCGCGGGGCACCGTCGCGACGCACCTGTGCGCCCTTGCCAACCTTGCCTCCGGATTCGGGTAACTGGTGATCCGGCTCAAAGCCCTCAATTTCTTCGCGCTCGATGGGCTTCTGGATCAGCCGCTCGATATCCCGCAGCTGCTTGATTTCATCCGCAGAAACCAGAGACACCGCGCGACCGCTGGCGCCGGCACGGCCGGTGCGGCCAATACGGTGCACATAATCTTCCGGCACATTGGGCAGATCAAAGTTCACTACCTGGGGCAGCTGATCGATGTCGATACCGCGCGCGGCAATATCCGTCGCCACCAGAATACGAACCTTGCCGGATTTGAAATCGGCCAGGGCCTTGGTGCGCGCATTCTGGCTCTTGTTGCCGTGAATGGCCGCGGCAGAAATCTTGCTCTTCTCCAGCTGGGTCACCAGGCGGTTGGCACCGTGTTTGGTGCGGCTGAAGACCAGGGCCTGATGCCAGTCGTTTTCCTTGATCAGGTGACTGAGCAACGAGGTCTTGCGCGCTTTGTCTACCGGGTGCAGCTTCTGCAGTACCGTCTGGGTGGTGGTATTGCGCGGGCTTACATCAATTTCTACCGGATCATTCACCAGCCCCTTGGCCAGGGCGCGGATTTCCGGAGAAAAAGTCGCAGAGAACAGCAGGTTCTGGCGCTTGGCCGGCAGTACCCGCAGAATTTTTTTGATGTCGTGGATAAAGCCCATGTCCAGCATGCGGTCGGCTTCGTCCAGTACCAGCACTTCCAGTGCATCAAACTTGATCGCGCGCTGATTGTACAAATCCAGCAGGCGGCCCGGGGTGGCTACCAGGATGTCGGCACCGCCACGCAGGCGCATCATTTGTGGGTTGATCTTCACCCCACCGAATACACAGCTGTGTCGCAACGGCAGGTTTTTGCTGTAGCTCTGCACATTATCAAAAACCTGCGCCGCCAGTTCGCGGGTCGGCGTCAACACCAGCGCCCGCACCTGGTTATTGCTGGCGCGTTTGCCGCTGCTCAGGCGATGCAGTAATGGCAGGGTAAAGCCGGCGGTTTTACCGGTACCGGTCTGCGCCGCCGCCATCACATCACCGCCGCGCATGACCACAGGGATCGCCTGCTCCTGAATCGGGGTGGGCTTGGTGTAACCCTGTTCCGCAACGGCGCGGGCAATTTCCGGCACCAGGCCGAGATCTTCAAACAACATAAATTTCTTTCTTCAATTAACGAATGTGCGACTGCGCAATAGCGACTGTGCAGTTCGCGAGTTTGTGGTTCCGGCACCCAGTGTCAGGGAATAGATCCGGTCAGAAAATTTGGGGGAAGCTGTGCTGCTGTGAACAGATCGAAAAACCCATGTTCCACGGGTCAGCTTCAAATTCGCCGCCAAAGGCAGTAGCCGAAAGTTTCACTTCGGCACGGTGCGGCATTCAGTAGAGGAGGTTCAGACACACTGTTGAGTACAGCGTTCCAGAAATGAGCCGAAAACAGTCTCGGCCTACAGATGACGCAACTGGCGTTAGCGCCAGCCGCGGCACTATACCACAGGGCGTCAGACTGCCCAGTTTTATTTGCAATGGTGTCGCACAGGCACTATTTCGCCCGAAATCCCCTTCGAGCCCCGTGGAACCTTTGGCTGCCACTGGCGCCACCGTAGGATTTCCCTGCGGCTGTAGAATCGCTGCCGATGGTGCTATAGCCGGGAACTAGCAATAACAAGCGTGAACCCGGACTCGGGGAAACGTGAACGGCAATACCGACGTTTCGGTGCTGTACTTTCGGTTCTGTACTTTCGGTTCTGTATACAGACACGAAACCGATACGAGGGCCGCAGATTGAGTGACACAAATTCTTCGAGTCGCGGCAAACGGGGAGGATAGCCTTATGTCTGGCACGACCATGAATCAACGCAGCCAATGGTTCGAAAGCGGCGTCAATGAGGGCGACCTGAATGAGATCGGCATCAGTGACAGCCCACTGGACCACAGTCGATATACCCTGCGAGACGGCCGCCAGGTTGTCATTCGCCCGGTACAGGCATCGGACGTCGATCTGGAACGTGAGTTGATTGAGGGGCTGTCCGCCGACTCCAGCCGCATGCGCTTTCTCGGCGGCATTGGCCAAGTCAGTAAACAGCTGATGAGAATTCTTACCGACAACGACCCACAGCACGAGGCATATATTGCTCTCTACAAGGATGAAGCCGGTAACCAGCACGCCGTGGGTGTCGCCAACTTCGCCTGCGATCCAGACGGTCGCGCTTGCGAGTGCGCCGTTGTGGTTGCTGACGACTGGCAGAATGCCGGCCTCGGCAAATATCTGCTGCAGGAGCTGGTAGATGCCGCCAAGGTCGACGGCCTGGAAGAAATCTACTCCATTGAATCCGCGGGCAACAACGCCATTGACCACGTCGCCCGGGAGCTGGGGTTCGCATGCAAGTCCGACCCCCGCGACTACACCATGGTGCGCTATAGCCTTCATCTGCAGTGACCTGCATTGGTAACCCCAGCATTTGCCGACAAGCCGCAAAGCAAGTCCGGGATAACCCACCAGAGGGCGGCAGCAGCCGCCCTCACACACAAATGTCAAAAAGTTGACATTCCCGCCACCGGCGCCTATCTAGAATCAGTCGACCTAGAATCACTTAACTAGAATAGTGATAGCGATGCATCCGGAGCGCCTGGCCCCTTATCCAGCGACTCAGGACAAACAACACGTCTAATAATAATTTCTGGAGGTTCCTATGGAATCCGGCCCCCTCGTCTCGATTGGACTGCCAATCGCCCTGTTTATCATCATGATCGGGATTGGATTGACGCTCACTGCCCGGGACTTCCATCAAGTCACGGTCAAGCCTGCCGGGCTGATCATCGGCACACTGGCGCAGATACTGGTTATGCCCCTGGCGGCATTTGCCCTCGCCTGGGCACTGGCACTGCCCCCGGCCATGGCCGTCGGTCTGGTGATCATCGCCGCCTGCCCCGGCGGCACCACGTCCAACCTGTTTACCCTGTTGGCCCGCGGCAATGTGGCACTGTCTATTGTGCTCACGGTTTCCGCCAGCATGATCACCATCATGACCCTGCCCATCTTTACCAACTACGCACTGCAGACCTACTTCGGTACCGGCCAGGAAATTGCGCTGCCGTTTACCAAGACGGTGATCATGTTGTCGGCCATCGTCCTGTTGCCCGTGGCGATCGGCATGCTCGTGAAGGCGTGGAGACCGGCACTGGCAACCCGGGCCGAGGGGGCAGTAAGCCTGTTCGGCGCCTTTGTGCTGGCGGCCCTGGTCGTCGGGCTGGTATACGGTATTCGCGATCGCTTTCTGGAGCTGCTGGTACAGGCTGGCCCTGCGGCCATTGCCCTGAACCTGCTGGGTATCGCAGCCGGACTGCTGTGTGCAAAGCTGGCGGGGCTGACCAAGCGCGAAGGGCTCGCCGTTGCTACCGAGCTGGGGATCAAGAATGGCACCCTGGGCCTGATGGTCACCCTGACCCTGCTGCACTCCAGTGAGATGTCGGTGCCCTCCGCCATTTACGGCGTGATTATGTTCCCCATCGGCTTCCTGCTGGTGAGCTATGGCCGACGGGTAGTGAAAGCCAGTGATTGCCAGCCGGCAAACCCGACCGAGGAAAATGCCAAGCTGGCAGACGCAAGTTGAGTCAATCCAATCCGTCGACATAACGCTGCAGGCGCGCGGGATCCGCAATGGTCACGCGCCCATAGGCGAACTCGATCAACCCCTGGTTTTCAATGTTTTTAAGCACACCGTGTACCCCCTGGCGAGTCATGCCCATCATGTTCGCCAGCAGTTCGCGGGTAAGTGCAAAACTGACTGACTGACCGCCCGCCGTCCCCGTACGATTGTGCATTTGCGCAAGAAACAATAGTCGCCTGCCAATGCGCGCCTCGGTGCCCCGCAATACATCGTCCTGAATCACTGACATAGCAGACCAGAGCCGGCGACTGACCTGATCCAGCATGGTGGGGTAGCCCTCCGGGTAACGCTGCAACAAAGATCGCAGCCCCTCCCCCGGGATTTCCACTACCCGGCTATCGCTGTGCGCGGTGGCGCCGAAAACCCTTGGCATCCCCGGGGAAAAAACCGTATCCCCGAACCAGGCACCCACATCGAGAATCGCCAGTATGGCCTCGCGGCCGCCGGCGTTGCTGGAACAAATGCGGACGCGGCCATCGGCGATGATGCACAGGTTGCTCTGCACCGATCCCGGCGGATAAATAATCTCGCCCGCAGAGTAAGTACGACTGCGGCAAAGACTGGCGAGAGCCTGGCGGGCTTCATCTCCCAAACCTGCCAGCAGCGGGCAGGCCTGAATACTCACCAATAACTCATTCATGTTTGCCTCCTGCTGCGAAAGTACTTCATCCGGGAAAACGTAAACCAATTGACAGTCTTGTGCACGCGCCGGTACCTAAAATGGCTCTGTCTTAAAAGCCAATACGCAAAATAACAAAATACGGGAGAAAGCCCATGACTGCGACACTGGATTCCATTCCGTCTCTTGAAGGCAAAGTGAGCGCTGAAGAATGGCAGCTGCGGGTAGACCTGGCCGCAGCCTATCGACTGATCGCACTCCACGGTTGGGATGAAATTGTATTTACCCATCTGTCAGCGCGGATCCCTGGTCCGGAACACCACTTCCTGATCAACCCCTTTGGCGCCCTGTTTGAAGAAATCACCGCGTCCAGCCTGGTCAAGATCGACCTCAACGGCGAGAAAGTCGACGACACACCTTTCCCGGTAAACCCGGCCGGCTTCACCATTCACAGCTGTATCCATGAAGCCCGCGAAGATGCGCAATGTGTCATGCACACGCACACCGAGGAAGGGGTTGCGGTGGCTGCGCACAGCGAAGGGTTGCTACCACTGTCACAGCAATCGCTGTTCCCGCTTTCCAACCTGGCCTATCACGACTACGAGGGTATTGCGGTAAGGGAAGACGAGAAAGCGCGACTGGTTCGGGACCTTGGCAGCGCAAATTACATGATTCTGCGCAACCACGGTCTGCTTACCTGCGGTCCTTCGGTGGCAGATACCTTCCTTGCGATGTTTATCCTGCAGAAGTCCTGTGAAATCCAGGTCGCCGCCCTCGCCGGTAACCGCCCGCTGACCCCGGTGCCGCAGCCGATCATCGACAAGATCGTCGGTGAAGGTAACAAGGTCACCAGCAACCAGGGCGGCAAGCTGGCATGGCCAGGTCTATTGCGCAAACTCGACCGTATCGATCCAAGCTACCGCAAGTAATGTTTGCGAAATTCATCTGACAAGGTAAAAAAATGGAAAATAATAATTCGCCACGGGCCACTTTCACCCATATGGAACAGGGTAGCGCCGAAGACTGGAAGTGCATCGCCGACGCCTTTGGGCCGTTTGCCCAGGGCCTCGCAGACCGGGTTATCGCCCACCTGAAACTGCTGGAAGGCGACTTTGGCGGCTTCCCGGTCGACCGCCTGACCCACTGCCTGCAAACCGCAACCCTCGCCCACCGCGATGGCAAAGACGAGGAGTATGTGATCTGCGCGCTGTTGCACGATATCGGCGACACCCTGGGCAGCTACAACCACGCCGATGTTGCGGCGGTGATCCTCGAGCCCTTCGTCAGCGAGGCCAATCACTGGATGATCAAGCATCACGCGATTTTCCAGGGTTACTACTTCTTCCACTACCTGGGTATGGATCGCAACCTCCGCGATAACTACCGTGAGCACCGCTACTTCGCGCAGACGCTGGAATTCATTCAGAAGTACGATGCACCGGCGTTCGACGCAGAGGGTGAAACGCTGCCATTGGCGTTTTTCGAACCGATGTTGAAGCGGGTTTTCGAAAAGCCGAAGAAGTCGCTCTATAAGCAGGCTTTTGAGGAAAAAGCCGAAGAAATGGCGTGATCAATACTGCGGCCAGAATCGCAGTGTAGGATTTGAAGTCGGAGCCGCCCGCAACCAACATTGGGCGGCTCCTGAATCCGTTCAAACTATCTATTCAGACTATCTATTCAGACCCCGACAATACGCGCGCGAAAATTGCGACCTTTGATTTTACCGTTGGCCAACTTGCCCAGCGCTTTTTTGGCCACTGTGCGCTCCACCGCTACAAAAGTGGAAAAGTCGAACAACTGAATTTTTCCGATCTGGGTACCGTCAATCCCACCCTCGCCGGTCAAAGCACCGACCACATCCCCAGCCCGGACTTTCTGTTTTTTGCCGCCATCGATCTGCAGTGTCGACATGAGCGGACGAGCGGGCCGGAAGCCTTTTTCAATGGCGGGGATTTCCTGCAAGGTAATCGGTTGCTGCATCAACTCTTCCAGACGCTCCAGCTTGTAGATTTCCTTCTTGCTCACCAGCGACAGCGCCAGGCCTTTCTGGCCCGCACGCCCAGTGCGCCCGACCCGGTGCACATGCACTTCCGGATCGCGGGACAGGTGGTAGTTCACCACTACTGGCAACTCTTCGATATCCAGTCCGCGCGCGGCAACGTCCGTCGCCACCAGAATCGACGCACTGCCGTTGGCGAAGAGCGTCAGGGTGCGGTCGCGATCCTTCTGTTCCATATCACCGTGCAGCGCCAACGCGGCAAAACCGGCACTGCGCAGAGCCTGGGCAGCTTCATCGGTTTCCTTTTTGGTGTTGCAGAAGATAACCGCCGACGAAACATCAAGGCTCGCCAACAACTGATAGAGAGCAGCAGGACGCTGTTCGTTGTTTTCCACCCGGTAGTAACGTTGCTCGATAGTGCTCTGGGTGTGTCCCGCGGTTACTTCGACTTTCACCGGGTCGCGCATGACCCGGGTGGCCAGCGCATCAATGGTTTTTGGATAAGTAGCAGAAAACAGCAAGGTTTGGCGTTGTTGCGGCAATGCCGCCAGAATCTGGTCCAGTACCGCCTGAAACCCCATGTCCAGCATGCGATCGGCTTCGTCCAGCACCAGAGTCTGTACCTCGCTCAGGTCCAGGTTGCCCTTGCGCAGGTGATCTTCAATACGCCCGGGCGTGCCGACGACAATATGTGCACCGTGCTTCAGTGAGCCAATCTGTGGCCCGAACGGCATACCGCCGCACAGGGTCAGAATCTTGATGTTGTGAATCGCCCGCGCCAGCTTGCGCAGTTCCCTCGCCACCTGGTCCGCCAGCTCCCGGGTGGGGCACAACACCAGCGCCTGCACCCGGAAGCGCTCCGCCTGCAACTTGTGCAGTACACCGAGGCCAAAAGCCACCGTTTTCCCCGAACCGGTCTTGGCCTGGCCGATCACATCCTTGCCCGCCACAATCGCCGGCAGCGCAGCGGCCTGGATTTCCGTCAGGCGTGCAAAGCCGAGATCCGACAGGTTCTTCAGCAGGGGCTGCTCTAGCGGCAGGGATTGAAAATCGCGGGGGTGATCCGTGTCAGACATGGTGGAAACCGGGGCTTGTAGAAGGAAAGGCCGCGTATTGTAGGTAAGCGCAGGGCAATTTCCTATTGGAATCCAACAAAATGCACCCTAGCCGAAATAGTGCGCCCAGCAGCGTCACACACATGCTGTCGGCGTCAGCTCCAGACCTAAGTCTGAGGCTTGGCGACGAAGCCCTTTTCCACATCGCCAATAAAGCCGACACTCTCGTACAACCGGTGCGCTTCCACACGTTGTGCGCCCGAAAGCAACAGAACCTTGTAGCAGCCCTTATCCCAGGCCTGATTCAGGGCGAAGGTCAACACCGCTTTACCCAACCCATTGCCGCGCGCTTCCGGAAGGGTAATAACATGTTCAATAACACCAAAGGGGCGCGCCGCCATTGCCATACTGGGCACAGTGCCCAGCATGCAGGTAGAGCTCAACTTGCCGTTATGCTCCGCAACAATGATATCGGCATTTGGGGATTTGATAATTTCTGACAACGCCTTTTCCGAGGCCGCAGAATCCAGCTCGGGATCATTCGGCCTCAATGCCCGGTAAAGCTGTAATATTCCGTCTTTGTCTTTTAATTCGGCTATTCTTGGCATACCCGCTCACACTTCACGCAAAAAAATCAAACTTTGCTACACGCTATCCGCGCTCTCAACCACAAGTACGCGCACTTCACCTCGCGGGTGTGCCACATGCTCGGTGCCTACGGATGCAAAAAAGATATCCCCCACTTCTAACACAGCCACTTCTTCTTTGCCGGATACGCGATAGTGCATATCGACCACACCATCCAGCACCACAAATACTTCTTCACCATCGTTTACGTGCCACTTGTATGGCGCGTTCGTCCAGTGAAGCCTTGTGGTTATGCCACCCATATTGGCAATTTCCTTTGCACCCCAAGCGCGCTCGGCAGAAAAATCTTTGCTTCTTACGACTTCCATTTTTTAACACTCTAGATCCATAAACATTGACGGCCCAAATCGCGGCCCACCTGACAGGATATCTACGAACGCCTATTGAATCCTGAATTTCACCCCGGAAAATGGTTTCTGATTGAACCACAGAAGCTTTTCCATTGGAAAATTGGAGAACACCAGAAGTTTGTCACTCTCCCAGCTAACCCTGAGATCACCGGGCTCAGAATCAATACCGAAAATACCGCCGTATTCCTCGCCACTTTTCAGGTCGACAAGCAGAACACCGGTCTGGACCCGGGTGAATGCACCGCAATCTGAATAACCGATCCTGGCAACTTTATTGCCATCTGGAGATGGCACACTGACAACTTCCGTATTTTTACAGATTTCAGGAAAATCAACACCGCTCAGTTCCAATGCTGCAAAAACACACTGAAACCCCACGTAGGTAAAGAAAACAGCTGCCCCGGCATTCCAAAGTAGTTTTCGAGTCTTTTTAAAATACTGCACGGCAGTGATTACCAGAAAGGAAGATTGAATTACATTATGTATATATCCATACACACCGACACTCACCGCGTTGGCAGCTTCGATTGTCAGGCATTAGGATCCGCAAAATACATACTCAACCAAAGTAACGGCATACTTAGCAAAGCAATAGCCATTGATAAATTGGACTTTAAAAAAACAATTTTCTTGCCAGAGTAAACTTCAAAAAAGCCAACGAGCAGAGAAATTGCCAAACAGGCCAGGAAACAGCTCAGGAAGAGTTGGCTAGTTCCGGTATGGCAATAAAGACCATTATGTCTTTTGCTGCAAAACCCTTCACTAACGAATAGCGCTACAGCCCCCGTCAGCAACGTAACTGCCATAGCCATTATTGTCACAAGCCGATATTTTTTACTGAGCACTCTTCTTCGCCGGGTTCTCATTTTCCTGATACTCGCTGCAGGGGCGGCGGGCGCCTATCCAGGCTGCCACCATTTCTGCCCAAAACAATAAAGCCCCGCATTGCGGGGCTTTATCTTTAGCTGACTTCGGCAAGGTTGCCCTTGCTCTCCAGCCACTGTTTTCTGTCTCCCGCGCGCTTCTTCGCGAGCAACATATCCAGCAACTGATTACTGTCGTCGCCAGCATCGATAAACAGCTGCACCAGACGGCGGGTGTTGGGGTCCATGGTGGTCTCGCGCAATTGCAGCGGGTTCATTTCACCCAACCCTTTAAAGCGGGTTACCTGGATCTTGCCTTTCTTTTTCTCCGCGGCAATGCGATCGAGAATGCCCTGGCGCTCGGCGTCGTCCAGTGCGTAGTAGACGTCTTTACCGATGTCGATACGGAACAGCGGTGGCATAGCAACATACACATGGCCATTGGTGACCAGCGGGCGGAAGTGACGCAGGAAGAGTGCACACAGCAGGGTCGCAATGTGCAGACCATCGGAGTCGGCATCCGCAAGGATACAGATTTTGTTGTAGCGCAGGCCTTCCAGGTTGTCGCTGCCCGGGTCTACGCCGAGCGCGACGGCGATATCGTGCACTTCCTGGCTGGCAAGAATCTCGTTGGAGTCCACTTCCCAGGTGTTCAGGATTTTACCGCGCAGGGGCATGATGGCCTGGAATTCGCGGTCGCGGGCCTGCTTGGCAGAACCGCCGGCGGAGTCACCTTCCACCAGAAAGAGTTCCGAGCGGCTGGTATCACCGCTGGAGCAGTCGGCCAGTTTGCCCGGCAGCGCAGGGCCCTGGGTGACTTTTTTACGCGCGACTTTTTTCGCCGAACGCAGGCGCTTTTGTGCGTTGCTGATACAGAGTTCGGCGAGCTTGTCGCCGTCTTCGGTGTGCTGGTTCAGCCACAGGCCAAACGCATCTTTGGCCACACCGGAAATAAACGCAGTGGCCTCACGGGAACTGAGGCGCTCCTTGGTCTGACCGGAGAATTGCGGGTCGGCGAGTTTGGCGGAGAGCACGTAAGAGCACTGACCCCAGATATCTTCCGGCCCGAGTTTAACCCCGCGCGGTAACAGATTGCGGATTTCGCAGTACTCGCGCATGGCATCCAGCAGGCCGGCGCGCAGGCCGTTGACGTGGGTGCCGCCCTGGGCGGTGGGGATCAGGTTAACGTAGGACTCGGCGGTGACTTCGCCGCCTTCAGGCAGCCACTGCACCGCCCAGTCTGCTGCTTCTGTCTGCGCAGAAAAGTTGCCGACAAAGGGCTCGGCCGGCAGCACTTCCCAGCCCTGATTGGCCGCGGCCAGGTAATCCTTGAGGCCGTCTTCGTAGTACCACTGATCGGATTCGCCGTCCTGCTCATTGATAAAGGTGACGGAGAGACCGGGGCAAAGCACCGCCTTGGCGCGCAGCAGGTGGCGCAGGCGCGGTACCGAAAATTTGTTGGAGTCGAAATACTTCGGGTCCGGCAGAAAACGGATGCTGGTGCCGGTGGTGCGTTTGCCGCACTCGCCGATCACTTCGAGATCGGAGGCCTTGTCACCATTCTGGAAGCCAATACGATGCACCTGGCCGTCGCGCTGAATGGTGACTTCCACCACTTTCGACAGCGCGTTAACCACCGATACACCCACGCCGTGAAGACCGCCGGAGAACTGGTAATTCTTGTTGGAAAATTTGCCCCCCGCATGCAGGGTCGACAGGATCACCTCCACCCCGGGACGCCCCTGTTCCGGGTGAATATCCACCGGCATGCCGCGACCATCGTCGCTGACCGACAGGGAGTGATCCTTGTGCAGTACCACCTCGATTTTTTTGGCGTGGCCGGCAAGGGCTTCGTCGACACTGTTATCGATGACTTCCTGAGCCAGGTGATTCGGTCGGGTGGTATCGGTATACATACCCGGGCGTTTTTTCACCGGGTCCAGCCCCGTTAGTACCTCGATATCTTCAGCGGAATAATTGGCCATAATTTCTGCTCACCCCTCGGGGTGCCTACTGCTGATGCTTATTCGTTGTTTTTTGCTCAGTGCTCGTTATGAGCGATTGTCCTAGATCTTCTATCTAATTGTTGTCTGGCGGAAATAGGAAATCTACCAGTGCCTCGGCATAGCGGGCAAATCCCTGGAAGCTGTGGTCACCGCCCTCTTCCACCGTTTGCCGCTGTCCTTGATAAAACTGCTCCGCCTCACGGCAGTCGAGGGTCTCGTCCCCGCGCTGGGCCAGTAACCAGTAGCGGCCCGCCAGTGGCGCAACCACGCTGCCTTCCAGTTGCCGCATCTTATCCACATCTTCGGGGGCAAGGCGATAGGTCTGCATTTCTCCACTGTAGGGCTGCAAGTCCTGCCCCAGGTATTTGGGCATGAAGCGCGAGGGTTTGACCGCGGGATTGACCAGTACCGCCGGTAGCCGGTGCTGCTCGGCCAGCCAGGTACTCCAGAAGCCCCCCATGGAGCTACCTACCAGACCGATGGGCCCCAGGTGGTTGCCTATAGAGTCCTGCAATATTTTACCCAGCACAACCGAAGCTTCGCCGGGATAGGGCGACACCAGCGGGGCGTAAAAGACGATGTCCGGGCGATGCTCAAGCAACCAGGCTTTGAGCAGCTCGCATTTGTAGGACTGCGGCGATGACAGGAAGCCGTGCAGATAAATCAGCAGCGGGCGTTCGCTAGAGAATTGTGGGTGTGACATGGGCGGGGATTATAGCGATGCCGCCGGCATAAGTACCGGCGGCTTTACCCCAAATGGCGAGGTTATGGTGAGGTTGTAGCAACCAGGCTGTTACTGCAGCGACTTATCCAGGCTGGCAAATGCGCGGCGCATATCGGTTTTCATGTCGGTCCAGAAGGTGACACTGGTAAAACGTTCGAAGCGGCCGTTGGGGCCGAGGCTACCAAAGTTCTCCCCGATATCACGGCGGTCGCTGAAGCGCATCACCGCATTGCCGTTGCTATCCTGCAGCTCACCGGAGAGCACACCGTAAGCACTCTGGTCGGTATACACCCGCCACAGCCAGGGTTGCGGATCCAGCGGTGCGCCCAGTGAGAAGCTGCTCAGATCCAGCTGCAGAACGTAATCCGCCTGTGCTTTATCGCTCACCAACACACTTTGGCGCGGCGCCAGGAAGCGCTCGGTCAACGTCTGCCCCATCAGGTCCTGGAGGCGGGCTATATCCTTCTGGTCCAGCTCGTAGTCCTTGGCTCTCAGGGGAGAGCCTGCGCCGGGAAAGCGCCGGCTGTAAGCCACATTGACCGGCTCGAGATAAACCTTGGCGCCACTCAGGTCAAAGGCATAGGCAGCACTGACACTATCCAGCCCGGTTTGGCGCGGCAGCAGGCCGTCTTCGGTATCTTGCGGGGTAACTGTCGCCTGCTGGACACAACCGCCGAGCAGCGCAAGGGAGAGGGAGAGGAGTAACCCGGAGAGAGACGGCCTAGAGAGAAATGGCCAAGAAAGAAGTTTGCGATAAATTGTTAGCATGGTGACCTCACTTCCTGAAGTACGAAAGTACAAGAAAATATCAGGCGGCCAAAGGTGATCGATCCTGACCAGCCATTGAACCCGGTACCGCTAAACCGCGAATTCAGGTGCCATTCTAAAATAAAAATAGATCACGAAGTCACGAAAGGCAGGTTTAACGGTGAAATGACCGATCATCCTGCTTCCATTGGAAAAGCCGGGATCAGTATCCGGAAGAGGCCAGATCCACGCTGTATTCGGCGATAGCGACGCGCTCGACCCCGGTGCTGTAGCTGCCGTCGTCGTTGAGTTCAAACCAGCGGTAGCCGGGCATTTCACTGTCCACGGCGAAAGGGCCGCTGCCGGGGGTGAACTGCACCGAGGTGGAAGGGGTGGCGTGCAGGCCAATATGATCCAGCTGACTATCGTACTGCTGGTGGACGTGTCCCCAGGCAATGGCTCGCACATTGTCCGCCCCGCGCACCAGTTCGATAAAGGCTTCGCGCCCTTCACGCAGCATATGGCCATCGATCCAGTGGCTGCCAACGGGTACCGGCTGGTGGTGCATCATCAGCAACAGGGGATGCTCGCTGTGGCTGGCAATCAGCTGTTCGATACGCGCCAGCTCAGCGGCACTGAAACCACCGCAGATTTGCCCGGGCACGCTGGTATCCAGCAATAACAGACGCCAGTTACCCAAAGCCACCACTTCCGGGCGCCTTCTGGGGGCGATTTCATCCATGCGCTGGGGATTATCGTGGTTGCCGGGCAACCAGAACCAGGGGGTGGTGACCGGCTGCATCTTGTGCAGAAAACGGCGGTAGGCGGCTTCAGAGCCGTTGGCAGAGACATCACCGGTGACGATCATCAGCTCAGGGGCGTCAGCACTGCCGGCGACGGCCGTGAGCACTTCGTCCAGTGTGCGGCCAGTATCCAGGCCCAGCAACTGATAATCCGGCCGGCCGCCAACATGGGGGTCGGTTATCTGGATCAGCCGATTTGCTGGTTCTACTGCCGCGTTATTCACTTTCTCACCTTGCCGAAACATCCATGTACGCTTGTGCGATGCCCGGCTTTCTATCTCGTCCGCAGGATTCAGATGCGCCGACCACCCAGGGTGAAGTCGACTTCCGCGCGTCCATTTGCCAGGCAATGAGCCAACCATTCGCTCAGGAACCGGTTGACCTGTTGGCGCTCGTCTTCACTGTGCATGGCCGGGTTGGGATAGCTGAAATTCAGTCCGTCGCCACCGATCGGCCCCTGACCGTCCACCGCCACCACTTCCGCCATGCGCGCATCGTGATACAGGCGCACGGTAATGGGAGGCGGAGCCAGCCAGTTTTTGTCCTTGCTGCCGGGTTCCGGCGCGGAGGATTGCAGGCTCACCTCTGTGGTGTACCTGCTGCGCTCCAGCACCGCCACTTCCAGGGTGCCGTCGGGCATCTGGTAGCGCCAGCTTTGGTTACTTGCGAGCTCCGGCATCAATTTGCACAGGCGCAGATAATTGGCATCACAGTCTGCATGATAGGTGGGCAGATCCACACGAAATCGCTCTTTTGCGATCGTCCGGATCTGTGATGCCGCCTTGCTGCGGCCAGTGCCTGCCGGTACCGCCATTATCGACACTCCTGTTGAGTTCGCGCCGTGATTCATCTCTCAAAATATCCGCGCCACCACCGATTGCCGGCGCCATTGGTCGCATTCTTGTCATATCACCACTGTGCGGGTGCAATATCCGTGCAATACCGCGGAAATTGGTCGCAAAAGCTGCAACCATTCAGCCGCGCGTCGCTCCCGTTTCCAGCCGTGACCGATTCAGCTGCAGCCACTGCAGGCTGATGATACTGGCGGCATTGTCGATGGCGTCATCAGCGCTGTTTACTGCCTCCAATACCGTCTCCAGAGGGAATACCCGCAGGCGTATGTCCTCGTGCTCCTCCGCCAGCCCGAAATGGCCCTCGATCCCGCGCAAGTCAGCACAGGCACAAAAAAGGTGCATCCGCTCGCAGGTTCCGCCGGGGCTCGGCAGGTAACTGCGGATAAAGTGCAGTTCCTGCACCTCCAGGCCGGCCTCTTCCTGCAGTTCGCGCCGGGCGACGTCTTCCAGGGACTCGCCCTCTTCGACCATGCCGGCTACCACCTCCAGGCACCAGGGACCCGCCTCGCGCTCCAGGGCGCCAATGCGAAACTGCTCGATGAGTGCCACCAACTGGTGTTCGGGGTCGAACAACAGCACCCCCACCGCATGCCCGCGTACAAACAGCTCGCGTTCCATTTCGCCACCCCAGCCACCGCGGTAGAGGCGGTGGCGCAGGCGCAGTTTGTGCATCTTGAAAAAACCGTCGTAGACTGTTTTGCGGGACAGGATATCCACCGCACCGCGGGTGAACTGCGGTTTGAGGTCCGTTTTATCACTGCTCATGCAAGATTCTTCCCAATCGAAAACGGACAATCAGTCGTAACCGACATCATTGTAAGGTGGGAAGCGTGCAAGAATCAGGGCGGCCTCTTCGCGCAGCTGCAGCAATTGCTGGTCCGGCGACTCGTAGCGCCCCGCTACCGTGGGCATGCTGCCCCGCCACAGGGGGGCCTCTTCCGGCGACAGCACATCCACAATCAGGGTGGATTCACGGTATTCACGCACCCGCAGCGGGGCCCGCCATCCAAAACCGAAGTAGCGGTAGCCGCCGTAAATGCTGAAGGGGTCGTCGTAGACCGCCACTTTATCGGTGCTGAACAGCTGTACCCGCACCAGGAAGTCCGCCTGGTCACGGCTGGCTGCGGGCTGGTAGCTTCCCTTGAGGATGTCGTCGACGGCCTGGCTGGCACGCTTGCTTTCGAAGGGCGAAACAGGGCCATTGGCCAGGGTGTCGAGCAGGTAGTAGCTGCGCAGGTTGGCGAATTTGAACGATGGGTCGTAGTCCACGGCCACCGGGTTGGGGGTTGTACAGCCCGTGAGCCCCAGGGCCAGAATCAGCCCCAGCAGGGCAGCCGTACGAAATTTAAGCAGCAAAGCCATGTGTTCTCCCGCGATGCGTTGGTATGCGTTTGGAGCACCGGCGTCCCTGCCGAAACTGTTATTGGTTGATTATCCGAGCACTGGCCATCAGCGGCCGCTCACTGGAAAGCCTACCGGTCAAGAGGCCGGTGGTAAATCCTGCAGTAATTCCCCAATGGCCTTGTTGAGGATGCGCTGGCGTTCGTTCTTGTCCTCCGGGCGCACCATCAACTTGGTGGCGCTGCCGCCCCAGATGGGCATGGCATTTTGCGGGCCGATGCCCACAGACAGCGTGACCCGCGGCGCACCGGTGCGCGAAGGCAATTCCACCACCCCGGACTGGGCGTTGCTGTCGAATTGCGCATCCCAGCTTTCGTTGGTGGGATCACCGGCAAATTCTTCTTCCACTACCGCGATCTGGTAGTCCACCACCATCTGCGCATTATCCACCCCCTGTACCTGTCGGTAGCCGCGGGACTGCAGCAGCGCGCCGAGGGTCTGGCGCAGCTCGGTATCCAGCTCCACCAGCTGCGCCGGGGCTCCGGTGTCGGCACTCAACACTTCAGTACCCCAGGCGTAGGTCTGGAAGCTGACCGGCGGCGTGCGCGATTCGATGCGATCGATCTGGGTGGGACTGCTGCAGCCTGTGAGAGCGCCCCCGGCCAGTCCGACCAGTCCTGCAAAGGCCAGTAATCCCGACGCCAGGCGGCTAATTCTATTACGCATCCGTTTTTCCTTTCCCTTCTGTTTTCTGCTCTGATCGCAACAAAAAAAGCTGTTCCGTGTATTGCGGAGCAAATTTATTTGAAACTGTCTTCCAGTGCCGGGTAAAGCTCGATTTTCGGGCTCCATAGCAACCACTCGGGCTCGGCCTTGCCATACAGTGGATAGTGGCTGCCAGATTCCACTTCCAGCCCCATTTCCGGATTGTCCGGTGTCGCGAAGGCGATGCCTCCCGCCAGCAGGGCCTGGGCAGACTCGGTGTGCACATCCAGCCCGGTCTTGAGGCCAAAATTCACATCCATTCCGCTGGCATTCCAGAACCTGGAATGCTCTCGCACCAGGGTGCGGAATTCGGGTTCTATATAACAATAGATGTAAACACGATCCGCCAGTTCCCCCAGCTGGTAACCGGTCACCTTGCCCACCTGCACCTGCCGATAATAAATCGGGCTGCCGCGTTTAAGCGATCCCCGCCGCGGCGCATCCAGAATCAGCGCCAGTCCGGGCATCATCATGGTGTCTGCCAGATCCGGCTCGGGCTTGACGGCCAGGGCCACAAACTCCGTCTGCGGCTCATTGCCCTGGCCGGGCTCCAGCTCGAGAAATGGCCCGGTGACCAGGGTATCCAGGTTGTCGACGCCACTGAGTCCAATCTTCGGTCCCACCACCCACATGCGTGTGCCAGTGCGTGCAAAGCGCTCGGCGCGCTGGTACAAACGGGCGCGCGCACGCACGCCATCCAGTTCGTGGCTGAGGCGCATGCGGGTAATTTCACCCACCTGGATTCCGCGATAGCGCAGCGGCGCGCCGACCTTCAGCCCCTCATCGCCAGTGAGGTCGATGTAGATATTGATGCCCTCTTCCATCGCCTCGTCGCGACTGCCATATAACCGGAAACTGTCGCCGCTGCGGGCACTACCGGCATTTTTGCTGTCGTGGGGGCCACTGCCGAAGGCGATGCCGCCGCGCACCAGCGACAACAGTGAGTCCGTCTCCACCTCCACACCCTTGAGGCTGGCGCTGGCACGCAGGCCACTCACATTCCAGAAGCGGCTTTCACCATTCACCAGGTGCGCGTAGGGCGGGTCAATCACCACATAGACCTCCACCCCGGAGCCATCGGACTTGAGCGCCATCCCCTGTACCCGCCCCACTTCCACCTGGCGGTAGTACACCGAGGCACCCCGCTGCAGTGAGCCGGTGTTTCTCGCGGTCAATTGGAGATGCAGCCCCGGTACCCGGGGGTCCCGCGGCGGCGGGCTGGAGTGGGCGGCGAACTCCCGCACCGAGCGCTGTCCCTTGCGCAGGTCAACCTCGATGCGATTTCCTTTCAACAGGTCATTGATACCGGAGGTGAAATCTAGCGTGGGCGGCGCCAGCCAGAAGCGGGTGTTTTCGCTCAGCAGGTCATCGGTGATGGGGTCCATCAGCACCTTTACTTCCATCCCATCGATTTTGCGATTGGCTTTGACGGTACTGACCTGCCCCACCCGGATTCCCTGGTAGATCACCTGCGTAGTGCCCTCGGCGAGACTGACACCGCGATCAAAATTGAGGGTGATGGGAATACCGGCATCCGCTTCAGCGAAACTTTTGTACAGCTTGAACTCGTTGCCATCCACCGCCAGCGGCGACTGGTTCTGGGATTCCGGGGTGTAGAAACTCACGCCGCCTGCGATCAGGGAAGCGAGAGACTCGAGTTCCACATTGACGCCGCTGATGCCCCCCTGGATCGAAACCCCCGAGGTATTCCAGAAGCGGCTGCCGCGGTGCACCAGATGCGCGTAACTGCGGCGAATAAACAGATTGATCTCCACCTCGCTGGCGTCTTCCGCCAGGTGGTAACTCTCTACCTGCCCCACTTCCAACTGGCGGTAATACACCGGTGAACCGCGATTGAGCGACGCCAGGCGGGGAGATTTAAGGGTGACACGCAGGCCATCACCGCGCACATAGGCCGGTGGCTCGGTCACCGCAACAAAGTGTCGTTGCTGAGAGCCACTGCCCGGCTCAACCGCAATGTAATTACCGGACACCAGTGCTTCCAGCCCGCGCACCCCGGTGAGGGACACCTCCGGCTTCACCAGCCAGAACTTGCTACCTTTGGTCAACAGATAACCGGCACTGCGGTTAAACGTTACCTCGGCCAGAACCCCGTCCTGTCCTTCCAGCTCGGTGGCGTTCGGCACCAGCCGGAAATCGCCCACCACACCGATTTCCACCCCGGCATACTTCACTGCGGTCTTGCCCTTCACCAGGCCATCGCCGCTGGAAAACAGAATCGTGGCGCGAATATCGCCCTGGGTGAAATCCTTGTACAGCAGCCACACGGCGATCAGTGCCGCGATCAAGGGCAGCAGCCACACCAGCGAGAGACCGCGACTGCGGCGCGCCAGACCTTCCGGCTGGGCGTCGTATTCAAACGGCGGCTCGCTCATCCATTCTCCCTAGGGTTACGTTATTGCTCTTTACTTCATTACTTCATTGCGCTGCCAGCCGGTGCTGCGGTTCGGCAACCGCAAATCAGCGGCCGGGCTCTGACTCAGTCACCTTCGACTCGTACATATCCCAGATCAGGCGCGGGTCAAATGCCCGCACCGCAAACATGGTTACCACCACTACCGTCGCAAACGCGGTACTGCCGGTTCCGGCCTCCACCTCTGCGATGGCTCCCATATCTACGAGTGCCACCAGGATCGAGATCATGAACAGGTCCAACAGCGACCAGCGCCCGATCGCATTCACCACCCGGTAGATCCGCATCGCCTGGCGCGGGGCCACATTTAACCGCAGCTGCACCGTCAGGCAGAGAATAACCAACCCGACCAGTTTCATTACCGGCACCGCAATACTTGCCACAAACACAATCAGCGCAATGCCCCAGAGGCCATTGTGGTACAACTCCAGGGCGCCGCCGATGATGGTACTGGGCTCCCCGGAGCCCAGATAGATGACCGTCATTACTGGCAGTATATTGGCAGGAATCAGCAACAGTGCGCCGGTAATGGTCAGCGCCCAGGTCAGCATCACACTGGCCTCCACCCGCCCGTGCATACGCGCGCCGCAACGGGGACACAGACAAGAACGGGTACCCCGCGCCACCGACACCAGCTGCCGGCAACCGAGGCAAGTCCAAAAGCCCTCAGACAGGGCGCGCGCCGGACGGTTCAATGGGGCGTCTCCGCAGCGGAATCCAGTTCCGGCTTGTGGCCGCTGGCGGCCGCAGCCCTCCGCGCCAGACGCGCCCATACGGTTTCGGCGTCAAATGACACTGTGGCTGCGCTGGATACCACCATCATCGCCACAAAACAGTAGAGCCCGGGCTCCACACTCATCTTGCCGAGATCCGACATTTTCACCAGTGCCACCAGAATCCCGAGCATGTACACATCGAGCATGCCCCACTCCTGCAGGTGGTGATACCAGCGCAACGCCCGCGCCACCGGCTTGCCCATACTCACCCAGCCACTGCCCCAACTGATAAACGCCAACAGCAGAAACTTGCCCAGCGGCGCCAGCACGCTGCAAAACAACACAATAGAGGCAAGCCAGATATAACCCGCGGCAAACAGCGACCGGACCCCGTTCATCAGGGTGTTTTCAGCACCAAATGAAAACAGCGAAAATTCCAGCAGCGGCAGGCTGGCGGTAGGAATAAACAGCAGCAGCCCCGTCAGACTCAGGGCTGCGGTGTGGGCAACGCTGCGCTCCATATTGCGGTGCAGGGTTGCGCCGCAGCGGGGGCAGATCAAGCGCTGCCCTACCGGGGCCCGATCCCGGGTCAGCAACAAATCGCACTGGTGGCAGGCACGCCGCCAGGTCGCGCGCGGCGGCGGGTCTTCACCCGGGGTGTGATGCTGTTCGTTGTGCCGGGAATCTTGCCCCATTGCCGGTCCGTATATCGCCTATCGGTGTATCGCACGTATTAGAGGTCTGACAGCGCAGGCGGAACCAGTTTCCGGGGCTGCATCCAAGTACCGACCTCACGTCGTCTGAATAGCCGGGAAGCACAGAGGATGTACACGGAAAGTACCGTTGTGCCGATCGGCAGGTGTTTTTTGTCACTGGACGCACATTCGCGTCCATTTAACGAAGATATACCAAATTGCGCCGATCGTCGCCTCGACGCTCCTGCGGCCGGCAGGTACACTCTCGCGACCGCAGGCCCGAACTCCGTCAGAAGACGCAGTTGAAAGACACCGTAAATACGCATCCGGGCCAAGCCAGCACCGCCTTCAGAGCACATTACAGACTGGCTCCAGATCCTTAACCAAAGGAATAGCGGGGTTTACAGGAAAGCGGGAGCAAAGACTCCCGAGCCCGGGGCCCTCCAGGAAACTAACCACCTGGAAGCTGCCTGGAAAGCAGGCCGCAAAACACAGGCCACCGGAAACTTGAAGACCGCAGCTGTCACAGGAAATCAACAGTAATGACAAGAAGTGCAACTGAGCGCACAGCGCGCCAATTTGTTCGCCCGCTCACATCTCTGCTCGCCGCCGCTGTTCTGGGGCTCGGCGCCATGCAGGCCCAGGCCGACACCCTGTGGGAAATCTATCTGCAGGCGCTGGATAACGATCCACAGCTGGCCGCCGACCGCGCCGCCTATCGCGCCGGACTTGAAGCCAAGAATCTCGGTCGCTCGGCGCTGTTGCCGCAGATCAATGCCTCTGCGGAAAGAAGCAAGACCAAAACCAATTTTGAATCCAGGGGCATTCAGTTCGACAACACCCTGGGGTTGCTGCAGTCCATCCAGTCTGGCGACAGTGACGTAGACACCACCAGTTATGGTGCCCGCCTGGACCAGGCGATCTTCGACCTGCCGGCCTGGTTCGGCTACAAGCAGGGCAAGACAGTCAGCGAACAGGCCACCGCCGAATTCAGCGCCAATCAGCAGGATATGATGATCCGCGTGGCCAGCGCCTACTTCGACGTATTGCGCGCTCACGATGTGCTGGAAGCCGCGCGCGCCGAGGAAGAAGCCCTGGCCAAACAGCTGGAACAGACCCAGCAGCGCTTTGAAGTGGGTCTGACGGCGATTACGGACGTTTACGATTCCCGCTCTGCTTATGACAGCGCCGTTGCCCGCCGCCTTACCGCCCAGGACGACCTGCTGAGCAATTTCGACGCCCTGTCGGTGCTGACCGGTATCAACCACGATACCGTGGCGCCGCTGCAACCCAGCTTTACCGTTGCCGCGCCGGACCCGGCGGATCGCGCGGCCTGGGTAGAGTTTGCGCTGACCAACAACTTCAGCCTCAAAGCCGCACGCCTGTCTGCCGATGCGGCGCGCTACGGTGCCCGCGCCGCAGCGGCCGAGCACCTGCCGACGATTGGCGGCTCCATCGCCTATCAGAATATCGAGGACGAAGGTGACCGCAATACCACCACCCGCGTACCCTCGCTAGGCCGGCAAATCAGCTCCACTATCCCGGCAGACGGCAGCACTGAAGTCACCGTGGCAGCGATCACCCTGAACATGCCCCTCTACACCGGTGGCCGCCTCAGCGCCAGCCGCAGGGAAGCGCGTAACCAGGCCTTCCAGGCCGAAGACCTGCGCAACCTGACCGAGCGCAATACCATTCAGGACACCCGCACCCTGCACCGCGCGGTTACTACCGACACCAGCCGAGTGGAAGCCCGCGAGCAGGCGGTGATTTCCGCCAAAAGTGCACTGGACGCCACTCAGGCAGGCTATGAAGTGGGCACCCGCAATATTGTCGATGTGTTGCTGGCGCAGCGCACCCTGGCACAGTCCCAGACCGACTATGCGAATGCACTCTACGACTACATCCTGAACACGTTGAACCTGAAACTGGTGGCCGGCCTGCTGGCACCGGAGGATCTGCAGCAGCTGGACCTGCGCCTGAACCCGGCGTCTCCGGTATCCCGTGCGCACATCCTCGACAGCGGCGCCGCCCGCTTCAGCAAGTAAGCACCGACAGGCATCCCGGAATACAACACCGGGCGCAGCAAAAAAAGGCCGGCACTGCTATAGTGCCGGCCTTTTTTGTGGGCTGACTACAATTGCGGGGCGCGATTCACAATTGCGCGAACTCCCGACCTAGCCTCCTGGATTATTCAACAGCGGTCTGTTTTTACTCATGAAGTGTCTGATTACCGGCAATGCGGGCTTTATCGGTTTCCACGTAGCAAACGCGCTGATGGCACGGGGCGATTCCGTGGTGGGCGTGGATAATGTCAACGACTACTACGAAACCAGCCTCAAGGAGGCCCGCCTGCAGGCGCTGGAAAAAACCGCGCAGCGACAGGGCGATGCGGTTGAGTATGAATTTGTACGCGCCAATATCGCCGACAAAGCGGCACTCGACGCCTGCTTTGAACGCCACCAGTTCGATCGCGTTATTCACCTTGCCGCCCAGGCCGGCGTGCGCCACTCCATCGAACACCCGGAAGCCTATGTAGAAAGCAACCTGGTCGGCTTTTCCAACCTGCTGGAAGCCTGCCGCAGTGCGAAAACGCCACACCTCACCTACGCCAGTACCAGCAGTGTCTACGGCGGCAACACCACCATGCCGTTCAGTGAGGATCACGGTGTAGACCACCCGCTGCAGTTTTACGCCGCCACCAAACGCGCCAACGAGCTGATGGCCCACAGCTACAGCCACCTGTTCAAACTGCCCACCACCGGTCTGCGCTTTTTTACCGTGTACGGTCCCTGGGGGCGCCCGGATATGGCGCTGTTCAAATTCACCAAACTGATTTTGCAGGAACAGCCGATCCCGGTGTTCAACCACGGCCACCACAGCCGCGACTTCACCTACATCGACGACATTGTTGAAGGGGTGATCAAGTCCAGCGACCAGATTGCCACGGCAGATCCCGCCTGGTCCGCAGCGAATCCCGCCGCAGCCACCAGCAATGCCCCCTTCCGTATTTTCAATATCGGCAACGGCAACCCCGCGCAACTGTCCGACTATATCGATGCGCTGGAGGAAGCACTGGGTAAAAAAGCGATCCGCGAGATGCTGCCAATGCAACCGGGCGACATTCCCGACACCCACGCGGACACCCGCAAACTGCAACAGGCCATCGGCTACAAGCCGGACACCAGCGTACGAGAAGGGGTGCAAAAATTTGTGGAGTGGTACCGGGCTTACTATTCGGTTTAACTGCCCGGATCAGCTATGCGCTTTCGCAGTCCATAGCGCGCTGGTAGGCCTGGGTCAGCGCCTGCCAGTTTTCTTCCGAAAAATAAAAAGTGGGGTGACGCCCCTGGAGCTTGTCCAGTGAGCGCCGCAGGCGGGATACATTGGACTGCGCATCTTGGCGGGAGAGATGTTTGCGGATGACCCCTTTATCGAAGTCGATCAAGTAAATCTCGTCACCGCCCGTCAACAGAATATTGCTGGCGTTGAGATCTGCGTGGTAAACATTCGCGCGGTGAAAGCGTGCGATCAATGCACCCAGTTTTTGCCAGAGGGCGTTATCCAGCGGCTTTTCGCACAGGGTTTCGGTCAGGGTTTTCGAGTCCGCTACCCGCTCGGTAATCAGCGCAGCACGGTAGCCCAGCGGTGGCAGACTGACACAACGGGCCGCCACCGGGCGCGGCACCGGCAGTCCCAGCTTGCGCATCGCCGCCAGCATATTGAACTCCCGCCACACACGAGTGTTGGGTAAACGACTGTACAGGTACGTCTTTTCGACCAGGCGCCCGGCGAGGCCACCGCGGTGATAGCGCTTGAACACCAGTTCCAGCCCGCGGTAGCTAAACATCACCGCTTTGCCGCGCTCCACCAGCGCACCATTGCTGTTCTGCTGAAGCCATTCCCGCTGGAACAGCTGCTCGCAATTGGCATCCACCAGCGCATCGTCATAAATGACAGTCGCCAGTTTATTTTTGAATTGCCGATACCCCACGGGTAATCCCTCGCTTTGCACCGGGTGTGCACAGTCACTGTGCCAGCGGCGCCGTCCACCTGATGAAAATCCCGCGCATTCTACCCCCAAGCCGGCCCCCACCCCAGCCCCCAGGTGACGAACTGCTCGCACCCGGCAAAAAAAGCCATGGTAAATGCCGAGGAAAACACTACGAAAAATAAAAGCTCAGCGAAAAAGTCCGCGCAATTTGCGCTCCAGGCGATCCAGCAGCTTGAGCCAACCGGCCCCCTGCATCGGGTCATAGGCCCAGGGCGTCTTGAGCGCGCCACGGGTAGGTTTGAGGAACTCTTCAGCCACCGGCAACCGGGCAGGATCCGCCAGCTTGAGATTCTCCGCCTGCTGATCCGTCATGATCTCCAGCGGGTAGAGGCCGCAGCGCCGGGACCATTCACCAAAGCGCAGGGCCAGGGATTTCTGTTTGCCGCGATAGGCGCGGCCGTTCGGCAGCCACATGGAGAAGGGAGCGCGCATCCGCGCCATGCGGCAGAAAATTTTCGCGGCCTTGCGGTTGTTTACCGATTCACCCACCTCGAAAGACCAGTCCACCTGGCGCAGGCGCCGGGGGTCGGCAATCAGCAGTGCGGAGAACCAGGTCCCGGTTGAGCGCTTGCGCGGATACCAGAACCAGAAGCCGCGCTCACGATCGAAACGGAAATCCTGGTTGGCCGCTTTTTTCAGGGAAATACCGCGTACAAATGCCGGTGAAATGAACCCCAGGTCCGGCTGATCCGCAAAGTTCTGCCGCAGCTCCTGAATATCCTCATCGGATAGCCGGCGCACCATCTGGGTGTCATCCTGCAGAAAGCAGATAAGGGCATCGTCAGCGGCCATTTCAAAGGCCGCCTGCATATTGGCGTAGAGGCCACCGAGTTTGTGGCCACTCTCGGCAGTTTTGTCGATCACCTGGTGCCGCTTGGCAATCTCCGCCAGCACACGGCGGGTCTCCGGATCATCGCTGCCATCGTCAATGACCGTCAGCTGGCATTGCGGCGCACAGTCTTCGATGGAGCTGATGCAGTTTTCGAGAAACGGGCCGCGATTGTAGGAAAAGACAAAAATATGCATGGGGGCTCGAGTGGTTAAAATCGGGTGGTAGACGTCGAAGGACAGGAACCGGGCTATCACCGCCGGGCTATCACCGCCGGGCCATCACCGGAGGCGGTTGCAACCGGTACAGCATACCAAATCACCCGGGGGGCGTGCCGTGACTCTATTAACCGAAATGAACCCTATCCCAAATTGACCCGTCAACCGCCCACTCCGGGTGCAAAGCCCTGGCCAACACCTTAAACTTGGCGGCTTTTAAGCCCGGAGTCACTCAGGAACCCGGCACGGAATCAGGCCCGAAAACAGGCAGCACTGCCCGGTCAACCGGCTCCGCCCGCGCGTTCGCAATAGCCGGATTGTTGGTATATGCTCAGCGGCCCCGATTTCCCGCCCGGCAATGCCCGATTCTCCGCCTGGCAGCACACCGAGTCACACTCTCCCATCAACCACGCCAACCAACCGCAGAAGCCCATGAAACTGTCTGTCATCATGACCACGTACAACTCCCCCGAATGGCTGGAAAAAGTGCTGTGGGGATACAGTTGCCAAACCGAACAGGCTCTGGAAGTGATTGTTGCCGATGACGGCTCCCGTAGTGACACCGCCGAACTGGTCGCGCGCCTGCGGGAGGAGACGGGACTGGATATTCGCCATGTCTGGCAGAAAGATGACGGCTTCCGCAAATGCCGCATCCTCAACAAGGCCATTCTCGAGGCTCGCGGTGACTATATTGTGTTCACCGACGGCGACTGCATACCGCGGGCGGACTTTCTGGAAGTACACAAACGCCGTGCCGAGCGGGGCTACTTCCTCTCCGGCAGCTACTTCAAGTTGCCCATGAGCACCAGCGAAGCCATCACCCGGGACGACATCCTGTCCGGGCGCTGCTTCGATTTCCAGTGGCTCAGGGAGCACGGCCTGAAGGCCCGGCGCAAGACCCTGAAACTCCGCGCAACGCCGCGCTGGGCGCCGCTGCTCAACCGCATCACCCCCACCGCCTGCAACCTCAAGGGCTCCAATGCCTCTGCCTGGCGGGACGACATCCTCAAGGTGAATGGCTTCGACGAGCGCATGGCCTGGGGCGGACTGGACCGGGAATTCGGGGTGCGCCTTGAGAACGCCGGCATCAAGCCCCGCCATGTGCGCTTTGATGCCGTCTGCGTACACCTGGACCACCCCCGCGGCTACGCCGACCCGGAAATCGTTGCCCGCAACAAGGCCCTGCGCCTGCGGGTGGCCAAAGAGCGCATCATTGAAACACCCCAGGGGATTCGCCAGTTGCTGGATGCCGGTTATCAACCGGGGACAAAAAACGGCGGGCTGACAGACTGAGGCCATCGCCCCCTCCCGAACCTGTGTTCCCAAGTATTAACCGGCGGTTTTCGAATGTATATCCGCCTCACTTTGACAAGATAGCGCCATGCCAAGTAATTCTGATCACACTGATTCTCCCAGCGTCGACCTGAAAAAACACTGGTCTGATCCCATCGTCAGCCGTTTCCTGCGTCTCGCCGCCAGCGGCTGGGTGCCCGCCTCGCTGTTTCAAAAACCACTGCCGGGAAAAGAGCAACGCGCAGCGCGCAGTGGCAAGCTGGATATTGAAATCGTCAGCCACTGCTGGCAGTACTCCCACTTCCTGATTTACCAGTTGAGCTCCCTGGCACTCTTTCCGCCCACAAAAGCCACCGTGACCATGACGGTGTACTACAACGGCGAAGACACCCGCACCGCCGCCGTACTCGACTTTTTCGCCAAGCAAGAGGTGCCCGGGGTGACCTGGAACTGGTGTGAGCTGCCGAAGGAATCCCTGTACCGCCGCGCGATCGGCCGCAATCAGGCGGCCCTGGCCACCAAGGCCGACTGGATCTGGTTTACCGATTGCGACCTGATGTTCCGCGAGCAGTGCATCGACCAGCTGGCGGAGCAGCTGCAGGGCCGCAACGACAGCCTGGTGTTCCCCCTGCGCGAGCGCATCACCTCGCTGCTGGAGGATGACGACCCCATGCTGAACTTCGATCCGCAGGATTTGCGGGTCATCGATATCGACGACTCGCTGTTTGTGGAGCAAACCCGCGACCGCGCTACTGGTCCACTGCAGATTGCCCACGGCGATATCGCCCGCGCCGGCGGCTACTGCGACAGCTTGGCTTACTACCAAAGGCCGGCGGCCAGCTGGTGCAAGGCCCACGAGGACCGCGCCTTTCGCTGGCTGCTGGGGACCCAGGGTGAGCCGTTGGATATCCCAGGGGTTTACCGTATCCGCCATATCAGCAAAGGCCGCTATACCGGCAGCAAGCTGAACACCCAGATTCGCAGCAGCGTGCGCAAAGCGACCGACAAACACTAGAAACCGCCACTGGGGCTATCAACAAGCCGCGGGGGCCATTAACAAGCCGCCGGGGGCCATTAACAAAAAAGGGCCGGGTGCATCGCGCATCCGGCCCTTTTTACTGTTCTGGCAACAGACAACCAACCGGGGCGACTCACCCCCGCATCAACACTTCAATTTCATCCACCGTGCGCGCCAGCGCACCGCTGTTCTGCGCCGCCACTTCCCGCGCACTGTTGCCCGCGGCCATGCGACGCTCCGGGTCGCCGAGCCAGACTCCGACTTCGGCGGCCATCTGCGCCGGGTCTTCAGCCACCACCAGACCACCGGACTCCCGCATCAGCGCGGACACGGTACTGAAATTGTGCAGGTGCGGCCCGCACACAATAGGAACGCCCCAGGCCGCCGGCTCGATCATATTGTGCCCGCCGACAGGCACCAGACTGCCCCCGACAAAGGCGACATCGCAGGCACCGTAAAAACGCAGCAGTTCACCCATGGTATCCCCCAGCAGCACCTGATCGTTCGCGCCGGGAGCCACGCCGTCACTGCGTCGCACGGCACTCAAGTTCTGCTCGCGGCACAGGCGGGCCACACCATCGAAGCGCACCGGATGTCTCGGCACCAGCACCAGCAGCAGATCCGGGAAATCCCGGCGCAGGATCTCGTAAGCCGCCAGCACCAGCTCGTCTTCCCCCGCATGGGTACTCGCTGCCAGCCACACCGGCCGGCGGCTATTCCCTCGCCACTGGTGCGACAGCGCCTGAGCCTCGCTGATCAGGCCAGACCCGATATGCAGGTCAAACTTGATATTGCCCACCGCGGTCACCCGCTCCGCCGGCATCCCCAGTTCAATAAAGCGCTCCGCATCTGCCGGGTACTGCGCCAGTATCAGGGTTAGGTGATTCAGCATACTGCGGCTCAGACCGGCAAAGTGACCGTATCCCCGCGCTGACTTGGCGCTCAGGCGGCCATTGACCAAGATCGACGGCATATTGCGACTGCTGCACACCGCCAGCAGGTTCGGCCACAGTTCCGTTTCCATACTGACCAGAATATTCGGGCGCAGAGCATCCACAAACGGCGACAGGCACTCGGGCAAATCGAACGGCATGTAGTAGTGCAGCAGGCGCCCATTGAGCAGTGGCTCCAGGGCATCGTGCACGCGCTGGGAGCCGGTTGGGGTGGTAGTAGTCACCAGCCACTGCCACTGTGTGTGACGAGCGGCCAGGGCTTCAATCAGGGGAATGGCGGCGAGAGTTTCTCCCACCGAAACCGAGTGAATCCAGATCAGCGGCGCACGGCTGGCGCGGTCCGGTACCACACCAAAGCGCTCGCGCCAGCGGCGGCGGGCACCGGGCCGGGAAGGTACCAGCCCAAAACGCTCACTCCAGCGCTTGCGGTAAGCCGGGTCGGCCCGGCCACGCCACCACAGATGCAGCAGCATCAACGGCAGGGAGAGGCGGAAAAACCATGTGTAAATGTGGCGCATCAGTTTAAAAATCGGTATCGGCGATGGTGATGAAAGTGAACGTACGCGAGGTCAAGCGCCGCGGGACCAAATCCCGCACCTCGCCGCATTCTACGCTATCTTCGCGCCCCGCTGACGCGACTCAATGCCCGAAGTTTTCACCGCACAGGCGTCCAAGTCAACCAGACTAAGGTCACCGGACTGCGGCTGGCACCAGCCCCCTTCACCTGCTCGGACAAGGAGCCCTTTGCGTTACCCCCGCCCTTGTCCCCTATAATCCGCGCGTCGAGGAGCATTTGAGTGACTCCCCGAACCATTGTTTAACCGGTCAGCGGGAAGTGCATTTTGAAAGTCATCCAGCTATTGCCCGCCCTCAACTCCGGCGGCGTAGAAAGGGGCACCCTGGACCTGGCCCGTGCCCTGGTGCACGCCGGTCACGAATCCATCGTTATTTCCAGCGGCGGACGTCTGGTCAAACAGTTGGAAATGGAAGGCAGCCGGCACATCACCCTGCCGGTGCACAAAAAATCGCTGACCAGCCTCTGCCAGGTGCGCCCCCTGCGACGCCTGATCCGGGACCTACAGCCGGATATCCTGCACCTGCGCTCCCGGGTACCCGCCTGGCTCACTTACCTCGCGTGGAAAAAGCTCGACCCGAAGACGCGACCGCGACTGGTGAGCACCGCCCACGGCCTTTACTCCATCAATCGCTACAGCGCGATCATGGCCCGGACCGAGCAGGTCATCGCCATTTCCGATTGCGTCAAACGCTACCTGCTGGACAATTATTCGTCAGACCTGCGGGCAGAGCCGCAAGTGATCTACCGCGGTGTGGACACCCGCGAGTTCTCACCGGAGCTGCCGGTGCCCGCGGACTGGCAGGAAACCACACTGGGTGAATTCCCCGAGCTGCGCGACCGCCGCTGGCTGCTTTTGCCAGGGCGCCTGACCCGCTGGAAGGGACAGGAAGATTTTATTCACATGATTGCCGAACTGACGGGCAGCGGCGGGGACGGAAAATATCAGGATATACAGGGCATCATTCTCGGCGGTGCGGAAAAAAACAAAGAGCACTACGCCGACGAACTCCAAGCGCTGGCCAGCGAGCTGGGCGTTCGGGACAGGATCACGTTTACCGGCCACCGCAGCGATATCCGCGAATGGTACCGACAATCCACCTTGGTCTATAACCTGTCGAAAACCCCGGAGCCGTTCGGGCGCACCGTGATAGAAGCGGCGGCCATGGGCACGCCGATAATCGGCTATGACATTGGCGGTCCAGCCGAATCCCTGCGCGCCTGCTTTCCAGATGGCCTGGTGGAGAATGGCAACCGCGAACAATTACTGGCAACAACCCGCAGATTACTGGCACAGACAGGGGCAGCGCGGCTCTCCCCTGAACTCCCTCCTGAGTTCTCCCCTAAGCTCTCCCCAGAGCTACCCTCAGAGTTCACCCTCGATCACATGGTCGCACGCACCCTGGCCCTGTATCAGCAGCTGCTGGCAGAAGGAGCCAATACCGGGAAATCCAGTACCGGAAATTAGTGCGGGAAAATAGTGCCGGAAGTATTGAAAAAGAGAGACAGTAACCATTGATTGATCTGAGAGAGCAGCGTCCCTTCGCCTCCGGTGGCAACCGCCACTGCTACCGCCATCCCGAACACCCGGAGCGCTGCATCAAGGTGATGATTCCGGGGCGTGTTGGGGAACTGCGTGCGCGAGCCCCCTGGTACAAGAAACTGTTCGGGGACGACCAGTTTGATGACAACGCGCGCGAGCGCGAGGGCTACCACCAGAAAGCATTAAAAAACGCGGCCGCAGACAGCATCGTCTGGCAACACCTGCCGCGCTGGTACGGTATCGAGGACACTAGCGCGGGCCCAGGATCCGTTTCCGAGCTAATACTGGACAGCAGTGGTGAACCGGCAATGACCCTGGAGCGCTACCTCCAACTCTACGGCCTGGATGAAACCATTCGCCGCGCGCTCAGCGAGTTTGCGGACTGGCTGCGATTGTCGGGAGTGATGACCAAGAACCTGCTGCCCCACAATCTGGTCATCCGCGAGACGCGGGAAAATCCCCGACTGGTGCTGATCGATGGCCTTGGTCGGTCCGCCTTCCTGCCGTTTGCCGAAATTTTCGAGGGCTCCCGGAATCGCTATCTGGAGCGCAGAATCAAGCGCATGTGGGCGCGGGTGGAGTGGGAAACCTCAGACCGCGCAATGACCTGGGAAGAAGCAGAGGACATCAGTCGCCGGCGCTGAGGCAACGCCAGCCACTTATACCTAGCACCCCGCACCCGACACCCGACACCCGGCCGTTCATTCTGTCACTAATGGCGCTGACGCCAGTGCGGTCCGGTACACTTTCATGGTTTCCGTCGCCATCGCATCCAGGGTCAGGCGCTCGCGGGCGCGGGCAAAATAAGGGCTGTAATTGTCCCGCAGCTGTTCCAGGTCCCCCAGCGCCGACGTCAGTTTTACTGCGAGCCCGGCAGTATCGCCGATGTCGACCAGGTAGGACGCCGGAATATTTTCGGCCACATTGCCCACATGGGTGGAAACCAACGGGCAGCCCGCCAGCAGCGCCTCGGCCACGGTATAAGGCGCGCCCTCCTTGCTTGAGGCGACGACCATCAGATCCGCCACCGACATCCAGTCGGCAACATGGGATTGGAACCCGACGAACTTCACACGCTCCCCCAGCTGCAACTCATCCCCAAGCCGTTCCAGCTCCGCGCGCAGCGGGCCATCGCCGAGGATATACAGCACCGCATCCCCGACCTGCGCCTGGGCCCAGGCCCGAAGCAGAAGATCAATTCCCTTGGCCGGCACCAGGCGCGCAACGGAAATCACCGCCGGTTTGCCACTGTCCAGCACGGATCGGTAACCCTCACCGAGCTTCGGCAACCGGGTGCCATTGGGGATCACCTGCCAACGCAGCGCTGAATTGGCCACCGCCATCTGACTCACCGCAATCCGGTGCGGGAAATGTTTCGACAGGCTGTCTTTGGGATTGGCCACATTGTGCCGGGTCAGTACCACCTTGCCTGGAATCCAACGCTGTAGACGGCGCATCAAGTAGGCGGGCTTGGCCGCGTGGGCGTGCACCAGGTCGAAGCGATAGCGACGCATCAACCGCAGCAGTTCAAAACTGAGTAGTGGGTTGCGGCGCCCGCGATCGGTATTCACCGCCAGAAAATGGACCCCGGCGGGAAACATGGCCCGATAGCGGGGGTGGGCAATCACGTAGACTTCGGCCTCGCAATTCTGCAATTGCCAGCTGCTGAGCTCCTGCACATGCTTTTCCAGCCCGCCGGTTTCTACACTGGTAAACAGTTGGCAAATTCGCAATGGCTTGTCCCGCTGTGCCCCTTCCGCCAACTCAACCATACCTGTGCTCCTCGATTGTTTTGATACCGCAACGGCGCAATAGTGCGCGCGCACAGCTTATCTGTTGATTGAAGGGTTCGCGAGACGACCGCGCATCCGCTGTGGATGCATCCATGCTCATCGCCTCGACCTGTTCCGTCACCAGCCCCTGATCCAGCAGGCGCTGCATGGCGCCGCGAATTTTGTTGCGCGGCCGCCGGCTGGGCTGGGCGATCACGCCGATCTGCGCCCGGCTCTGCAGCGCCTCGAACACCATGGATACACTGTCGCCGGTAATCCAGATATGCCCGGCCCGGGCCATCTGCTCTGCCAGCCATCCCGGGGAACTCTGCTGCCAGGGCACCAGCTCGGCCCCGCTGCCCACATACTGCTCCAGGGTTCCCTCCGGGGTGCGGCGGCTATCCGCCAGCACCCATTTCAGAGGCTGCTGCAGCAGCCGCTCCGACACCGCCGCCACCTTGGCCGCGTCCCAATGGAAATGCCGGCTGGGACCGCCAAACAGCAATAGCCCGCGATCCGCCTCCAGCGGCAATTCCGGCAACGGCTCGGCAAGTGCGCCCTGGGTCAGGATCACATTCTCCAGCGCCGGGGGCCGGTCGTGCTCCGGTGCAATCACAAAGTCAAACCAGGAAAGCGGCAGGCTCGGCTGCATGATCACCACACTACGGCCCCCGCAAAGGCGCCGCGCCCGCAGAACCGGCCAGTGGGTGCGATGACCCGCACCAATAATGAAGTCGGGGCGAGGCAGCGATTGCAGAGCCGCGGGCAAGCCCCCCCACAGCGATATCCTGACCGCACCACAGTCGATCACCCGGCAATCGAGCGCATCCGCCCCCAGACACTGCACAAGGCCACTGACCAACGCAGCGCTCTGCTTCTCGTGTGCACGATTGCCGTCAATAAAACGCCAGATAACCAGCACAGTTTCCCCTTATTGCTCCAACGCCACTTGCTTCAGCGCCACCAGCTTTAACCGCAAATCACACCCGTTGCGATGACCTCTACGGATACAGGATACAGAATCCAGAAAGAGCGCCGGTGAACGCACGCCCGCTTCCGCGGCATGCTACCCCAGCCACCGGCGAGACTGAAACTGCTGTACGCAATTGCGGTCTCTGAATGACCCACTGGCGCACACACCGGTGACCCGCCAGACCCGGAGCCACCTGCGGTAGCCCGCAACGGGCTCTGGGGATACAATGTTCGGCTTATCCAGGGCCCATAAATCGTCGTTAATAAGGCCGAAAAACAGGATCCCCGCTGTATGTCTACCACCTTGTCGGCCGCGTCGCCGCAAAGCGTATCCCCGCTCAAAGCCCTGTTGCGGCGCACTTTCGACCGCCCCTTTGCCATCGGCCTGCTGCTGTGCAGCTTTATCTGGGTGCTGCCCTGGTCACGCACCTTCCAGCTCTCGGTGCTGGTGCTCGCCATTACCGCCATCGCCTTGCTGATTCGCGACCGCAACAGCTGGAAGCCGTTTGGCATCAAGCCCTGGTGCCTGATGAACCTGCTGGCCGCGGCCGCGCTGGCACTTTCTGCGGCGGGTTCGGAATACACCGACAAACCCATTGAACTGGCCGCCTTCCAGCTGATCCTGATGCTTGCGGGAATCCCGGTGCTACTGTGGGCACGGAATGATGCCATATGGCACAAGCTGCAACTGTGTCTGCTCGCCATTATCGGCTTCTGGCTGGTGGATGGGCTCTTCCAGGCGCTGGTGGGCTTCGACTTCTTCGGCGTACCCCGGGCAGAGCGCCTCGGCGGTTACTTCAGCCACCCGGACAAATTCGGCTACTACATAGCCCCGCTCTGCGCTTGGGTACTCTTCGCCCCGGCGGTGCGCAGGCTAAGCCTGCCGATACAGTCTGGAATCTATTTACTGTGCCTCGCGGTCACTTTCTTCGGCAATACCCGCGCTGGCTGGGTGGCCTTTGCCCTGATCAGCCTGATCTGGCTGTACACCATTCGCCAGCAGCTGCGCGCGTCCATCGGTGTGCTGTGCCTGCTCGCGGCAGCCGCACTGTTTGCCGGCTGGTGGATCATCAGCGACCCGATGATCGGCAAGCGTATTGCCGCCAGCATTCCCCAGAGCCTGGATATGGACGGCCTGTCGTCCGTGATTCCGGTACGTATCCAGCTGTGGGCCCAGGCCTGGGAGCAATTCCTCACCTCGCCGTGGCTCGGTACCGGTGCCGGCAACTATGTGCTGTTCCTGCCGGAACACTGGGCAGACACCCACCTGGATCAACCCTACGCACACCAGGTGGTGTTTGAAATTCTCGCCGGCGCCGGCATTGTCGGCTGCGCCCTGTTTCTCGCCGTACTGGTATGCTTTCTGCGTATCGTCTGGCATGGTGACTATACGCAGGTAGCGGAATCCCGGCGCCCGCTGGCTCCAATGATCATACTGCTGTGCACCTGGTTTCCGCTGAGCACCCATCGCGAACTGTTCAGCTCGGAAATGATGGTATTCACCTGGCTGTGTATTGCCCTGGTGATCGCTCGCTCAAACCTCCCACAATCCGAGCAGGGTGCAGCGAGTAAAGAAATCTCCAATTCAGACAAATGTGAAGGAACGACACAGCAATGAATGTTTCCGTATTTGGCACCGGTTATGTAGGACTGGTACAAGCGGCCGTGCTGGCCGAAGCCGGCCACCGGGTAACCTGCATCGATATCGACGAAAACAAGATCGAGCGCCTGAAGCAGGGACATATTCCGATCTTCGAGCCGGGCCTGGAGCCACTGGTCAAGCGCAACAATGAATCCGGCAACCTGACCTTCACCACCGACGCCGCCGAGGGCGTGGCCCACGGTGAACTGATTTTCATCGCGGTCGGCACCCCGCCGGATGAAGATGGCTCCGCAGATCTGCGCTACGTACTGACCGTAGCCCGCACCATTGCCGAACATATGGACGGCAAAAAATACATCATCAACAAGTCCACCGTGCCGGTGGGCACCGCGGACAAGGTGCGTGAGGAAGTAACCCGTACCCTGCAGGCGCGCGATGCGCTGAACCTGGAATTTGATGTGATATCCAACCCGGAATTCCTCAAGGAAGGCTCCGCGGTGGCCGACTGCATGAAGCCGGACCGCATCATTATCGGCACCTCGGAAAATGCCTCCGAGCAGAAGATGCGTCAGCTGTACGCACCATTTAACCGCAATCACGACAAGGTCATCGTGATGGATGTGCGCAGCGCGGAGCTGGCCAAGTACGCGGCTAACTGCATGCTCGCCACCAAGATCAGTTTTATGAACGAGATGGCGGTGATTGCCGATAAGGTGGGCGCAGATATCGAATCCGTGCGCCAGGGCATCGGTTCCGACCCGCGTATCGGCTACCATTTCATCTACCCCGGTATCGGTTACGGCGGCTCCTGCTTCCCGAAAGATGTGCAGGCGCTGAAAACCACCGCCGCGCAACTGGGGCTGGAGCCGATGATCCTGAATGCGGTGGAAGACCGCAATCACAGCCAGAAGCACTACCTGCTGGAGAAGATTGTGCAGCGCTACGGCAAGGACCTCTCCGGCAAAACCTTTGCCCTGTGGGGACTGGCGTTCAAACCCAACACCGACGACATGCGTGAAGCACCGGCGCGGGTCCTGATGGAAAACCTGTGGCAGATGGGCGCCAAGGTACGCGCCTTTGACCCGGAAGCCATGCACGAGTGCGAACGCATTTACGGCAACCGCGACGACCTGCAGCTGTGCGGCACCCGCGACAGTGCCCTGTCCGGCGCCGACGCCCTGATCGTGGCCACCGAGTGGCAGCAGTTCAAAACCCTGGACTTTGCTACCGTCAGCAGCAGCCTGAGCGAGCCGGTAGTGTTCGACGGCCGCAACCTGTACCACCCGCTGGATATGGCCGAAGCCGGCTTTGACTACTACTGTGTGGGACGCCCACAGCAGGCAAGCTGATAGGTCGGCCTGTCGACACACCATAAAAAAAGGGTGGACACCTTGCGGGATCCACCCTTTTTTATTTGAGCTGGATTGGCTCAATCCAAACAATCAGGCCGATGCTGCTACCTGCGCGCAGGTTTCATGCACATCGCTGAGCCAGCCCAGGTGTGCCTGGCTCTTGCCCTGAACCACATCGAAGTAGAGCTGCTGCAGACGCTTGGTCACCGGCCCGCGGCGACCTTCGCCGATGGTGCGGCCATCCAGCATGCGGATCGGCAGCACTTCCGCGGCGGTGCCGGTGAAGAAGGCTTCGTCGGCAATGTACACCTCGTCGCGGGTGATACGCTTTTCCTTCACGGTATAACCGCACTCGTGCGCCAGCTGGATCACCGAGGCACGGGTGATGCCGTCCAGACAGGAGGTCAGTTCCGGGGTGTAGATAACCCCGTCGCTTACCAGGAAGAAGTTCTCACCACTGCCTTCCGCTACATATCCTTCCGGGTCCAACAGCAGGGCCTCTTCACAGCCGTTGCGAATGGCTTCCTGCAGCGCCAGCATGGAGTTGATGTAGTTGCCGTTGGCCTTCGCCTTACACATGGCGATATTCACATGGTGGCGGGTGTAAGAAGACGTATTGACCTTGATGCCCAGCTCGCGGGCTTCCGGGGTCATATAGCTCGGCCACTCCCAGGCGGCGACAATCACGTGGGTCTGCAGCTTGTCCGCGCGCAGGCCCATGCCCTCGGAACCGTAAAAGGCCATGGGGCGCAGATAGGCTTCCTTGAGGCCATTCTCACGTACCACCAGACGCTGGGCTTCATTCAGCTGCTCAGCATCGTACGGCATTGGCATGTTCATGATTTTGGCGGAACGGCACAGGCGGCGGGTATGCTCCTGCAGCCGGAAAATACTGGTGCCGCCATCGGCGGTTTCGTAGGCGCGCACACCTTCGAAAACACCCATTCCGTAGTGCAGTGTGTGGGTCAGAACGTGGATCCGGGCATCGCGCCAGGGAACCAGTTCACCGTCAAACCAGATAACGCCGTCTCGATCGGCAAAAGACATGGGGATCTCCTACAAAATTCTATTACGCACTCTGTAGGAGCGGCCTGGGGAAGGAGCGGGAGCGGTCTATACCGGATCGAGCCTGTTCGCCTGCAGGCAGGCTCCTACAGCACAGAGCCTGGTGAAAAACAGTTTAATTGGGCTGCAGTGAAACCATTGGGGAAAACGCGCGCACGAAAAAAGGCGGGAGCGCTTTAACCCAGTAACTGCTGCCAAGTTGTTTCAACGGTCTTTCTTTCCGCTTCGAATTGGTCACCGGATACAACCCCCGGCAGCTGTTGTAATGCCAGGCGATGACCTTCAGATCGGTAGGCTTTGTAGGCGTCGATCAAATGCTCGGCTTGGTGGGCCGGCATCAGGCCCGCCTCGATGAGGCTTTCAAGAATGCGAATATTATCGGTAAATCGCACGATTGATGGGGCGCGCTGCGCCCAGGCCAATGCGGCATATTGAACCATAAATTCGATATCGACAATACCGCCCGCGCCGTGCTTGAGATCGAATTGCCGATCATTGCTCTTATCGAGGTGCGCACGCATCTTATTGCGCATCTGTACCACCTCTTCACGCAATTTCTGCTCATCCCGCGCCTCACATAAAAGCGTTGTGCGCAGGGATTCGAACGCCTCTCCGAGGCGCACACTGCCAGCCACGGTGCGTGTGCGCACCAGCGCCTGGTGTTCCCAGGTCCAGGCGCTCTCGCGCTGATACTTTTCAAACGCTGTCAGTGAGGTCACCAGCAAACCGGAGTTGCCCGACGGGCGGAGGCGCGTATCCACCTCGTACAGGGGACCGCTCAGGGTGCGGGTCTGCAGGATATGGATCAGCCTCTGGGCGAGTCGGGTGTAAAAGCTGAGATTGTCGATGGAGCGTTCGCCGTCGGTGTACTGCTGGGGTTCGGCGTCGTGCACAAACACGATATCCAGATCCGAGCCGTGCCCCAGCTCCAGGCCACCGAGTTTGCCGTAAGCGACGATGGAAAAATGCATATCTTCGGCAGTGGCGCCGTTGGGCGTTCCGTGTTTTTCCGTCATCTGCTGCCACGCCAGGGTCAGCGACTGCTGCAGTATCGCCTCCGCCAGCCACGTCAGTGAATCGCTTACCTTCATCAACGGCAAAGCGCCGGTCACTTCCTGGGCGGCAATACGCAGGCTCTGGCCCTGTTTGAAATGGCGCAGGGCTTCCATCTGTGCTTCCAGGTCTTCCGGATCCACCCGCAGCAATTCCTGACGCAGGTCGTCGGCAATATCTTTTGCCGTGGAAGGCTCCAGCAGACGGCGCTGGTCGAGCATTTCATCTAATAAAATCGGGTGGCGCGCCAATAGCTCGGCAATCCACGGTGACGCGCTGCACAGGCGTAGTAGTTGTGCCAGAATCGGCGGGTTTTCATTGATCAGCACCAGGTAGGCACTGCGGCGCAAAATAGAACGCAGCAAGGGGGTTACCCGCTCCAGCGCCAGCAAGGGCTCACTCACTTCGGAAGCTGCGGCCAGCAACAGCGGCATCGTCTGGTCCAGGCGCTGGCGGCCGGTGGCGGGCAGCGCACTGACAATCCGATCGCTGTGCAAAGCCACCACGGCTTCCAGCGCTTTGGCCGCGGGCTGAAAGCCGGCATTGTGTAATTGCTCGAGCCAGCTATCGCGGTCTTCGCTGCGCTCGCAGCCATTCCACAGCATCTGCCAGCTGTCGCTAGCGGTAATTTCCGTTGCCTCTTCCGGTGGCGCTATCACCTCATCAAATTCGCGCTCGATGACCGCGCGCGCCGCCACCAGTTTTTCTTCCAGCGCCTGCCAGTTGGTGTAACCGAGGGCAAACGCCAGGTGTTCGCGACGCTCGATTTCCGGCGGCAGTGTTTGCGTTTGCTGGTCGCGCTCCGCCTGCAGGCCGTGCTCCACCCGGCGCAACAGCAGATAGGCATCGCGCAACTCCGCGGCAGCGCCTTGCGGTAAATGGCCGCCCTGCTCCAGCAGCGGCAGCACTTTCAATATATTACGCACCCGCAGATCCGGCTCGCGACCACCGCGAATCAACTGGAAAGCCTGGGCGATAAATTCCACTTCACGAATACCGCCGCGGCCCAGTTTGATATTGTCGATCAGACCGCGGGCGCGCACCTGGCGCTGGATCAGGGTTTTCATTTCCCTGAGCGCCTCGATCACGCTGAAATCGATATAGCGGCGGTAGGTAAAGGGTCGCAGCAGCTCCATCAATTCTTCGCAGGCTTCCGCCGCGGCTTCACCGGCCGCCGCCACCGGGCGCGCCTTGATCATGGCGTAGCGCTCCCACTCACGCCCCTGGGTCTGGTAGTAATCTTCCAGTGCCGCAAAGTGGCTTACCAGGGGACCGCTGTCACCGTAAGGGCGCAAACGCATATCCACCCGGAATACAAAGCCGTCGGCGGTGACGGCATCCAGCGTTTTGATCAGTCGCTGGCCCAGGCGCTGAAAATACGCCTGGTTTTCCAGGGTTTTCTTGCCTTCAAACTGGTCGCCGTCACTCTCGCCCGGCTCCGGGTAGGCAAAAATCAGGTCAATGTCGGAGGATAAATTCAGTTCGCGCGCACCCAGCTTGCCCATGCCGAGCACGATCATGGGCTGAACATTGCCGTCCCGGTCGCGGGGTTCGCCATGCCGCTCAACCATCTTTGCCCGGTGCCAATCCAGCGCTGCCTGAATCGTCATTTCCGCCAGCTGGGTGAGGCGGGCGCACACCTGGGGGATATCCCACTGGCCGGCAAAATCCCGCCAGATGGCTTCGCTGTTGACGCGATTGCGCAGCTGGCGCAGGTGCCGCTCCAGCGACTCCTCGCTGTCCAATGCTCCCAGGTCAATGGGCGGTATCCCCAGGTCATCCTGCTCCAGCAGCAGCGCTAGCAGATCGGGGAAGCGCACACACTGCTGCAGGAAAAAATCTGAACCCACCAGGCTGTGCGCCAGGGCGTCGACGAGATGAGCGGTGGCATCGGCGCTCTGCAGACGAGTTTCCACCTGCCTCACCATCGACGCATCCGCCGCCTCACACCACTGCTGCCACCGTTGCTGCGCACGATTTGCCATGGGGGCGGGGCAGTGTTCGAACAGCGACATCTTTCTCTCCTTTGACACAAAAAACCCGTGCAATGCACGGGCCCGTTTTTTGTTGGGGGTTACATCAATCTATGGAATATGGGAATTTCGGGTAATCAAAACGGTTTCTTCAGGAGTGCAGCAGCGTCCCCACGCCCATCTTGATCACATTGCCGCCGATTCGACAGCGCACTTCCTTGCCCGGTTTTTTATCGAACTCGGCGTGCAGAATACTTTTGCGGGTTTCCAGGCTGCCGCGATCAATGGAGAAGGTGTGGGTGCCCGCCGCGGTTTCCTGCTGTTCCGCAAGGTAGGCCACAAACTCCGGCATGACGTTGCCAATCGGCGGGAACACCTCTTTCGGCAGGTTGGGGTTCAGCAGGCGGCCGTGGAATTCTGTACTGCCAGTGATGGAACCGGGCGCAAACAGGAAAAGCTCCGAGGTGTAGAGTTCACCCAGCAGTTGCGCCCAGCGTTCGCTGTTGAGACTGGCGGCAATCACATGCTCCGGGCGGGTGAAGGGCACGATCAGTGTGGGCCTGTCGACACTGATCACCATCGGTTTGTACTTGCTGAACGAGATATGTTTTTCGTCGCTGTTCAGTGCCGCAGCTAGGCGACTAACTTCCGGCGTGTAGCGATCGGCGGTGGGGGAAAGCACCCGCGCAAACTGGATGGCGCCCGGCCCGGCTTCCGCTTTATCGATAAAGCTTTCGATCAGCCCCTCGTCCTGACGCAGCAGGAAGGAAGCAAAACTACCTTCGTCCTGGGTCAATCCCATCTCGAACGCCACATAGGAGGCGGCGAGAATGGTGTGGGCGCCGAAGCGCTGCGGCCCCTTGCTATTAAACACACAGGCCGGTACATCCTTGTGCGGCTCGATAAATACGGTTTCGGTTTGCTGGAATTCACTGGCGATCGCCATTTTTGAAGCGTCGCTGGTTTCGGTCCCCGGCAGTTTTACCACCGGGATCTGGGTACCCTGAAACGGGGCATCGGCGAAAACATCCAGAAGTGCGTATTCAAGCGTCATCTCAATCATCCTTTTTAGTTGATCGCTTTTTTATTGATCGTTTCTTTATTGTTCGCTTCGATCACTCTGACTATGCAACAGGAATGGCCATTTGTCAGAAAGAAATATCCGGTGGCGGTGCCACCCGCAGCACCTCCTGCACGGTGGTGATACCTGCGGCAACCTTGCGTGCACCGGATAACCGCAGACTGTTCATGCCCTCGCGCATCCCCTGCCGGCGCACCAGCTGCAGATCGCAATCGTGGGTGACCAGGGCCTGCACTCCTTCGGTGAACGGCAGTATTTCGTAGATACCCTGGCGGCCGCGGTAGCCGGTGTTGCGGCAGTCGAGACAGCCCTCCGGCTGGTACACCACCTCGGGCTTGGGCGCCTTCCAGGGTTTCACCAGTGCCTGCCAGTCCTCGTCACTGACCTCCGCCTTGCGCTTGCAGCTGGGGCAGAGGGTGCGCACCAGGCGCTGGGCCATTACCCCGAGTACCGTAGATTTGAGCAGATAGTGGGGCAATCCGAGATCCAGCAGACGCGTCACTGCGGTAGGGGCATCGTTGGTGTGCAGGGTAGAGATCACCAGGTGGCCGGTAAGCGCCGCCTGTACCGCCATCTGCGCGGTTTCCAGGTCGCGGATCTCCCCCACCATGATGATGTCCGGGTCCTGACGCATCAGGGTGCGGATACCCGCGGCAAAGTCGAGACCGATACTGTGGTGCACCTGGGTCTGGTTGAAGCTGTCTTCCACCATCTCAATGGGATCTTCGATGGTGGAAACATTTACCTCGGTGGAGGCCAGCTGCTTCAGCGCGGTATACAGGGTGGTGGTTTTACCAGAGCCGGTGGGGCCGGTGACCAGTACGATACCGTTGGGGCGAGCCAACATGGTCTGCCAGCGCGCCAGGTCGTCGCCGGCGAGCCCCAGGTCAGTGTAGGAGCGCGCCAGCACTTCCGGATCGAAGATCCGCATCACCAGTTTTTCCCCGAACGCCGTGGGCAAGGTGGAAAGGCGCAATTCCACCTCGCTGCCATCGGGGCGCTTGGTTTTGATGCGTCCGTCCTGGGGTTTGCGTTTTTCCGCCACGTTCATGCGCCCGAGGATCTTCAAGCGGCTGGTGATGGCGGCGTTGACCTGGTCCGGCAATTCGTGAATCGGGTGCAGCACACCGTCGATGCGGAAGCGGATGCGGCCCACATCCCGGCGCGGCTCTATGTGGATATCACTGGCGCGCTGATCAAAGGCGTGCTGCAGCAACCAGTCCACAATGTTGACGATGTGCTGGTCATTGGCCTCCGGGTCCTTGAGATTACCCAGTTCCAGCAGCTGCTCGAAATTGTTGGCACCGGAACTGCCCTTTAACCCGCTGGCCCCGGAAATAGAGTTGGCCAGGGAATAGAATTCGGTGCAGTAGCGTTTGATATCCGCCGGGTCCGCCACCACCCGCTGCACGGTGCGCCCGCTGGTGTGCTCCAGTTGCTCTTCCCAGCCGGAGGTATAGGGCTGGGCGGTGGCCACCAGCAGCATCTCTTTCGAGGCCTCCACACAGAGTATCTGATGGCGCTTGGCAAACTGGAAGCTCATGACCTCGGTGACCGAGGCCACATGCACTTTCAGCGGGTCGATATGGTAGAGGCCGTGGGAGGAGGTATCCGCCAACCACTGGGTCAGGACAGCCGCATCCAGCACCCTGCCCGGCTTCTTCTGGTTCTGCAGCTCACAGCTGGCGATATAGCTGAGCGGGTGCATCTGTGCCTGCTCGGCCGTGCGCGGGGTGCCAATCAGGCGATTGGCGTCCAGGCGGCTGATATAACCCTGGCTCACCAGGTCTTCCAGTAACCCCGGCAAGTCGAGAACCCGGTCCGCGCCTCTCACCCCTGTGCCTACAGCCATACCCTGTTACCCGTCTACGCTTAAGTGTGAAGGCGCATTGTAGCTCTATTGATCGGCGGTGAAAGTGCGAGAGATTCGCAGAATGGCGGCGAAACCAAAGCGTCACTGTGCCCTGCGCAGATGTTGGGGTACCATGCCGCCAAATTTGGCCGCTGCGGGTTCAACCAAGCGGCCTTCTTGTTAACTGTCAGGACCGGAAAAAAGGAACAGACCATGCCCCTGTCCAATATCGCCAACCTGTTCGGCCGCTCGCCGATCAAGCCGATCAAGGAGCACATGGCGACTGCCCACAAGGCGTCAGCGGATCTGGTGCCCTTCTTTGAAGCCCTCATGCAAGGGGACTTCAGCACTGCCAAAACCGTACAACAGCGCATTTCCGCCAGCGAGAACCGCGCCGACGACATCAAAAAAGACCTGCGTCTGCACCTGCCGGACAGCCTGTTTATGCCGGTCTCCCGCACCGACCTGCTGGAACTGCTGCACGCCCAGGACAAAGTGGCCAACAAGGCCCAGGATATCGCCGGGCTGGCCATTGGTCGCCAGATGGAGATCCCGGCCTCCATGCACGCCATGATGAGCACCTTCGTGGAAAGCGCCGTGGCCGCTTCCGCCCAGGCACTTACCGCCATCAACGAACTGGATGAACTGCTGGAGTCTGGCTTCGCCGGACGCGAGGTGGACATCGCCCAGCGCATGACCGAAGAGCTCGATGACCTGGAGCGCAAGTCCGACAAGCTCGAAGTGGAAGTGCGCGCCTCTCTGTTCAAAATGGAGAAAGGGCTGCCGCCAGTAGACGTGATTTTCCTCTATCGGATCATCGAGTGGGTCGGCGACCTGGCCGATGAGGCCCACGGTGTGGGCAACCGATTGCAACTGTTGCTCGCACGTTAAAGGGGGAAGACCATGGATATCATTGCTCAGTACGGCCATATCTTCCTGATCCTGGCCTGTGTTTTCGGTTTCTTCATGGCCTGGGGTGTGGGTGCCAACGACGTCGCCAACGCCATGGGCACCTCGGTGGGCTCCCGCGCACTGACCATCAAACAGGCGATCATCATCGCCATGATCTTCGAATTCGCCGGCGCCTACCTGGCCGGTGGCGAGGTTACCTCCACCATCCGCAAGGGCATCATCTCCCCAGACCTGTTCAACGATAAACCGGAACTGCTGGTGTACGGCATGCTGTCGGCACTGCTGGCGGCGGGTACCTGGCTGATGATTGCCAGTATCCTCGGCTGGCCGGTGTCCACCACCCACTCCATTGTCGGTGCCATTGTCGGTTTCTCTGCCGTGGGTATCTCCGTGGACGCGGTGGCCTGGGCCAAGGTCGCGAGCATCGTTGCCAGCTGGGTGGTATCGCCGGTGCTCGCAGGCACCATTTCCTTCCTGCTGTTCAGGAGCGTGCAGCGACTGATCCTCAATACCGAGGATCCCTTCAGCAACGCCAAGCGCTACATCCCCATGTATATGTTTGCGGTGGGCTGGATGATCTCCATGGTGACCCTCACCAAGGGCCTCAAGCACGTATTCAAAGACGCCGGCATTTCCCTTTCCTTCTGGCAGGACGCGCTGATTGCCGGCGTTATGGGCCTGGTGGTGATGGGTGTAGGTATCGCTCTGCTGAAGCGCATCAAGCGCGACCCGGCAATGGAAAAAGACAACCGCTTCGCCAACGTGGAGCGCGTGTTCGCCATTCTGATGATCTTCACCGCCTGTGCCATGGCCTTTGCCCACGGCTCCAACGACGTGGCCAACGCGGTAGGCCCGCTGGCGGCGGTCGTAAACACCGTGCAACAGGGTGCGGTCACTGCCAAGGCGGTAATGCCACCGTGGATCCTGCTGCTGGGTGGTGCCGGTATCGTCGTCGGTCTCGCCACCTATGGTTTCAAGGTTATGGCGACCATCGGCCGCAAGATCACCGAGCTGACTCCGAGCCGCGGTTTCGCTGCCGAGCTGGGCGCGGCCTCTACCGTGGTGCTCGCCTCCGGCACCGGCCTGCCCATCTCCACCACCCACACCCTGGTGGGTGCGGTACTGGGGGTTGGCCTGGCACGAGGAATCGGCGCACTCAACCTGCGCATGATCACCACCATTGCCGCCTCCTGGATCGTCACCCTGCCCGCGGGCGCGGGTCTGGCGATTCTGTTCTTCTTCTTCTTCAAGGGCGTCTTTGGCTGGTAAGCACCCAAAGTTGGGTTGGTAATAGAAATTACCGCCCGCGCCTGTTAAAAAGGGAGAGCTAATTAGCTCTCCCTTTTTTTTGTTTGTGCTGGCAATGTGAGAAGGATCCCTCCATGCAACTGCCCATCTATCAGGCTGACGCCTTCACCTTAGAACTCTTCAAAGGCAACCCTGCCGCCTACGTACCGCTTACCCGCTGGCTCGACGACGCGCTACTGCAACAGATCGCCGCCGAGAACAATCTCGCCGAAACCGCCTACACCGTGCCCGCTGGCAACGGCTTTGAACTGCGCTGGTTTACGCCCGGCGAAGAAGTCCCCCTGTGCGGCCACGCCACCCTGGTAACCGCCCACCTGCTGTGGACGGAACTGGGCTTTACCGACGAAGAGATCCACTTTTTTACCCGCAGCGGAGAGCTGGTGGTGCGCCGGGACGGCGAGCAGCTGGCGCTGGACTTTCCCGTCCAGACCAATCGGGATATCCCTGTCGTCGATGCGTTCACCCTGGCACTGGGCACAGAGCCTCTCCGTGCACTCGAAGTTGCCGGCTCAGATGACCAGCTGCTACTCGAGTTCGCTTCCGCGGAAGTTGTCGCCGGGCTCGACCCCGATATGCGTGCAGCGGCAAAGCTGCCCTACAAAGGCCTGATCTGTACCGCCCCCGGGGAGGGATTCGACTGCGATTTCGTCAGCCGCTTTTTCGCCCCCGCCATCGGCATCGACGAAGATCCGGTTACCGGTTCCGCACACACGCGGTTGGTGCCCTTCTGGGCCGAGAAACTCGACAAAACCGCATTGAAAGCCAGACAGATTTCCCCCCGTGGTGGCGAGCTGGATTGTGAATTGAAAGGTGATCGCGTGATCATGCGCGGCCGTGCGGTGACTTACCTGCGCGGGCAGATCACCCTGTAACAGAAGGCTATCGCGAGCTAAACCGATAGAGGGCCGGACCTGTTGACCGGCCCCAAGATCCACCTCAATACAACGACATCACGCCAAGCGCCCCAAAGGGCTGGCGAGGCTGTCTGGCGGCAGGGTAAACCAAGCGGGGCCCTCTTCCGTCATGTACAGGCAATCTTCCAAACGCACGCCGAATTCTCCGGGAATATAGATACCCGGCTCGTTGGAAAAGCACATGCCCGGTGCCAGTTTCACTTTCTCACCCCGCACAAAGTTCACCGGCTCATGCCCTTCCATACCGATGCCGTGACCAGTGCGATGGGAAAGACCGGGCAAGCGGTAATCCGGCCCGAAACCATTTTTCAGGTAAAACGCCCGCACCGCATCGTCAACACTGCCCGCGGGGGCGCCGAGCTTGGCGGCCTCGAAGGCAACGTTCTGGCCCTCGCGGACCAGCTGCCAGATTTTTTGCTGTTTTTTGCTGGCTTCGCCGTAAACAAAGGTGCGGGAAATATCCGACTGGTAACCCTCTACGCTGCAGCCACAGTCCATCAAAACGACCTGTCCTTCGCGGATCTGCTGCGGTTGATCGGTGCCATGGGGATAGGCACTGCCCTCACCGAACAGCGCCATGGTCCAAACACCCTGCCCACCCAGCGCAGTCTGCGACTCGCGCATCAGCTGATTCACATCCGCCGGTGTCATCCCCGGGCGCAGCTGCTTCAACACCATGCCGTAAGCCGCCAGGGTAATTTCATTGGCCTTTTTCATCAGCGCCAGCTCCGCCGGGCTCTTGACCATGCGACAGCCGCGAGTGACAGGATCCGCACTTACCTGCTTGAACCCGGGTAGCGCTTCGCGCAGCCCATCGGCGACAAACCAGCGCACCGAGGCCTCCAAGCCGATAACGCCAGACTTAGAGCCGGGCTTAGAGCCAGGCGTAAAGCCGCGATCTTTCATCACCGACGCTACCCGTGCAAATGGGCTCTCGTGTTCGTGCCAGGTGCGCACGTCACTGCCAAAGGTCATCGATTCACGCACCGACGGCTCTTCAAAAAACGGCGTAACCACCGCAATGTCGCCGCGCCGGGGGATAATCACACAGGTCAGGCGCTCGGAGCGCCACCAGCGAATACCGGTGAAATACAGCATTGCAGCGCCAGGTTCGAGCACAATGGCGTCGATGCCCGATGCATCCATCAACTCCTGGGCCTTGGCGACCCGCGCCTGCCGCTCAGCCACAGTGATCGGCTGCACGCCAGCAAGCAGGGACTCAGGCTTATTAGCTTTTGCAGGGGATTCGGTAGCCGCGCGCAGGGGCAGGGCCGGCGCCACCGCCAGCAACGCGGCCGCTTTCAGTAGTTGACGTTTGGTGGGCATGAAACACTCTCCACTATTTATAATTGGCAGAGAGTATCGTGTTTTAGCGCTAAAAACAGGCGCTACCAGTAGTGATAATGCAGGCGCTCGTTCTTGCGCGGTCCGTGGATCTGCCAAATCAGTTCGATTTCATCCGGGTGCAGAATCAGGTCGGCGGTGTAGGTATCCTCCCCGCAAAGATGGGGAGACTGATGGCGAAACCCGTGTTCCGTCACCGGCACCAGATTGAACAGCAACACCGGCGCCTCGCGACGCAAATGTTCAAGGCGCACAAAATCGCTACAGCGCGTCCAGCGATAGCGGTTTTGCAGATCAACCTTGTGCCCGTCGGCATCGGTAAACTCGGCCCGCTCGGCAAACAGGATATGCGCACCGAAATTGCTGACGCCCACTTCGCCACGCCCGTGCCCACGCCAGTTGGTTTTCGACCCGGGGCCGTTACTGGCATTGAAGCTGAAGGCACGGACTTTCTTTAAACGCTCACACAGTTGCGCCAGGGCCTCCAGACCTTTGTAATCCACCCGTTTGTTCACCAATTCGATATCCAGTTCATGATTCTGCTGATACTCATCACCCTGCTGTGGGCCTTTTCTTTCAGCCTGATCGGTGTTTACCTCGCCGGCCAGGTCGACAGCTACTTCGCGGTTCTCACCCGGGTTCTACTGGCAACCCTGGTATTTCTGCCGCTACTCAACTGGCGTACTCCGCCGCGCACCGCGCTCACATTAATGGCGGTCGGTGCCGTGCAGCTGGGCCTGATGTATCTCTTTTACTACCAGTCTTTCCTGCTACTCAGTGTTCCGGAAGTGCTGTTGTTCACCATCTTCACCCCGGTCTATATCACCCTGATCTACGACCTGCTGGCCCACCGCTTCTCACTGTGGAATCTGTTGATTGCCGCCGTCGCGGTACTCGGAGCAGCCATCATCCGCTGGAACAACCTCAGTGAGGACTACTGGAAAGGCTTTTTAGTGGTACAGGGCGCCAACCTTTGTTTCGCCACCGGCCAGGTAGCCTACAAGCAGTTTATGCAATCTGACCAAAAGCGCGCAGCCACCCTTCCGCCGCGGCAAACCTTCGGCTGGTTTTTCATCGGCGCCAGTATCGTAGCGGCTACTGCCTGGCTCATACTGGGCGAACCAAAGTACCCGAGCAACGGGGTTCAGTGGGGCATATTGTTGTGGCTGGGTGCCGTAGCATCCGGGCTGGGCTACTTTCTCTGGAACAAGGGCGCCACGCAGGTATCCCTCGGCACACTCGCGGCCATGAACAACGCGCTGATTCCGGCCGGGTTACTGGTAAACCTGTTACTCTGGAATCGCGACGCGAACCTGCCACGCCTCGCTATTGGCGGCGCTATCATCGTAGCCGCGGTATTGATCAGTGAGTGGCGCAACACGCACAGACGGAATTGAACTTTTTTAGAAGGACAAATGAAATGAGCATCCGCACTCTGCCAACGCTGCAGAGCCAGCTGCAACAACTGGTTGCCAGCCCCAGCGTCAGTGCCACCAATCCCAAACTGGATATGGGCAACCGCGGCGTGATCGACCTGCTGGCTGCCTGGCTGGAGACCCTGGGTTTTCGCATCGAAATCATGCCCATGGAGGACCAGCCCCACAAAGCCAACCTGATCGCCACATTGGGTCAGGGCGATGGTGGACTGGTGCTTGCGGGGCACACGGATACAGTGCCTTACGATGACGACCGCTGGCAGTCAGACCCGTTCAAACTGAGCGAGCGCGACAACCGTTTTTACGGTCTCGGCAGTACGGATATGAAAGGTTTTTTCCCCTTGGCGATTGAAGCCGCGAAAGCCTTTGCGAATAAGCCGCTGCAGCAACCGCTGATCATTCTCGCCACCGCCGATGAAGAAACCTCCATGTCCGGCGCCCGCGCGCTGGTGCAAGCCGGTCTGCCCAAAGCCCGCTACGCGATTATCGGCGAGCCCACCGGCCTCAAGCCCATCCGCATGCACAAGGGCATGATGATGGAACGGCTGCGCATTACCGGCCAGGCCGGGCACTCGTCCAATCCCGCCTACGGCGCTAGTGCGCTGGAAGCCATGCACACCGCCATGTCGGAAATTCTCAAACTGCGTGGGGAGTGGCAAGAGCGCTACCAGAATCCCGGTTTTGCCGTGCAGGTTCCCACCCTGAACCTGGGCTGTATTCACGGCGGCGACAACCCCAACCGTATTTGTGGCCACACCGAATTGCAGTTCGATCTGCGCCCACTGCCGGGCATGCCGATGGAGGAACTACGCGGTGAGCTTCATCAGCGCCTGAAAGATACCGTCAGTGGCGAAAAAATTTCGTTGGAAATGGATTCACTGATCGGTGGGGTCGAGGCCTTCGAGGAACCGGCACAGTCTGAACTCGTGCAGGTCGCGGAGAAATTTACCGGCCACAGCGCCGAGAGTGTAGCTTTTGCAACCGAGGCGCCTTTTTTACAAAAACTCGGGATGCAGACCATCGTGCTCGGTCCCGGGGATATCGACCAGGCACACCAGCCGGATGAGTATCTGGGATTGGAGCGGATTGACCCGATGGTGGAAATTCTCAGAGGCATGATCGGGCGTTTCTGCCTGTAGTCGCGAGCAAGATTGAAGACCTGTGGCGGTGCCGCTACCGGGTGCGCTTTTACGAGACACGCCGTAAACCCATCCCTGGGGGCTCGTCTGCGGCCGTCCTGGCCGCAGACGGTCTCGTAAAAGCGCACCCGGTATCGTCACCTTCGCGGAAAAATCTGCGTTTTTAAACAAAAATGAAACAGTAATTGGAAATTAATCCCGCAGAAAATGCGGTATATTCGCTTACTAACCGAGCCACCTGCTGAAATGACATCGTCGTGAACACCGATAACACCACACTTAACTGGTTCCGAAACGCTGCGCCCTATATCAATGACCTGCGCGGGCGAACCCTGGTGGTTGCAATTCCCGGGGACGGTTTCGAGCACGAGAATTTTCGCAACCTGGTGCATGACCTAACGCTGCTGATCAGCCTCGGGGTAAAACTGGTGCTGGTGCACGGCGCGCGCGCGCAGGTGAATCGCGCACTGGAAAGGGCCGGCATTGAAAGCCGCTTTCAGGGCAATACCCGCATTACCGACCGCGAAACCCTGGAAGTCATCAAGGCCGCGGTGGGTAAATTGCGCTTTGAAATTGAAGCGGCCTTTTCCCAGGGGCTACCGGATTCGCCGATGGCGCGCTCCGCGCTGAAGGTGGTATCCGGGAATTTCGTCACCGCGCGCCCGGTGGGCATCATCGACGGTACCGATATGCGCTGGACCGGCCAGGTGCGGCGCATGGAAGTGCCGGCGATTACCCGCGCACTGGACGAAAATTCTCTGGTGCTGTTATCGCCATTCGGTACCTCGCTGACCGGCGAGCTGTTTAACCTGAATTATCTGGATCTTGCGGCGGAAGCGGCCAAAGCGCTCAGGGCGGAAAAACTGATTCTGTTCCGCGACCTGCCGCAACTGAAGGTGAATGGGGAGCCGGTATACGACCTGAGTATTCACCAAGCGGAAGACATTGCCGATACCGTGGACAGCGAGACGCTCAGCTGTGCCCTCAGCGCCTGCAATGCCGGAACCCAGCGGGTACACCTGCTGAGCTACGCCGATAACGGCGCGCTATTGCAGGAGCTACTCAGTCGCGAGGGTGCCGGCACCATGATTTACCGCGACAGCTACGAAGTCATTCGGCGCGCGCGGATCAATGACGTCGGCGGGATTCTCGGGCTGATCCGGCCACTGGAAAAGCAGGGTATTCTGGTGCGCCGTTCGCGGGAAAAGCTCGAATCGGAAATCGACCATTTCACCCTGGTGGAAGTGGACGGTACCCCGGTGGCCTGTGCCGCGCTCTATCCGATTCTCGACGAACAGGGCGATACCATCGCCGCGGAAATCGCCTGCGTGGCAATTCACCCGGAATTTCGCGGTGGCGGCCGCGGCGCCAAGCTGTTGCAACACCTGGAACGACAGGCGAGAACCCTGGACCTGGCAGAGATTTACGTACTCACCACCCAGACCGAACACTGGTTTATCGAGCGCGGCTTCACCCAGGTGGACGTCTCGGCGCTTCCCGCCAGCCGGAAGTCTCTTTACAACATCCAGCGAAATTCCCGCGTTTTACGCAAGGCCCTTAAAGGGTAATAGCCTTGCGATAAACAGGGCGCAGGGCGGACAAGCTTTGCGCCAATTTCCATCATTGCCACAAGCCGCGCAATAAGGCTCCCGTTTTGCTAATCTGTCGCGTCCTGCCTGCGCGCCGGGCAGCCATCCATTGAATTCATTGTTTTCGGTTATAAGTACCACTATGCCTCAGTACCGCTCCCGCACATCCACCGCTGGCCGCAATATGGCTGGCGCTCGCGCCCTGTGGCGCGCCACCGGCATGAAGGATGAAGATTTCCACAAGCCGATTATTGCCGTGGCCAACTCTTTCACCCAGTTTGTGCCCGGGCACGTGCACCTGAAAGACATGGGCCAGCTGGTAGCGCGGGAGATCGAGAAGGCCGGTGGGGTGGCGAAAGAGTTCAACACCATCGCCGTGGATGATGGTATCGCCATGGGCCACGACGGCATGCTGTACAGCCTGCCCAGTCGCGAGATCATCGCCGACTCGGTGGAATACATGGTGAACGCCCACTGCGCCGACGCGTTGGTGTGTATCTCCAACTGCGACAAGATTACCCCGGGAATGCTGATGGCCGCCCTGCGGCTGAATATTCCAGTGATCTTTGTGTCCGGTGGCCCCATGGAAGCGGGCAAAACCAAGCTGGCCGATCACAAGCTGGATCTGGTGGATGCCATGGTCATTGCCGCGACCGACGACGCCAGCGACGAGCAGGTGGCCGAATATGAACGCTCCGCCTGCCCGACCTGCGGCTCCTGCTCTGGTATGTTTACCGCCAACTCCATGAACTGCCTGACCGAGGCCCTGGGCCTGTCACTGCCAGGCAATGGCACCATGCTCGCCACCCATGCCGATCGCGAACAATTGTTCCTGCGTGCCGGACGCGAAATCGTGGCGCTGGCCAAACGCTATTACGATAACGACGACGAGACGGCGCTGCCGCGCACCATTGCCAATCGCGCTGCTTTCTCCAATGCGATGGCGCTGGACATTGCCATGGGCGGCTCCACCAACACTATTCTGCACCTGCTCGCCGCAGCCCTGGAAGGTGAAGTGGACTTCACCCTGGCGGACATCGACCGCCTGTCGCGCAAGATTCCACAGCTGTGCAAAGTGGCACCCAATACCCAGAAATACCATATCGAAGACGTTCACCGCGCCGGCGGCGTCATGTCGATTCTCGGGGAACTGGAAGCCGGCGGACTGCTGGACGCCAGCCTGCCCACGGTACACAGCAACTCCTTCAAGGAAGCGCTGGAGCAATGGGACATTCGCCGTACCGACGACCCCGCAGTACACAAATTCTTCCGCGCCGGCCCCGCCGGTATCCCAACCCAGACGGCCTTCAGTCAGGATTGCCGCTGGAACAACCTGGACGGCGATCGCGAGAACGGCTGCATTCGCTCGGTGGAGCATGCCTACTCGCAAGAGGGCGGCCTGGCAGTGCTGTTCGGTAACCTCGCGCCGGACGGCTGTGTGGTAAAAACCTCCGGGGTGGAAGAGGAACTGTGGCAGTTCGAAGGGCCGGCACATATTGTCGAGAGCCAGGAAGACGCCGTGGCACACATCCTGGAAGGCAAGGTGAAGGAAGGAGAAGCGGTTATTGTGCGCTACGAGGGCCCAAAAGGTGGCCCCGGTATGCAGGAGATGCTGTATCCCACCAGCTACCTGAAATCCAAGGGGCTGGGTAAGTCTTGTGCCCTGATTACCGATGGCCGCTTCTCCGGTGGCACCTCCGGCCTGTCTATTGGCCACGTCTCACCGGAAGCCGCTGGTGGAGGCAATATCGGCCTGGTGCAGGACGGCGATCTGGTGCGCATCGATATACCCAAGCGCCTGATCGAAGTAGACATTCCGGAAGCGGAGCTTCATCGCCGCCGCGAAGCCATGAATAACAAGGGCCAGGAAGGCTGGAAGCCTGCCAAGGTCCGCCCGCGCAAGGTTAGCCGCGCACTCAAGGCCTATGCACTGCTCGCTACCAGCGCCGACAAGGGCGCGGTACGAGAGATCGACTGATCTGCGAGTCGATATCCCTTAAAAAAATAGCGGGCCGATAAGCCCGCTATTTTTTGCCTTACCCCTTATTCTGCCATTTTGAAACTGATCCGATTGCGCACACCGTGCTTCTCCACCGGTTGCCCCTCAGACATCAAAGGTCGGTATTTGAAACGCTCCACCGCATTGAGTGCGGCACTGTTGAAAATATCCGTCGGCACGCCGGCGCTATCATAGCCACCGACAACACTCGGGTTTTTCACACTGCCATTCGTGCTAATAGTGAATTCCACCACTACATAACCCTCTATACCCCTCGCCAGTGCCCTGCGCGGGTAGCGCGGCGCCGGCTTGTAGATGGGCAAAGGATCGGCATTCACCAGCGTCGGATCGAATGTCCGCCGCTCGACCACCGGTGGCTCAAAAGTTATCGGCACATCGCCCGGTTCAATATTCCGCTCCACCACGGTTGGCTGAACGGTCGGCGGTATTTCCTGGGGCTTCAGCACCGGATCCGATCGATAGACCGTAGGTGTTACCTCCGGCATATGAATCGGCGCAACCCTGGGGGGAAGCGCTTCCGTTGGTGCCCGGTAGTCAGTGGCAATCAGTTGCGACATACCCAGCAGTAACAGCCCGGTAACGCCGAGCGCAAACGTGCCGTTGCGTAGCAGGACTGCCGATTTTTTGGAAATGGAAAACTGGGGAATGGTATTGGGCAGATAAGCCTGTTCCATAAACACCTCTCCTTTTTATTTTCAGGTGTTGATTGGTCGCGCCAGCGACTGAGTGTCGTAGCGCGGCGGAAAAAGCTGATCAGCTACTTTCAGTATTTAGTCGATTCTGGCGAAAATGCAAATAATTCCCATTTATTGACCAAGTAAACGCCAGTCCACGCAAAAATCAGACAAAAAAAAGGCCGCACTAAGTGCGGCCTCTCGGTTCGGATAAAACACCCGGCTTACATTGCCAGTTGCTTTTCCCGCTCCGCTTCGTTCTCTACGAACGTAATCCACTGGCTGGCAAACTTCTCGGAGCGCTTGTCTTTCTTCGCTTCTTTGAAGTTCTTCAGTGCAGCGTCGTACTTCTTCAGGTTGGCATTGGCCATACCCAGCACGATGTAGAGCTGATCGGGACGTTTGATATCGCCCTTTTTCAGCGCCTTCGCACCCATGTCTACCGCTTCCTTATTCTTGTCCAGATCCAGGTAAATACCTGCCAGACGGGAATAGAGGTCGCCTTTATCAGACATGCTGGCCGCTGCTTCCAGCTCCGGAATCGACTTTTGCAGCTCCTGAGCCATCTGGTAAGCCTGAGCCAGGGTTTCCAGATTCTTGGAGGTACGCGGGATCTTTTTCTCTTTGATACCCTTGTCGATTACCTTGGCACCCTTGTACGGCATTTCCGCACCCATAAAGAGGTAAGCCATGTTCAACAGCTCTTTCTCTTTCTGCAGGGCACCAGCAAGGTAGGCGGCTTCCATCATGTGAAGCATATCGTCTTCACGCTTGAGTTCGCCGTACATGCCCGCCAGCTGCTTGTAGTACTCCCCTTTCGGGTAGTGCTTAACCAGCTTCTCAAGGATGTTGGTCACTTGCTTGTAGTCGTTCTTCTCGTAGTAGAGGAAACGCTGCAGGCCGAACCATGGTTCCTTGGGCACCTTGCCTTCTTTTTCGTACATGGACACTGCCTGGTTCATATCGGCCAGTGCCTTGTTGTTGTCACCCAGCTGGTAGTAAGCCTGGGCGCGCAACGCGTAAGAATCGGCAGTAATGCGATCGGAAACCGCGAACCACTTGTTCAGGTAGTTGACTGCTTCTTTGTAGTTTTCGGTTACAAAGTACAGCTGGGCTATGGTGAACAGGGTTCCTACTTCCAGTGCTACTGGCAGGTTGGATTCACCCTGCTGCAGTACTTTCTTGTAGTTGGCGATGGCGTCGTTGTAGCGCTCCATCTGGAAATAAACGAAGCCGTAGAAGTAGTACATCTGCGCTATTTCATAGCCGTTGTACTTGTCTTTTCCCGCTTCCATTTCCTTCAGAGCAGCCAGCGCGGCCGGCCAGTTCTGGGCATCGGCAGCTTCCTGCACAGCACCCAGCTTTTTGAACACGTTCTCACGCATGGCCGGCACTTTGCGGGTCTTCTGCTCGCTCTGGGCTTCCGCCTGGGCGAAAGGTGCAGATACACCCGCAGCCTCCAGTACCGTAACGCTTACGGCTGGTGCCAGTACCAGGGGCAGCGCTACGGACGTGCGCAGGACGAGCCTGGAAAGGCTTTTCGTCACGGTCGTCATAATCATATGCGTCCCCTATTAGTTCTTGGCCATGTTGAAGCTGATCTTGGTTTTTACACCAGGCACTTCAATTGGCTCACCATCAACAACCCGCGGCTTGTACTTGTACTTCAACGCAGACTTGATCGCCGCACTGTTGAAGATAGTGGTGGGGTTACCGTCGAGCGTGAATGCTTCCACGACTTTCGGGTCCCGCACAGAGCCGTTCTTGGTTACCGTGTATTCCACAACTACCCAACCTTCAATACCACGCTGCAGTGCGCGACGCGGATACTGGGGCTGAACCTTCACGATCGGCAGGTAGTCACCTTCAGAGGCGAAACCACCGATACCACCCACGTTGAGGTCGGCGCTGGCAGCCGGGGCAGACATGTTCAAAGCATTGTCTACGTCAGGCTGGTCAAACTCCGGCTCCGGCATATCGGGCGGCGGCTGTTCAGGTTCGTCGGGCTTGTCCGGTTTGCTGGTATCGTATTGCGTTTCGATCTTCTGCTCCGGCATCACGACGTCGGCTACCTTGATCTGCTCTTCCTCTTTGGGAGCACCCAAGTTGGCTTCGATCAGCGCATGCATGGTGAAGATCAGGGCAAAAGTGGTGGCTACCGCCAGCGCACCCGCCCCTACTAGTCTTACCGGGTTCATAGCTGTTAACTCTTCTCTGTAGCGACCGAGACTTTCTCGATTCCGATCTTCCTGGCCGCATCTGCGATCAGGGCAACCTTCTCGATACTCGCCTTCTTATCGGGCTGAATAACCAACCACCCTTTCGGGTTTTCGGCATAGAGACGCTCCAGGGTGTTTTTCACCAGGCGGTCGTCTACTTGCTCTTTGGCAATCCAGATTTCGTCGTTGTCGTTAATCGCTACCAGAATAGAGGCGGCTTTGAGGTCAGCGGTAGTCGCTTCCGGCTTAACAACATCGACGCCCGGCTCCTTGATAAAGGTCGCGGTGACGATGAAGAAGATCAGCATGATGAACACCACGTCCAGCATGGGCGTGAGGTCAATTGCTTGCCCTTCTTCTTCTGCCGTAGTCTTTTTTCTGCTCATTGCAACTCTCTCTAGCGAAATGCTAATAGCGAGATTTGGCCTTGTGGAGCCTGCACATCAGCGATGTGATAGTGAAAGCTCCCTGAATTGGCTAAACCTTCCGGTGAACAGGCCCCAATTGAGGAACCTGCGCACCTGTACAGTGGTGCCGTCAGTGATCCATCGTCAGATGATCTTCCAGCAGCTGGGTTTCACGCTCTGCGGTACGGGTGATGTAGGTATTGGCAAATACCCCAGACAGTGCAGTCACCATACCCGCCATTGTCGGGATGGTGGCCATGGATACACCGCTGGCCATTTGCTTGGCATCACCACCGCCAGTGATCGCGAGAACTTCGAACACGTTGATCATGCCCCAGACAGTACCCAGCAGGCCGAACAACGGCGCCAGGGCAACACAAGTCTGGATCATGTCCATATTGCTCTGAATTTTCTCGGATACCCGGGAAACCAGTGCGTAGCGGATCTGGTGAGCACTCCAGGATTTGCGCTCGGGGCGCGCTTCCCAGGTGTCCACGGCGCCCTGAACGTCACGTTTCAGACCGCCATTGAAGTAAAAGACCCGCTCGAAAATCAGCGTCCACATGAAGAAGGTCAGGCCGGCGATCAGAAGTAGTACTGGCCCGCCCGACGCCATAAAGGCGTTGACGGCGGCCCATGCGTCATTTAATGCGTGCATGTTGCCGCCTCCTCTTATTTACGCTCAGCGTTTTCTGCAACGATACCGGCACTCTGTTCGTCCAGGATGTGCAGGATGCGCTTGGCACGGCCGTTCACGATGGTGTGCAGCAGCACGGTCGGGATAGCCACGACCAGACCCAGAACGGTGGTTACCAGTGCAGAGGAGATACCACCCGCCATGGCTTTAGGATCGCCCGCGCCGAAGATGGTGATCGCCTGGAAGGTGATGATCATACCGGTAACGGTACCCAGCAGACCCAGCAGCGGAGCAACCATGGCGATGATCTTCAGCAGGTTCAGACCGGATTCGATGGCCGGACGCTCTTTCAGCACCGCTTCTTCCATCTTCAGTTCCAGAGTCTCGCCGTCAACACCTTTGTTCTCTTCCGCAACAGCCAGAACACGACCCAGCGGGTTGTTGGTGTTTGGAGTAGAAGAGCGCAGCTGGGCATTCACTTTAGAGTTAACACCGGACAGCACCAGCAGACGCCACAGGGCCAGCAGTACCGCAACTACACCAACTGCAGAGATGATGTAACCAACGATGCCACCCTGGTGCCAACGCTCAACCAGGCTCGGGCTGGCGATCATGGCTTTCAGGTAAGAACCGCCGGTAGGACCAGTGGGGTCGATACCGAAGGGGCTGAAGCCGCTGGTCGCTGCCTGCAGGTCAGACGCCATGCTCAGGTACTTGCCGTCGGGCTGACGGATCAGCTCGGCCATCTTCTGGTTGTCGTTCATTTCCAGGTATTTGCCGTTGGAAACCAGGTTGAAGTTACCAACACGTACAACTTCCTGCTCAGCCTGCTCACCGTCGGGCTTGATCACAGTGCCGCTGAACTTGACAACTTTGCCTGACTCCACAGTCTCACGCTGCAGCTCGTACCACAGACGCTCGATTTCCTTGATGGTCGGCAGTTTGGTCGCAGAGTTCATTTTGTCGATCAGCTGATCGAGGAACTCGGCACGGCCAGGGTATTGAGCGGAAACCAGGGAACCTTGCAGGTTGGCGCGCAGGTCGCCAGCGGTAGAGGTCAGGTGACCAAACAGTTCTTTCAGAGAGCCGAGGCGCTCGTCCAGCTGCTGACGCTTTTGTTGAACCAGCAGTTCCTGTTCTTCGTACTTCTTCTCCAGCGCCGCGGAGCGGGCTTCTTCAGAAGTGCGGGTGTTTTCTGCCTGGCTCAGCAGGGAAGCCTGATTGGCTTTCTGGCGACGGAAGTCCGCTTCGCGCTTTTTGTGCTCGGCAGACTCGGCAACTTTAGAGGTCTGAACCATTTTCAGCAGTTGGTCCAGGGAGGTAGCTTTGTCCTGGGCTACAGCGGAAACGCTGATCAGGCCAGCGGCAGCTACTGCTAATACGCTTTTGGCGATGGTTTTCATTGCGCAGCCTCCGGAGCCGGAATCGGCATAGTCATGATGTCGGTAGTGGCCTGTTTCTTGGCGATTTTCAGACCCTGCATGATTGCGCGGCGGTATTCGCCGGAATCGATCTCAACCCATGCTTTCTGGGCCTTGTCGTAAGCCAGAGAGATTTTGGAGTCGGTGGTCTGAGCTACCAGGGCAATACGGCCGATCTGCAGTACGTTTACTTCACGATCCTGACCGTTCACGTTCAGGGTATCGCCGTAGCTGTCGATCTTACGCGCGTATTCGGCTTCGAAGTTGTACAGCTCCAGCACCTGACGGAATTTCTCCGCTACAGTGATATCGGAACGGTCCATATTGTTCTTCACACCGGCGAGGTTTTCTTTACGCTCGGCCAGTTTGAAAGGGGCGTCCAGTTCGATGAACTGCTCCAGGCCGTCCAGCATGCGCAGGATCAGGGGCTGGATTTGACGCTCGATCACGGTGACCTGATCGATAGACTCGTCGAGGTCCTTGATCACGGACAGCTGGTTGGCCAGCTGCTTTTCGAGCTGACGGTTGTATACACGCAGACCGTCAATCTCTTTGTTCACAACCTTGAACTGCTGGAGCAGGTCAGAGGTTTCCTGAGCGATCTTGTCGATACGCTTTTGAGATGCAGTCGCTGCCGCAGTTTTCTGCTGACCGACTTTAAGAACGGTGTCGAGTGTATCCGCAGTGGCTACGCTACCGTACAGTGCGCCGGCAGACAGCGCAGTGGTCAGCGCCACAGCCATGAATCGCTTGGTTTTCATTAGACCCCCCAGTGGGTTCAATATTTCACAACATGGTCGCGATGAATTAGCTGCCACAACGCGGTAGTTTTTTGGTTTGAAGACAGCTAAGAGCCGCACATTGTAAACAGGCGAATTGATTATTCAAATGCCGATTGACTGAGCCGCCTCCCCTGTGTAGCAAGGTAACACCCGGGTAACACCCCCGGGGTTCATGCACACAATTGCAGCGGCTCAAACTGTGCAACATTCGACCAAATCTACTCGAAAGAGTATTTTTTAGTCAAATTGCATTTATTTAAACCTGTCGTACTGGACTAAGCAGTAGTTGTATTCGTCCTTGTCCGAAGCCGGGTAACAGTCCCTTCCGACCTCTTCCCAGGTTTCATCCAGTTCCGGGAAGAAGGCGTCTCCCTCCACCTCTGCTTCCACCTCGGTGATATACAAACGCTGTGCCAAGGGCATTGCCTGGCGGTAAATTTCAGCACCACCAATGACCATAATCTCTTCAGCACCATCACCCGCCGCCGCCGCTTGCGCAGCCAGCGCCAGCGCCTGTTCCAGGGATGCCGCCAGCGACACCCCCTCTGCGCGCCAGTCCGGATTGCGGGTGATAACGATATTTTTCCGCCCCGGCAGCGGTCGACCGATGGATTCAAAGGTCTTGCGCCCCATCACCACGGGCTTGCCCAGGGTGGTGCGCTTGAAAAACTGCAGGTCCCCGGAAATCCTCCAGGGCAGCGCATTCTCGCGACCGATGGCGCGATTGCGCGCCATCGCCACAATCATGGCCAGCGGTGGTTTCAGCCCCGCCATCATACCGCCACCGGGGCGGGGATGTGCGGGTGCGCCTGGTAACCCTGTAGCTCAAAGTCCTCAAAGCGGAACTCGAACAGGTCTTTCACTTCGGGGTTGATCACCATCTTCGGCAGCGGCAGGGGTTCCCGGGACAACTGCTCCTCCACCTGCTGCATATGGTTGGAGTAGAGGTGGGCGTCACCGAAGGTATGCACGAAATCGCCGGGCTCAAGGCCACACACTTGCGCCAGCATCAGGGTGAGCAGGCTGTAGGAAGCGATATTGAAAGGCACCCCCAGGAAGATATCCGCACTGCGCTGGTACAGCTGGCAGGACAACTTGCCATCGGCCACGTAGAACTGAAACAGGGCGTGGCAGGGTGCCAGCGCCATTTTGCCGGCTGCCGCATTGGCACTTGGGGAGACCCCTTCATCGGGCAGGTCCGCCGGGTTCCAGGCACTGACAATCAGGCGGCGGGAATCCGGGCGCGTCTTGAGCTGCTGAACAAGGTCTTTTATCTGGTCGATATGGCGACCATCGGCGGTAGGCCAGGAGCGCCACTGATAGCCGTAGACAGGCCCGAGGTCGCCCTTTTCCGTCGCCCACTCATCCCAGATGCGCACGCCGTTTTCCTGCAGGTAGCCAATATTGGTATCGCCCTTCAGGAACCACAGCAGCTCGTGAATGATGGAGCGCAGGTGGCATTTCTTGGTGGTAATTAACGGAAAACCCTCGGCCAGATCAAAGCGCATTTGATAACCGAATACGCTGCGGGTACCGGTGCCCGTGCGATCGCTTTTGAGGGTGCCGCTGTCGCGCACATGGCGCATGAGGTCGAGATACTGCTTCATTTATATAACCGGCCGTAAAGTTAGTTGGCTTCGCGCTTGGCGGCGCCGTTACTGGGCTTGCTGGAGCCCTTCTGTTTCTTATCCTGCCCTGCGGCATTCGGTGTTTCACCCTGGCCACGGCCTTCGGGCAGCGGCTGGGTGCGGTAACTCCAGATCAGCAAGATGATACCGGCAGCGATCATCGGCAGGCACAGCAATTGACCGCGGGTCATCCAGCCGAACATCACACTGATGCCGGTATCTGGCTGGCGCACAAACTCCACCAGGAAGCGGAAAATACCGTAAAGCAGGATGAACAGCCCACCCACAGCCAAACGTGGGCGCGGCTTGCGGGAGAAAATCCACAACACCACAAACAGGACCAGGCCCTCAAGAAACGCCTGGTAAAGTTGCGAAGGGTGACGTACCAACAGCTGCGGGTCACGGGGAAAGACCATTCCCCAGGGCATGTCGGTTTCCCGCCCCCACAACTCTTGGCCGATAAAATTGCCGATACGCCCGAGCCCTAGGCCAATGGGTACCAACGGCGCCACAAAATCGATCAGCGCGGGGAAGGTAGTGCCGATCTTGCGCGCATAGATCGTCGCCGCAACCATCACCCCGATGAGGCCGCCGTGGAAGCTCATGCCGCCCTCCCAGACCTTGAACAGACTGAGCGGGTGCTGCACCAGTTCGCCAAAGTTGTAGAAGAACATGTAGCCGAGACGACCGCCCACCACCACGCCAATGGCGCAGAACAGGATCAGGTCCTCTACCTCGGATTTGATCACCGGCGACCAGGGTTTCTGGGCGCGACGCAGGGCC